>JAXDFO010000451.1:0-39788 GCA_034665545.1 Blastocatellia bacterium
CGAGAGTAGAGGAGGGCGAGGGCGCGAGTCTTCGACCGCCGGTGAGGAGCAGTTGACGAAGGCAGAGCTACAACGGCGCATGGAGGAGACGCGCGAATCCATCTCGCAGACGGTTGAGGAAATCAAGGAGACCGTGACGGAGCAGTACGAGACAGTCAAGGACACCGTCAGCGGCGTGCTTGATTATCGAGAGCAGTTTCAGAAAGACCCGCTCGTGTGGAGCATGGGCGCGCTCTCGGCTGGCTTCGCGCTCGGCTACACGCTCGGCTACGCGCACAAGAACGCGCACGCGGCAGGACACAAGCATTCGCAACTCTCCGTCTTCGCAGACAGCCTCGTGGATGAACTCTCGACGGTCGGCCAGAGCCTCATTATGCCCACGCTCAATCTCAAGATTAAGGAACTCTTCGGCTTCGACTTCTCCGAACTGCTAGAAGAGATGGGCCACGCCAGGCAGGGCGGGACCGAGACGGGCGGGAATGAGACTGACGAGACTAAACCCGCCAGGTCCAGAAAAGCCGCGAAGAAGAAGAGAGTCGGAACCAACGCCAGGAAGAGCGCGGCGCAAAAGAGAAGCACGAAAAAGAGGCTGGCGAAAAAGGGCTGAGAGAAAGCTATGGAATTTTTTAAAGCGAGGGCAGGCGGCATGCAAGCCGCCTGCCCTCGCTTTAACTTTCCGCGCTCAACTTTATCTTTTATTGATGAGGTTGGCCCACAGGCATTTCCTGGTGAAAGAAGGCGAGCCATTTGCCGCCGCGTTTGACCCAGACAGTGCTCGCTCGACTATCGTAGGTTCCTTCCTGTCCGTTCGCGGAAAATTTTCCACTGGTCCTGTAAGTGACCAGCGTCGCGTCCTTATCTATCGCCGTCATCTTGACCTCTGTCATCGTATAGTCAATCAAGCTCGCGCCCTTCAAGACTTCCATAATCTGGGCCTTCGTACTGAGGCCGTGGTCTGTGAGTTCCATCGCGTCGTCTGTGAGAAAGCTGCCGAAGCCCTGGATGTCGCCCTTCTTGAGAGCTTCGAGGAGTTGCCGTTCTTTGGCGACGGGGTCATCTGCGGAACTGCTCATGCTTTTGGCCGCGCTCTTCTTGGGAGAGCCGCCGGTGGCTTTCGCCTGTGGCGGTTTAATATTATTGGGCTGCTTGTCTGGCGCGGCCTGCGCGAAGCAGGGCGCGGCGAACGCCAGCAGGGATAGAATCAGAATAAACACGCGGTCTTTTCTCATCACAATCCTCCATAGAGTGTGGGTAGCATTTTCGGGTCGGGCCAGCAAGGCCGGGAGCGGCCAACCGGCTCAAGTTACGCGGCAAGCATCAGCGCGCTGGGTGTATCAAATGCCCGCCCTACTGTCAACAGTCATTCCCTTGATAACGTTTACTGAAAACTCAGACGGCGTTATGATTTATCGCGTTGCCTCTTCTTAAGGGGGAAGCACGCGCGCGCGCCGGTCTGGAGCGTGGGCCCATCTGGACCAATAAAGAAAGAAGACTAGCGGAAGAGGGAGCTTCATGAGAGAAGAGCGAAGAAGCGATGAGCGTGTGGCGATGAGCATGGAAGCCAGGTGGGAAGGGATGTCTGGAAGATACGACGGGCGCGTCGGTGACATCAGCCTGGGCGGTTGCTTCATAGACACGACGGGGGCCGTGACGGGGGGCGAACTCATCAGCTTTGAAATCAAGTTGCCGGATGGCACATGGCTTCCCTTGCGCGGCGAAGTCGCCTTCGTTCAACCAAACATCGGCTTCAGCCTGAGCTTCAGCTTTCTCACAGAAGAAGAAGAGACCGCGCTGCTGCACATCATGAATTCATGATGGCAGACTTTAACGACAGTACTCCTCCGTCACTTTGCGGAAGTGATAGCCCATCGCGGCGAGCGTGACGGCGTCCGCCAGCAGGTCTCGTCGCTCGTGAAAAGTGCGGCGCAGGAACTGCCAGAAATTTTTCCGCGAGCTATCCACAATCCCCAGCCTGTAGACGACGCGCAGGAATGAAATCATGTTTTCCGTACTGAGCGTTCTAATCGGCGGCATGCCGGTCGTGACCGTGTTCTTGAGAGAGGCCCAGGCGCGATTGTAGTATTCGACCGGGCTGTAGATGTTGCGCAGGATGGTCTGATAGCCTTCGAGCAGCGTCTCGCGGTCCATCGTGGGGATGAAGTTGAGCGTGCCGTCCGTGTTATTGCCCGTGCTCTCCATGAGAAGTCGTCCCTCTTTTTCGAGACGCCGCCATAACTGCGTTTCGGGCAGCGCGGTGAGCAGGCCGACCATCGCCATCGGAATCGCGCTCTGGCGTATGAAGTCTATCTGACGCTGGAAGATGTCGGCAGGGTCGTGGTCGAAGCCGACGATGAAACCGGCCATCACCTCCATCCCGTAAGACTGAATCTTGTGAACCGAATCGAGTAGACTGCGTTTCGTATTCTGGCCCTTCTGCGCCTCCTTCAAGCTCTCTTCGACGGGCGTCTCGATGCCTAAGAAGACCTTGCGAAAGTTGGCCCGCCGCATCATCTCCAGCAAGTCGTTATCGTCGGCCAGATTAACGCTCGCCTCCGTGAAGAGGCTGAAAGGATAACGGTGCTGCTCCATCCATTCGCAGACGGCGGGCATCAGTTTCTTGACGCTCTTCTTATTGCCTATGAAATTATCGTCCACGATAAAGAGCGAGCCGCGCCAGCCTGCGCCATAGAGCGCGTCGAACTCCGCCAGCACTTGCTCGTTGGTCTTGGTGCGTGGGACGCGACCGTAAATCTCTATGATGTCGCAGAACTCGCAGTTGAAGGGACAGCCGCGCGAGTACTGTATGGACATGGAGGAATAGCGGCGCATGTCCGCGAGCGCGAAATCCGGAATCGGCGTGCGCGTCAAGTCCGGCTTCGTGTCGCTCGCGTAAAGGTGTTGCGGCTCGCCCGCTTCCAAATCGCGCAGGAAATCCGGCAAGGTCGTCTCGGCTTCGCCTTTGAAGACGAAGTCAGCGTCGTCCACATGCTCCGCGCCCGTGCTGATAAATGGACCACCAACAGCGATGCGGCGATTCTTCGCCTTGCAACGGTCAATCACTTCCCTCAAAGAGTCCTGCTGCACGATCATCGCGCTGGCGAAGACGATGTCGGCCCATTCAATGTCAGCATCCCTGAGCGGTCGCACGTTGAGGTCCACGAGCCGCTTCTCCCAGGTGGAGGGCATCATGGAGGAGAGCGTCAGGAGGCCGAGAGGGGGAAAGGCGGAGCGTTTTCCAGCGAAGGGAAGCGCGTGTTTGAAACTCCAGTAGGTGTCTGGAAATTCGGGGTAGACCAAGAGCGCTCTCAGCTTGCCCTGCTGACGCTGTTGCTGCTGCTGCTGCTGTTGTGCCATTGAAACCTTGCTCCTCTCGATTTTAACAGGTTGGCCCACGGCAGTAAGATATCAGCCGCTCTCTTCAGATGGGCCAGGACATGGCGCGGCGCGGGGGAAGTCTCTCTTCTCTATCCCTGTCATGCTCTACATCTGTGCATTACGATGGACCACACTCTAGCAGAAGCCCTTGCTCCGAATAAAGCGAAATCTGGCCTTGAAGCTGTCGCTGATAGAAATTTTTTAGAGATGTTAAGAGAAAAAATAAAAGCAGGAGTCGAAAAGCCGGAAGGCCAGCGAGTCCCCGGAAAAGCTTTGGCGTGCTCTTCGGTGCTGACTCCTGAAATTCCTGACTTGCTGACTCCTGCTTTCGCTTGACCCCGCTCGACTGGCGTGATGTCCGGTGCGGTGAGACCGAGTTCCCCCAAACCAGTCTCACCGCCCCGGTACGGCAATCAAGAAACCGCTTCCCCCAAAGCGGCCTCTTGATTGAAGCCGGATAGTGATAGTGATGGCGCGTCCCGCTTCCCTTTTGGAGAGTGTGTGCCCGGCTTCAATCTTTCGGTTCGGGGGGTGGCTTGTATCTGCCAGCAAGTCACCCTCCGAACCGACGCAGCCACAGACGCCGCCTCCCGACAAAGCGACACCCGTGGCAAGCCGAAACTTAATGACCCGCGACGCTGGCCCAACCCTCTTGTGCCGCGCCGCCAAACCTCTCCAAAACCTGCCAACGCCTCCGAGCGCCTTTCATGTTCAAGACTCTAACAAGCCCCCCTTGAGGAAAACTTGAGGTGGTGGATTTCTTAGCATTTTGCGGGATATTTTTTTTCAGAGACTAAAAACAGAAGGCCGGAGTGAGAGTCAGGGACAGGTATTCTTGACTCTCACTCCGGCCTCTTCGGTCTCTTCTCTCTTAGCGGCCCAGGAGGGTCGTCAGGGCGTGCGCCAGTTCCGCTCTGGTGAGGACGCTTTGCGGGCGGAAGTTAAAGTTGTCAGCCGTGAGCAGATTATGACTGAGCGCGACGGCGACATAAGCGCGCTCGGTGTCGGCAATCGCACCCGCGTCATCGAGTTTCGTCAAAGCCGACTGGTCGTTGGTATAGATTTCGTTCTGGAAGCCAGCCGCGCGCACGAGCGTGACGGCGGCGGTGGCGCGGTCAATCTGTTCGTCCGGACGGAAGTAACCGCCCGGCGCGGCGTCCGCGAAGAGCCTTCCGGATGCGGCGGCCTGCACGCTCTCCACGAAGTTCATGGTCGTCGTGTCGGTCACGTCCAGGTAATGCGACTGGCTCGGCACATACTGCGGCACGCGCCCGCTCATCACCAGGGCGGCAGCGAGGTCCGCGCGTGAGACTCCGAACCCGGGACGATAACGACCGCTCAAGGGAAACATCGTGAACGTTTGCAGGCTCTGATAAATCTCCGAACGCGAGAGCGCGCTCAGCCCGCTCACATCCGAGAGAGGCGCATACTCTATGCGCGTGATTTCAAGCGCGCCGTAAATCTGTTGATTAGAGTTGAGCAGGGCGAGCGAGCCTAGAGAATTCGTGACACGCGCGCTCCAGATACCGGGCGCGGGCGTGCGGACGCTGACGCGCTCACGCTTGCCTGTCAATCCCGGTTGGTTGACGGTATTGCCGCCGTCCTGCTTGACGCCTCGCGGGTCAAGGACGGAGAGGGTCAAATCGTTGGAGGTCGTCGGCGGTCCCCACGCGACCTGGAAGGACGCGAGCACGGCGTCCTGCGGAATCGTCAGAGGCGGCGACTGGAATTCGTTGCCCGCACGCACGATGCCACTGAAGGTTTGCGCCATGTCCGTGACGAAACGCGCCTGCCCGCGATCAAGCGTAGAACGCCAGGCTCCTATGTGACGCTGCGGGAAGGAGGCTTCGAGCGCGGCTGCATAAGCGTTGAGCATCCCTGCGCCAGCCTCGTGCTGGTAATAATTGGGAAGGGGCGTTGCCGTGCGGCAGAGTATATCCCGCACCTGCGAGGGCGTCAGGCGAGGGTTGGCTTCGAGCATCAGGGCGATGGTCCCCGCAACCTGCGGCGCGGAGAAACTGGTCCCGCTCGCCGTCGTGTAGAAAGGAAGTTCGGCGGGCGCGAGGGTTGCGGTGTCGCCGCCAGCAGTGATGCCGTTCGTGCCCGTCAGGTTGATGCCGCTCGCGCGCAGGCCGACGATGTTGACGCCGGGAGCGACGAGGGTCGGATGAAAGAGCGCGCTGCCGAAATCGCCGCGCGATGAAAAGGCAGCGAGACGGCCCTGGTTATCCGTCGCGCCGACGCTGATGACCCAGGGCGCGACCGCGTAAGGGTTCAAGGTGTGAAGGCCGCTCCCAGTGTTGCCCGCAGAGAAGACGACGTTGACGCCTCGCTCCGTCAACATCTTCGTGGCGACATTCACAGGGTCGTTGACATCATAAAGAGCGTTGGCGGAAAAGCTGCAATTGAGGACGCGGACATTCAACTTCTCGTTACTCGCCAGCAAATAGTCGAGGCCGGAGAGCACGAAGGAGAGCGTCAAATCGCCCGCGCTCAGTCCGACCAGACGAGCGTTCGGCGCGACGCCGCTATACTTGCCATTGGAGCGCGAGCCGCTTCCCGCAATTACTCCCGCGACGAACGTGCCATGCCCGTATGCCTGGTCCGTGTTCGGCAGATTCTCCGTCGCCAGCGGAGTATTGAAGCCGACTGTGATGCTCTGCGTATCCACCAGCTTGACGTTCTGCACGACGCGTCCTGAGATGTCCGCGTGCGTGCCGTCTATGCCAGTGTCTAGCACGCCGACCGTCACGCCGCGCCCGGTCAAGGGCGAGCCGCCGTTGTTGCTGCTCAGTTCCGAATCAAGCCCCGCGCGATTGACGCCGTTGATGTCAAGGCGCGTGTCCATCGTTGATTGTAGCGTGCGATTGCCGTAGATGGAACGCACAGAGCGCAAGCGCGAAATCTGTATCAACTGCCGCTTGGTTGCCGTCACGGCGACCATCGGCAAGACCCTGTAGAGCGTGCCGTTCGTCACGTTGTAGGTGCGCAGGTCCGTGAGGTCCGCGCCGCTCACAGGATGATGAAAGACGATGACGGCGTTGACGTTGCTATCATCCGTCAAGCGGTCGAGACTAAGAGCAAGCTCAGGGTCTACGCTCTGCAAGCCAACCTGATGCGCCGCGTCCCCGCCCGCCGCCGAGAGAGTCTCAATGCCTGTCCTGATAATCGAATCCGCGCTCGAAATCAAAATGCCTGTCGGGAGGCTGATGATAACTTCGTCCGCGCCATCAATCCGAATCGCGTCCGGCGAGATGCTGAAAGTCCGACCGTCCGCGCCCGTCGCCTGTATGCCGTCCGCGCCTGAGACCTGTATGCCGTTGGCGCGCAGCAGGGTCATGCCGTCCGCGCCAGTGGCTTGAATGCCGTCGGCCCCCGTCGCCTGAATGCCGTCTGCGCCGATGACGTTGACGGTATCCGCGCCCGTGGCCTGGATGCCGTTGGGCCGCCGGATAATCAAAGAGTCAACGTGATAGGTGGAGCCGTTCGCGCAGGTGATGTTAAGGCCGTCCACGCCGGTGGCTTGAATGCCGTCGGCCCCTGTCGCTTGAATACCGTCCGCGCCGGTGGCTTGAATGCCGTTCGGTCCAACGTATGTGGAGCCGTCCGCGCCAGTGGCTTGAATGCCGTTGGGGACAGTGCTGCTGATGCCGTCCGCGCCGGTGGCCTGTATGCCGTTGACGGAGTATGAGAGAAAGCCGTCCGCGCCGGTGGCTTGAATACCGGAGGTGTTGAAGTACTGGATGCCGTCCGCGCCCGTGGCCTGGATACCGTCCGCGCCCGCGACCTGTATGCCCGCGAAGACGGGACCGACACAGAGCAGGAGGATGAGCGTCAACGCAGTCAGGCGATGTAATTTGCGGGCCATATTCTCGATCATATGCTCAGGGAGTTGACGCCCGACGATACTACGTTTCAACTGCGGCGTCCTGGCGGCAGGCGCTTCCCGCGTCGGGACGGGTCGCACGTGCGAGGGTCGAACCAAAGGTTCGGAGAGTAAAACTATCATGGCTAGTAGACCTGGATTATTGCAGCAATCTTCTAATTCGGTTGTTTTCCAACAGTTTCATTAGATACTTATTTGACCAATTCCTTGTATGTCTTCTGTGTTTCGGACGCGGGTTCGACGCCGAGTTCTTTGCGCAGGACGCGGCTCAGGGTTTCGTACTGGTCTTTGACGGCGACGCGATTGCCGAGCGCGGCATGAGCGCGCATGATGAGACAGTGGATGTCTTCGCGGAACGGGTCGTCGTGCAGGATTTGCTGCGCGAGTTTGAGCGAGCGCGACCAGTCTTCGGTCTTTTGCGCGACCGCCGCGAGAGCTTCCAGCATGCGAAGATATTGCTCGCGGTAGTATGAGCGTTGCTCCTCGACCCACTCATCATAACTGCCCTGCATAAACTCGCCGCGATAAATTGCTATGGCCTGCTCGTAAGAGTTGATGCAACGCTCAAACTCTCTGGCGCGACGCGCGGCCTCGCCTTCGGAAACGAGGCGGTCGAATTCCTCCGTGTCTATGCGATAGGAGAATTCGGGATTAATCAGGTAATCGCCGTCGCGGTAGAGCAGAAAATTCTGCTTGAGCGGCTGGTTGCTATTGAGCGCCTTGCGTATGTGCGAGACGGTCGGGTGAAAGTTTTTCTCTACAACTTCGAGGTCCGACTCGCCCCAGAAAATGTCTATGATGGTGTCTTTGGATGCGCGGCGATGACGGCGCGAGGCGATGAAGCAGAGAATGTCGCGCGCGCGTTTAGTGGTCCAGGCGTCAGCCGCGAAGGGCTTGGAAGGGTCTCTGTAAATCTCCACGGGACCGAGCATGTTGACGGTCAGGTCAACGACCGCTTTGCCAACGGGCGCGGCCTCCATGCTCGCGGCCTGTGACGCAGCATAGAGCGGCGCGGCCTGAGTTGCAGTGGCGGATGCAGGGGACGCTGTCGAGAGGTTGGGAGTTTCGACGAGATGCTCGCGCACGTCAGGCGGGAGCAGTTCGGCGGCCTCCGGCATGGCGAAGAGGCGCGGGTTGCGCGCGACTTCCCTCTGCAACCAGTACTCGTAATCGTAGCGCGCGGCGAGGTCCAGCGCGCGCCGCAAGTGCTCAAGCATGTCGCCCTCGCGCGCCGCGCCCAAATCGCAGGCGGCCAGGGCCATGCAACCTTGAACTTCGTAATAGTAAAGCCCGTGCGCGCGAAAGTATGCGACCGCCGGTTCGAGGTCGGCGCGCGCTGCCTCCGCGTCGCCCTGCGCGAGCAGGATGCGACCGCGCGTGAGCCGCGCCCCGTGTTGGCCCATCTCATTTCCGTCATGAGAGCGAGCGGCGATGAGCCGTTCGATGAGCGCGCGTGCGCCCGTCACGTCTCCTATCTGCAAGTTGAGCACGGCCTGTTCTTCCAAGAGTTCACAGAGCGAGAGGTCTATCCCGGCGTCGTCATAGGCGCGCGCCGCGCGTTCATAAAATTCTTTGGCGCGGGCGACTTCCCCGCGCTCGCGGTACAGGTCGCCGTAAGTTTGAAAGACTTCGGCGCGATGCTGTATGAGATTGAAAAGCTGGCAGCGTTCGAGCGCGCGTTCGAGATGCTGCTCGCAAGTTTCCATCTCGCCACGGAAGAGATAGCAGCGCGCCATGTTGGCGAGCGCCCATGCTTCCTGCGGCATGGGAGGGCCGCTGGCGTGCTCACGAATCATGCGGCGCAGCCAGCGCAGGGCTTCACCGAAATCGCCGCGTATCATCGCGGGCAGGCCCAGGTTATGCGCGATGATGCGTATGTAATGCTCGTCGTTGCGTTCTTCGGCGGATTGCAGGGCGGCGCGAAATTCCAGTTCGGCAGCCGTCAACTGCCCTGTCGCCATCAGGCACAACCCGCGCGTGTTGCCGCACTTGATACGGACGACGGAGCCTTCGTCGCTCAACTCAACGGCGCGGTCCAGGTAACTGAAAGCCTGCTCGTAATCGCCGCGACGACGGGCTATTGTTGCCAGCGAATGCAGGGCTTCGGCTTCGCCCTCGCCGTCTTCCTGCGCTTGAAGGAGGGCGGCGGCGCGACGGAAAAGCGAGTAGGCCGCGTCGAACTCGCCGCGCAGTCTTGCAACTTCCGCGCGGTAGATGAGCACGCGCGGGTGCGCCTCGACCAGGTTTTCGGGAAGGGCTTCGGCGAAGGTGACGAGAGAGGTCAGCGCGCCGCTCGCTATCCAGGCGCGTCCCTTGTCCGCGATGACGGAGGCCGCGCGCTCGAAGTCTTCAGCCGAGAGCAGGTGGGTCATGGCCTGTTCCCATGCCCCGTGTTCAAGAAAGTAGTCGGCGCAGCGCGCGTGCTCTGCGGCCATCCCCGCGCGACCGAGTTCGGAGCGCAAGCGACGCCTTAAGAAACCCTGGAAGAGCGGGTGCAAGCGATACTCTTCGCCGCGCCCGTCCGAGGCCACCGTGATGAAGACGTTGCGACGCACGAGCGCGGGCAAGTTAGACCCGCACCTGGTGTCAGGATAAAGGCGGCTGCACGCGTCAATCTCCAAACGGTCTAATAGCGAGATGCGCAGGAGCAGTTGTTGTATCTCCGGCGACTCATCCGCGAAGACCTCTTCGGCAAAGTAGTCGAAGATTTCACGCTCGGATTGACGAAGGATGTCTAGCAGGTTGGGAGCATTCGCGCCGTCTTCGCCCGCTCCTTGCGCGAGAGCCTGTCTTTGTGCGACCTGCCGCACCAGTTGCAAGGCAGTAATCCAGCCGTGGGTGCGCGCGCGATATTCTGTCAACTGCTCAGGAGTCAATTCCAGGTCGAAGACGCTGCGAAAAAGCTCGCGCGTCTCTTCATCAGTGAAGAGCAGTTCGTTGCGGTCAATGATGGCGAGCGAAGCCTGAGTGCGCAGGCGGGCCAACGCCAGAGGCGGCACGTCGCGCGAGATGATGATGACGTGCATCACGTCCGGCAGGTAAGAGAGCAGGCGGTCAACGACCGTGTGAACGCGCGTGTCCGTGCCGAGGTGATGATAATCATCGAGCACGAGGATGAGTTGCTGGTCCACTCGTTCGAGGACTTCGTTGAGCAGCACGTCAACGGCGCGCTCAGGCGATTGGGCCAACTCGTCCGCAGATTGTTCGAGGTATGAAAGCATCACTTCGCCGAAGCCGGGGACGGACTGCTTGATGCCGTGCGTCACGTAGCCGAGGAAGACGGAAGGGTCCGCGTCCGTGTGGTCAAGTTGATACCAGACGAACTGCTTGGAGTGGGTGCGGACGAAATCCGCGACGAGCGTGGTCTTGCCGGAACCGGCGTTGGCGGTGACGAGCGTGACCGGATGGGCCAGGTTCGCAACCAGTCGTTCGGTCAGGCGCGGGCGCGAAAGAAGCGCCGGGGCGGGCCTCGGCGGCAAGAGTTTGGTGCGTAGAAAAAAGGCCGGTTGAACAGGCTTGGGCTTTAATGGTCCTGTTAATCCGGGCCTCGATGAATTTTGCTGGCCGGGCGGTTGCATCATCGGACTGGGCCTCGCGTGTGCCGGGGGATTTTGCTCTAAGCTTAACACAGTCAGACTCAAGAAGGGATGTTGGAGTCAGTTTCTAAAATGAATGTCCGTGGAGATGACGGACACGTTGCTTGCGCGCTCGCCTCTCCGTCGCGATGAACCCTTCCGCCACCGCTCTCCCTGACTCTCTCAAGATCCTCGCCACTCGCTCTATCACTTCCGCTCGCCCTCTCCCGTGCTTCAAGGCCGCCAGCGCGTGCGCCTCGCTCAACCCCTCGCTCTCGAACAACCTCTTCGCCTCCGCCTCCGTGAACCCTAAGGTCGCCTCCTCTATCACACATAACATCTGCTTCGACCTCATCCTCCACAACGGCGCGGGCGGCATGCTCCGTCCTGTAATCACCATGTGCGCCTCGGCTGGTAGCAAAGGCAGCAGGCGACGGAAGAAGGGCACGACCCACTCAGCATCGTAGACCAGATGCAAATCATCAATCACGATGAGCAAGGGCTCAACCTTGCCCTGGCTCTCCAAGAGTTCAAAGATGAAGGCTTCGGCCAGCACCGGCATCTCTTCGATGGTGGCAGTCTCAAGCAGAGGCAAGAGGGTCTCCTGACCGAAGCCAGGGCGTGCTCGACTGACGCTCTCAATCAAGTAAGCGAAGAAGACGCGGAGGTCAGAGTCGGAGGCATCAACTTTGAACCAGGCGACCTTGCGACCGCAGCGACGAGCGAAGTCAGAGGCGAGAGTAGACTTGCCTGTACCGGCTCTCCCGTTGATGACGGTGGAGGTGCACGCGCTCAACGAGGCATGCATGATGTTCAAGAGCCTGGGGCGCGAAAGTGGCAAAGGTTGATCGGGGGTCTGGATTTTGCTGAGGATGAGTTGCATAGTATAAATCCACGTATGTAGTTCGGTATGCGGAGCGGGAGCCGCCCGCCCGTCGGAATCTCCTGCCAAGGCATCATCGGCCCTGTCCAGGCTGTGCGATGCTTCGACAGGAAGCATCGTGAAGCGGTTGCGCTCCGGCTTGAACAGATTTGATGACCTTGCTTCTCCCACGAATTGGTCCCCACGGCTGTCCGGCGCGTCGGGCGTGCCGAACTTGTTACAAATTTAAAACAGATGCCTTGAGGAATTCTTGAGGCGGGCCGGTAAGTCTACGAATTGCCCTCTTTTCCCCGACCTGTTTTGAGACATGAAGGCTAAATTTCCTGCTCAAAGGGCGAAGTTTCGAGTTCTGAGGGTCGGATTTGAACCCTTTTTGACCGGGAAAGCTATTTGTGGTTGTCCTTATTGACCTTCCGATCATTGACGATGATGCTGGCGAGGAGCGCGACCGCGCCGCCTGCGGCGAGCAGGAAGAAGATCATGGGCAGGCCCGGATAGCCCAGGATTTTGAAACTCGTCTCGACGCGCATGAGCATCGAAGCGCCGATGATGAGGGCGGCCAGGACCAGTCCCATCGTTATCCGGTTGGCGATTTTTTGCAGGCCGTCGAGCAAGACCTTTTCCTCTATCGCGTCAACCTTAATCTTGAATTCATTCTTGCCGATGGCGTCCAGAATCTTGTTGACGCGCATGGGCAGTTTCTCTACGAAGTCCTTGAGGTCTATGAGGCTGCTGAAGAGGTTGCCGGGCGCGAGCGTCTTCAACAGACGCTGTTGCATGATTTCGGTCGCGCGGCGGCGGATGACGGCGTTCGGGTCGAAGGCAGGCTCAAGGGTGTAAACGACCTGGTCCAGGTTGAGCAGGGTCTTGGCTATCATGGTGAATTCGGACGGGAGGCGAAACCAGCAATCCGCAGAGATGCGCGTGATTTCAAGAACGACCTGGCCCGCGTCTATGCGGTCCAGCGCGGCACTCCTGTGCTGCGCGACGAGGTCCGAGATGCGGCGGCGAAACATCGCTTCGTCGAAGTCCACCTTCGGCTCGCCCATCCGCATGGAGATTTCAGCAGCCTCCTCGCCGCGCCCCTCGCTGATGGAAAGCAGCAGCCTCAACATGTTCTCCTGAAAGCCGCTCATGATGCGCCCGACCATGCCGAGGTCTATGAGGGCTATGCGATTATCTTCTGTGAGAAAGACGTTGCCGGGATGCGGGTCCGCGTGAAAGATGCCGTCCACGAGCATCTGCTTGAGATAGGCTGAGAAGAGTTGGTCAGCGAGCGTGCGGCCATCCGTCTCCATCAATCTGAGCGGGCTTAAATCCGTAATCTTCTTGCCCTGTATAAACTCCATCGTGAGCACGTAGGAAGTTGTGAAGTCTTCAACCGGCTGCGGGATGACGAGCAGTTCAAAGCCTTTGAGGTTCTCTCTGAAGGAGAGCAGGTTGCCCGCCTCCTGCCTGTAATCCAGTTCGCGCAGCAGGCTCTTGCGCAGGTCCAACAACATGTTCCCGAACTCGTAACGCTTGCCCATCTCCGTGTGCGTGTCGAGGAAGGTCGCTATCTCTTCGAGCGCGTCCAGGTCTTGCGCTATCTGTTCGCGCACGCCCGGCCTCTGCACTTTAACGACCACCTCGCGGCCATCCCTGAGCCGCGCGCGATGAACCTGGCCCAGAGAGGCGGCGGCTATCGGGGTTGATTCAAACTCGGAGAACGCACGGCTGATGCGAACCCCCAATTCGCTGGTCACGATGCGTTCGACATCCTTGAAGGAGAAAGGCTCTATCTTGTCTTGCAGGCGCGCGAGCGATGCCAGGTAGGGCGCGGGCAGCAGGTCCGCGCGCGTCGAGAGGAGTTGGCCCAACTTGACGAAGGTTGGGCCCATCTTCTCCAAATCGTTCGCCAACTCTTCGGCATGCGGGGCGGCAGACTCGGTCGCCGCGAGGCTGCTCTCATCACCGAGCGCGTCCTCCAACCCGGCCTGCTTGACCAGGTCCGACCGACCGTACTTCATAAAGAGCAGCGTGATGTCCTTGTACCGCTTCAGATGTTCAGACTTTAGCGAAATGCCCATTAACCATCCTCTTGCGCCGAACTGCGGTTTAATTAATTTGAGCTTTGATTGCCAGCATACTATAAACCGCATGCTGGCGGTTTGCCATCACTTAAAATGGCAGGCGACTGTTTCTAGAGTTTTCATCATTGTGGTAGAGTCAGGGACGCCGGATTAGCGAATTGGACTGGAGGTCAAGATGATCAGGAAAGCTTTCGGTATGATGATGGCCGTCGCGTTGCTCTGTGTGACCGTCGTGGCACAGCAGCCCGCGCCGCCCAAGACGAATTTGAAGGTGGGCCAACCCGCGCCCGATTTCACGCTCACGGATACGGAGGGCAAGACCGTCAAGCTCGCTGACTTTAAGGGCAAGAAGAACGTCGTGCTCGCCTTCTACGTGCTCGCCTTCACGGGCGGTTGAACGAAGGAGTTGCAGGCTTATCAGTCTGATATAGCCAAATTCGATGCTACGGAAACGCAGGTTCTGGGAATCAGCATGGACAGCTTCGCCGCCAACAAAAGGTTCGCGCAGGACATCGGCGTGAACTTCCCGCTCTTGAGCGATTGGAAGCGCAGCGTGGTTAAAGCTTACGGCCTCTTCAATGATGAGAGCGGCTATTCCTCGCGCGCCACCTTCGTGATAAACAAAGAGGGCGTCATCACCCACATAGAACAGGGCCGCGAGGCCATTGACCCGACCGGCGCGTACCAGGCTTGCAGTATCTTCGACAAGAAGAAGCCTGCGGCGAAGGCCGCGCCTTAACCATTCGGGCTGCTTGGAACAGAGTAGAACCCTGCGGCTTGATGGTCACTGGTCCAGAAATACTTTGACGCAATAAATGAACATCGCTGCGGGCACACGTTTCGGACGTTACGAGATTCGCTCGCCGCTCGGCGCGGGCGGGATGGGCGAAGTTTACCTGGCCCTTGACACGCAACTCGACAGGCCCATCGCGCTTAAGCTGCTGCCCGCGCAGTTCACCTCAGACGAAGACCGCCTGCGCCGCTTCGAACAAGAGGCGCGCGCCATCTCCGTCCTCAACCATCCCAACATCCTCACCATCTTCGAGATCGGAGAGGCCAACGGCACGCACTTTATCGCCACCGAGTACATCAACGGCGTCACCTTGAGAGGCAGGCTCATCCAGTCTCCCTTAGAGTTGGAAGAGGCGCTGGAGATTGCGGGCCAGGTGGCGGGCGCGCTCGCGGCGGCGCACGCCGAAGGCATCGTCCATCGTGACATCAAGCCCGAGAACATCATGCTCCGCGCCGATGGCTATGTGAAAGTCCTCGACTTCGGATTAGCCAAGCTGGCAGAGCGGCGCGGCGGCCTCAACAGCGCGACTGACGTGACGATGGCCGAGACAGACCCCGGCACAATCGTCGGCACGGTCACATACATGTCGCCCGAACAGGCGCGCGGGCATAAGGTGGACCCGCGCACGGACATCTTCAGCCTCGGTGTCGTGCTCTATGAGATGGTCACGGGGCGCGCTCCCTTCGATGGGCCAACTCCGAGCGACACGCTGGCTTCTATTCTACAGAGAGAGCCGCCGCCGCTCACGCAGTTCATGCCGGGCGCGCCCGCAGAGATAGGGCGCATCATCCTGCGCGCGCTGGCGAAAGAGAGGGAGGCGCGTTATCAATCGGCGCGGGAGATGTCGGACGATGTGCGCCGTCTCAAGCAGCGTCTCGCATTCGAGACCGAGAGACATCGCACGAATGCGATGAGCAATCCGGAAGCAACGCCGCAACCCGTGCTCAACTCGACCATGCCGCCCGGAGATAACAGGGCCGGGCGCACGCCCATCCCCGGCGAAGAGACGCGCCAGCACGCTGCGGCGGAGACGATGCTGCTGGACCCGGACAAGGCGAGCGCGCCGGAAATCGCCCACGTTCTTTTTATGGACCTCGTCGAGTTCTCGAAAAATTGGTCCAGCCGCCAGCCCTTCATCCTACAGCAACTCAAGCAGGTGGTCCGCGAGACGGAAGAGTTCAAGCGCGCGCAAGGCTCCGGCCAGTTAATCACGCGCGCGACCGGCGACGGCATGGCTTTAGTTTTCTTCGGAGACCCGGAAGCCCCTGTGCGCTGCGCCCTGCAAATCGCGCGCTCGCTCAAGGAGCAGCCGGAAGTAAAACTGCGGATGGGCATTCATAGCGGCCTCGTTTATCGCATCTTCAACATCGCGGGCGAGAGGGATGTCGCCGGGTCCGGCATCAACTTCGCGCAGCGCGTGATGGATTGCGGCGACGCCGGGCACATCCTGCTCTCGAAGGAGATGGTCCACATCCTGCGCGAATTCGGAGAGCGCGAAGAACATCTCGAAGACCTCGGAGAAATACTGGTCAAGCACGGCACGCCCGTCCATCTCTTCAACCTCTACACGGAAGAGCTCGGAAGGCGCGAGCGTCCGGCGAAGGTCCAGGCGTCGGCAAACTCGCTGGTCCAGAATCAGACCAGCGAGCACGCGCGCTCGAAGGCCATAGATTCGCTCGCGGTCCTGCCGCTTCAAAACGCGAGCGCGGACCCGAACATGGAATATCTCTCCGACGGCATCACCGAAAGCATCATCAACATTCTCTCGCAACTGCCGCAGCTTCGCGTGATGGCGCGCAGCACGGTCTTCTGTTACAAGGGGCGCGAGGTTGATTCGCGCCAGGTCGGGCGAGAGCTTGGCGTGCGCGCGGTGATGATGGGCCGCGTGCTTCAACTCAACGACAACCTGATTATCAAGACGGAACTGGTGGACGCGCTCGACGGCTCGCAGTTGTGGGGCGAGCAGTACAAGCGCAAGTCTTCGGACATCTTCAAGCTACAAGAGGAAATCTCCGGCGACATCTCCGGCAAGCTGCGACTCAAGCTGACGGGCGAAGAGAAGAAGCTGCTCGCCAAACGCTACACGGATAACACAGAGGCTTATCAACTCTATCTCAAGGGCCGCTACTACCTGGGCAAGATGACCAAGGATGGATTGAAACGCGGCATCGAATATTTCACTCAAGCCATCGAAGTTGACCCCGCGTTCGCGCTCGCCTTCGCCGGTCTGGCCGACGCCTACTACGGTCTCTCAGCCGCGCACCTGCCCCCAAGAGAGGCTATGCCGAAGGCCCGCGCGGCGGCGATGCGAGCCTTGCAGATTGACGACACGCTTGCGGAGGCGCACTCCTCTCTGGCCCTTGTCCTGGCCTTTTATGATTGGGATTGGACCAGCGCGGAGACGCAGTACACGCGGGCCATCGAACTCAATCCGGGATATGCTTCCGCGCATCACTGGTACGGTTGGTACCTGGCCCTCATGGGCCGCCTCGAAGAGTCCACGCGCGAATTGAAACAGGCCCAGGAACTAGACCCGCTCTCGCTCGAAATCAACGCGGACCTCGGCCTCTCATTCTTTCTCGGCAGGCAATACGACGAGGCGATAGAGCAGTTTCTCAAAGCGATTGAGATGGACCCGAACTTTATCTGGGGACGTTTCTTTCTCGCCTGGGCCTATGAGCAGAAGGGATTGCTGCCGCAGGCCATCGCGGAATACAAGGCGTTGGCCCAACGTGATGAGACGCCCGTCATACGCGCCTCGCTCGGCTATGCTCACGCCCTCGCGGGAGAGTTGGAAGAAACGCGGCGCGTGCTCGATGAACTGACGGAAGACTCTGCGCGCAGGCATGTCTCCGCTTATGATTTCACTATCCTCTACGCCTCGCTCGGCGACCACGACCACGCCTTCGAGTGCCTGGAAAAAGCTTACGAGAGCCGCTCCGAAGCTCTCGTCTGGCTCAAGGTTGACCCGCGCCTCGACAGCCTTCGCGCGGACGCGCGATTCCTGGACCTGCTCGCGCGCGTCGGCCTCACAACCGGCGCGGACTGAAAAGAAGAGCGGAAACTTTAGCGGCAGGCTGACCGTAATAGTTCGCGGAAACTGAGAGACGGCGAGGTGCTTTGACCTTCTCAACTTTCGTCTTCAACTGTACAGTCTTCTATAATTTTAAACCCAACGAATCAAAAGGAGATTCCGAAATGAAACGCACAATCGTGCTTGGCAGCGTCGCCGCTCTGGTCATGGCTTTGAGCCTGGTCGCCGTCGCTGCGAAAGCGAACTTCAGCGGCACATGGACGCTCGATAAGAGCCACAGCGAAGGACTCCCGCCGGAGCTTAAAGATCAAACCCTGACGGTGGTCCAGACCGATGACAAGATTACTATTGAGACGACGATTGTCAGAGACAGCGGCGAGATGAAACAGTCCGACGCCTACGTGTTGAGCGGCAAAGAGGTCGAGTTTAAACCGCAACCGATTATGGGCATCGAAGGCAAAGGCAAGCGCACGGCCCAGTGGGCAGCCGACGGCAATAGCCTGGATATCAAAGAGGAGGCCACCTACGAAGGCCCGGATGGCCCCGTCGCCGTCCAAATCACTCGCAAGTGGACGCTCTCCGCAGACGGCAAGTCCCTCGTCATTGACATGAACATCACTTCACCGCAAGGCTCCCGCCAGATGAAACGCGCCTTCACCAAGAGCAAGTAGGAAGTCGTTGTGATGAAAGATGAAAGAAAAGCTATTCAACGTTGAATAGCTTTTCTCTTATCCTTCAGCCTTCCTAATTCCTACTTCACACTTGCTCTTCCGCGAGTTGTTCTATCTCGGAGACGACGCGGTCCAGTTCATCAATTAATGGACCAGCGCCGCCCACGTTCCCGGCGCGGTAAGCCTGGACCAGTGCGCGGTAATACCAGAGCGTTCCCTCGCGTCCACCCTTGAACCTGGACCAGACTTCGTCGCCGACGGCGCGCAGGTCCGCGAGTATGCTTCGCGCGTTGTGCAGTTTGTCTGCGGCGGAGACCAGCAGGACCGAAGGCGCGGCCCCGCGTATGTGGGCCACGTATGCCTCCTTGCGCTCCCGCCAGGGAGGCTTGGGCGAGACCTCCGTATCCGTGCAGCCGTTGACTATCAACGTCACCGCATCGCCGAAGAGACGCCGGATGACCTCGCGCGTGGCCGCGCCGCCCTGGTCCTCAATCGCATCATGAAGCAGGGCCGCAATGGCCTCGTCCTCATTCCCGCCGTGTTCGAGCACCAGCCCCGCCACAGACAACAGGTGCGAGACATACGGAATCAACGTCCCCTTACGCAACTGCCCCGCGTGCAAACGCGACGCAAACGCGAGCGCAACATCAAAACGCGCCGATAATATCATGAGCAAGCCTCTGGAAAAGCAGGAGTCAGGAGTCAGGAGCCAGGAGCCAGAAGGAAGAAAACAGCCTTCAGCATGAAGAGCATGCCATCGCTTTTATACTGGCTCCTGGCTTCTGGCTTCTGACTCCTGTCGTCATGTTTTCCGCTTCAGTTTAATCTCAAAGAGTTTGGGCCAGAGCTTGCCTGTGACGAAGAGGCGGTCCTGGGCTTCGTCGTAGGCGATGCCGTTGAGCACGTTGACGGGTTCGCTGTCGTTCTTGATTTTGAGGAGGCCGGTCAGGTCAATCCAGCCAAGCACTTCGCCGGAAGCGGGGGCGATGCGCGCGATGCGGTCTGTCTGCCAGATGTTGGCGTAGATTTCGCCCTTGATATATTCGAGTTCGTTGAGTTGGGTCAAAGGGCGCGCGCCGTCGAAGACTTTAATGGTCCTCACGACCTCGAAGCTTGACGGGTCCAGGAATCTTAGAGAGTTCGTGCCGTCGCTCATAATCAGGAATTGCTCGTCGTGCGTGAGACCCCAGCCCTCGCCTTCATAGGCGAACTCACCCGTCTTCTCAAAGCTGTCCGGGTCGTAAACGAAGCCCTTGTGAGTTTGCCAGGTCAGTTGAAATATCTTGCCCCGAAAGATGGTCATGCCTTCGGCGAAATACTCCGAGGGCACATCCACTCGCTTGAGCACGCGGCCCGTCCGCAAATCAACCTTGCGGAGGCTCGAAGAGTTGTGCAAGCCTGTGCTCTCAAAGAGCGCGCCGTCTTGAATAACGAGACCCTGCGTGAAGGCTGTGGGGTCGTGAGGGTAGCTGTCGCGGACTTCGTAAGTGTAGACGGGAGGCGGTCCCGCGTGCTGCCCGGCCTGCGGGGCGGAAGAGCTACAGGCCAGGAGCAGCAAGAGGACCGACACCAACACACATGCTGCGAGTGACCCGCGTCGCATACATCTCCTCTTCCCGTAGTGATTCAATTGGTCTTGAGTGTCAGGAACAGCGTGATTCACCACAGAGGCACAGAGAGCACAGAGGATGCACAGAGAAAATTGATTTAATAACTCTGTGCGCGCTCTGTGTTCTCTGTGCCTCTGTGGTGAACACCACTTTCATTCTCACTCAAGCCAAAGACTTTACTTGTTGTTGGCCGCGCGCGCGAGAGCTTTATCAATCGCGGCGCGGATGCCCTCCGCGCTCAAGTCTTGGAGGCGGACGCCGTTAATGAAGATAGCGGGCGTGGAATCAACGCCGTACAGTTCGCCGTCCTCAACATCGTGTTGCACTTCAGCCGCGTAGGTTCCCGCGTCGAGCGCGGCATCGAACCGCGCGCGGTCAAGGTTCAACTGCGTCGCATACTTTTTCAAAGAGTCCACGTCGAGCGCATCCTGGTGCGTGAAGAGCAGGTTGATGTACTCGAAAAACTTGCCCTGCGCGTTGGCCGCCGCCGCCGCTTCCGCAGCCTTACGCGCGAACTGATGTTGGCCCAGAGGAAAATCGCGCACGACGAAGCGGACGCGCTGGCCGTAAGACTTTAAAGCCTCTTCGAGCACAGGATACATCGCGCCGCAGGCCGGGCACTGAAAATCGGTAAACTCGACGATGGTGACGAGAGCTTTGCTATCGCCGCGCGCGGGGTCGTCGTCAACGCTGATGGCCTGAGCGGGAGCTTCGGGTTCTTTGAGAGCGATGCGCACGTCCGCGCTCGCGCGCAGTTTATCCGCGAACTCTCGTTCGACGCGTTCCTGCTCTTTATCATTCAGATAGTTGATAATGTCTGCGCGCACGGAGGCGAGGTCGCCCGTGATGCGTTCCTTATTCTCGGCGTAAAACTTCTGCACGTCAGCGTCCGTCGGCGGGCGTTTCTTGTTGGTAATCTCTTCCTGGACCAATTTTTCCGGCGTCGTGTTGCGACGCTGCGCTTCGGCCAGCAGCAGCATGTCATTGATTCTCTTATCAACGGCGTTCTTCTGCGCCTGGTAAATGGCGAGCCGCATCTTGTAGAGGTAAGGCTTGAGACGCTCCTCCATCATCCCCGCTGTGAACTGCTTGTCTCCGACCGTCACGAGCACTGTTCCGGGCGCGAGGTTGGGCGCGTTGGGGTCTGCTCCCTTCGTCACGGTGTTGGTCATACGCATGCGCGCGGCCAGTTCGGAATAGAGACGTTCGGAGACTTTGCCGCGCAGGTAATTGACTATCTGCGGGCGCACGGTATCAAGGTCGGCGTTGCCGATCTGCGCGCGGTTGGCTTCATAGACGGCCCTGATTTCATCTTCGGACGGCGTAGGAACATGGCTCGTCACTTCCGTCTCTATCAACTCCGCGACGGTTATCTTGCGCCTCTTCGCTTCGGCTTCGATGAGCAGGGACTTGGTCCTCGCATCGAGGCCGCGCGTGCGTGCGGCAGCCGTCTCCTTCACAGGGTCTCGATAGAAGGACTGCATGAACTGGTCCGGGTTGCCAGCGATAATCGCTTGCACGTCAGCCTCCACATCGGCTGGCATAATCGCCTGCCCGTTGACCATCGCCAGCGCGCCCGCAGGCATCGTGACGGGCCGCTTGTCGGTCGCGGCGGAGGTATTAACGGGGCCGGGCCTGTTCTGCGTGTTGGTGGTCGCGGGAGCGGGGCGGCTCGGCTGCGTGTTGCGCCTCGTGACTTGCGCGCGCGCGCCTCCCGCCAGCATCAGGAGGGCCATTGAGAGAGCTATGAGAGCTTGACGATAATTCATGTTGATTCACTTTCCGGCGTGGGCTAGAGCATACTATCCGAAACCCATGAATAATATTTGACTACGCGCCGGATTACAAATGAGGATACAGAGTCGCAAGCTCTTCATGTGGCCCAAGCGCAACTCAGAAAGGCAAAAGGAAGGCGGTAACAGCTTTCAATAAAAGCTGGCTTCGCCTTCCTTTTGCCTTTGACCTTTTTACTTTGGCCTTCCTCAGTTTTCCTGGACCAGTTTGCGCACGGTCTCAAGGGTATCTATTTCGGCGACGCTCTTATCGTCGCGCAGGCGCAGGATGCGTGGGAATCTGAGGGCGTAACCGCTCTTGTGTCGCTTGGATTCCTGTACGCGGTCGAAGGTCACTTCGAGAATAATCTGCGGCTCGACGACGCGCACACGACCGTGCGCGAATTCCTGTATGGTGTGTGCGCGAAACCATTCGGTCAGTTCCGCGAGTTCCACGTCCGTCAACCCTGAGTAAGCCTTGCCCACGTTCAGCAGTTCGTCCGAATCTTCCGAACGACGCACGGCGAACGTGTAATCGGAGAGCAAATTGCGCCGCTTGCCGTGGCCCACTTCGACCGCCGTCACGACGACATCGAGCGTGGCGATAGCGCGCTTGAGTTTCAACCACTCGCGCCCGCGCCTGCCAGGCTTGTAGCGAGAGTGCGGGTCTTTAATCATCAATCCTTCGTTGCCGCGCCCGCGCGCCGCCGCGAACTCATCATCGAGCGCGGCCACATCCGCCATGCGCTTCGCTTCGGAGAGGCGCAAGCGGCCCGCGCGCGGAATCAACTCAGACATCACTCGCCTGCGTTCATCCAGGGCTTCATCAACCAGCACGCGGCCCGCCGCATACAGCACGTCGTAAACGATGAAGACGACGGGCACGTCCGCGAGCAAATCATCACCGACCGTCTTGCGACCGAGACGTTTTTGCAACTCCGCGAAAGGGAGTATCAACTCGTCGCGCGCGGGCACAATCTCGCCGTCCAGGATAGCATCGCTTTTAAGCGTCTGAAGCGGCGCGACGAGTTCCGGGAAGCGATGCGTCACTTCATCCATCGTGCGCGAATAGAGCGCGACGCGCCCCTGCGCGGTGTGAGCCTGCGCGCGTATGCCGTCGAACTTGTCTTCGACCAGAAAGCCGTCCGTGGGCATCGTGCGCGCGATGTCTGAGAGGTCGGCGGCAGCCGTCGCCAGCATGAACTTGAGCGGGTGAAAGAGGCGCATAGAGATGTCATGCAAACAATCGCGCCGCGCCCTGACCGCCGTCTCTCCGATGTCTCCGAGGAGCATGTTGGCCTGCGCCACGTGGCTGAGCTTACGCTCGAAGGCGCGCGCGATTGAATCCTCGACCAAGCCCTCCTTCAAGCCTATGCGCAAATCTCCGACCAGCAGCTTGACCAGATACTTCGCTTCGAGCGGCGTCGCGCGAGCCAGCACAGAAGCGAGCAGAGCCTTCTTGTTCTTAGTGCCCTTCATCTCGCTGAGACTCTCTATGAGAGACTCCGTCAACGCCAGCGTCATCGAGGGTTGCAGAGACTCGCGCGCGGATTCCCGGACCACTTCGTAGGCGACCTCGCCCGCGTCGCCCAGGCGCACGTAGCGCGGGCGCAAATTTTCCACTTCGATGCCTATGGCCTCGCTCAAGGCATCACGCAGGAGGCCCGTCCCGACGTTGGTGGTGCGCGCGTCATTCATGGCGAATTGGTGGCCCGCGAAATAACGGGCGGCGCGCGCGAGGTCCGCGTCATCCAGAGCGCGCAGGTACGCGCCGAGCAGCGCGGCCTTCTCCAACTTCTTCGTCGTCGCCGCGACCCTCTCAGCCGTCAACGCGAACTCTTCCAGTAAGCCGGAAGAGTTCTCTTGCTTAGCGGTTCGACCCATAATGAAATCAACTTGCCTGCTTGCTTCTTTCCGCGACTTCTTCTTTTGAAATTCTAACTCATCAACCCGGCGGGCACACGCACGGCTTCGCTCTCCTTGGGCGGGCCCAACACTTCAGGGTGCAGTATGCGCGCGAGGATTTCTATCCCGTCAACGACGCGCGGCCCCGGACGGCTGAAATAGGATGTGGCATCAACGGCCCACACGTCGCCGCTCATGACGGCGGGCAAATCATTCCAACCTTCCGGCAACCTGGATTGCGGCAACTGTCGCAGGATGTCTTCCTTGTAATAGCCGCAGGGGATGAGCACGATTATTTCCGGTCCATAATCGCGTATCTCTTCGGCGGTCGTGACTATCGAAGGCTGGCCCGCGCGACCGAAGGCGTGGTCGCCGCCCGCGATGGCGACCTGTTCGGGAACCCAGTGGCCCGGCGCGAAGGGCGGCTCCAACCATTCGAGCATCAACGTGCGCGGGCGCGTTTTCACACCGGCCAGGGCGGCGGCCACGCGGTCAACGCGCGCGGAGAGTTTCTGGACCAATTCCGCTGCCGCTTCCGCGCGGCCCGTCAACTCTCCGATTGTGCCTATGTTGGCGAAGATGTCTCTGATGGTGTTCGGCTCAAGCGAGACTACGCGCACGTCAGTCTCGAACATGCGCGCGGCCTCTTCGACCGTCCGGTAGCTGACCGCGCAGACATCGCAGAGTTCCTGCGTCAGAATGAGGTCAGGCTCAAGCGCGCGCAACCTGTCTTCATCCAGGTCATAGATAGAGCCGTGCCCGTCCAGTTGCGAGCGCACGGCATGGTCTATCTGCGCGCTCGTCATCGTCTCGTGCGAGATGCGGCTGGCGGTCAGGCGCGGCCTGTCCGCGATGGACGCGGGGTAATCGCACTCGTGCGTGATGCCTACGAGTTGTTCTTCAAGGCCGAGCGCGCAAACAATCTCCGTCGCAGAAGGCAGCAGCGACACGATGCGCGGCGTTTCTCTACTCATCAACAAGCTCTCTTTCAACGGTCATCTAAACATTTTCCAGTGACACAAACTTGCGCGACCGCCTCCCGGCTGTCAAGAGCAAGCAGGAAGTCTGAATGGTGAATGATGAGAGACGAGCTATGTTACAATCCGGGGTGTTCCAAACACTACAGAATGAAGCAAGGGGATTTATGCAAGAGAAGCCGAACGAGTATCCGACGACGCAGCCGGGAAGCGGCGAGCCTTTGAAGCCCATCACGCAGTTACTACTTGAGCGTCGCGCGACCATCCATTTCAAGCCCGAAGAGCAAGTGCCGGATGATGTCCTCAAGGCGATTCTGGAACTCGGCGCGCAGGCTCCTTCCGGTTACAACTTGCAGCCGTGGCGTTTCATCGTCGTGCGCGAAGAGGAGAATCGAAAGCGACTGCAAGCGGTCGCCTTCAACCAGCCGAAGGTCGCCGAAGCGCCCGTCAACATCATCTGCCTCGGCATGAAGGAAGAATGGAAAGAGCGCGCGCCCGAAGTCTTCAAAGAGGGCGCAGCGCGGGGCGCGGGCGACCCCGACGCCTGGGAGCAGTCCATGAACGGCGCGCTGGGCTTTCTCACCGGCATGCAAGACATGGCGGTGTGGGTCAATCGTCACACGATGATCGCCGTCACGACGATGATGCTGGTCGCGGAGGCTTACGGCTTCGACACCGCGCCGATGGAGGGCTTCGACGCGGCGGGCGTCAAGCGCGAGTTCAACATACCGGAAGAGGCAGAGGTCGTCTGCATTCTCGCCATCGGTCGCGCCGCAGGGCCGGACAAGCCCTACACGGGACGCTTTCCACTTGAGCGCATCGTCTCTCAAGAGAGCTACGGCAAGCCCTGGGAATAAGGTCTGAATCAGAGCCGTTTGAAGGAGGCTGTATGGCGGAAGAGGGCGAGGCCAGATTTACGGGCGTGGTGGACCACATCGCGGTCCAGTCGGAAGATTTGCGGCGAGACGTGCGCGAGTACGAGCGCATCGGCTTTCGCCTCGAAACGCTCTACGACGATTGGGCCATGTTGCGCGACCCGCGCGGCTTCGGCGTAGCTCTCCTCGCCCCCGGCTCCAAACACCCGCCACACCTCGGCCTCCGCGTCGAAACCCTTCAGGCTCTCCAAGAGGCCGCCGCCCGCGAAGGCCGCCCCCTCAAAGCACACCGCGACCGCTCCGTCTCCTTCTACACCAAGGGCGTCAACGGCCCCGTCGAACTCATCTACTACCCGCCCGAATACGGCAGCGACAAGACGACATAAGCCTGTAAACACTCGTCGTCTTCATGTTGCGTCGCCAGTTAAAGAGCGCGGGCATCAAGACCGGCCCGGAAGGACTCGACGCTCCTGTTGATACTCATGGCCCGGAAGGCGCAGATAGTATTTGTCTTCACCAAACTCATATTTGTGCTCACGAAAGTCATGTTTGTGTTCACGAAAGTCATGTTTGTGCTAACAAACTTTATAGTTGGGAACCCAACTATAAAGTTTGTTAGCAGGAAAGTGACGTGCGCCTTGACGAAAGTCACTTTTGCCAGCATGAAAGTCATTTTCGGGAGCACGAATGTTAGTTGGGTGTTGACGAAACTCATGTTTGTGAGAGTGAACTTTATAGTTGCCCTCATGAAAGTCAAATGTGTGCTGGCGAAAGTGACTTTGGTGAGCAGGAATATGAGTTTTATTCCGACTTTGAAGACCTGCGCGTGGGCGTGAGTGATGTTTGGACAGTGGTTGTCAGGCGCGCAAGGGAAAAAGGGCTTGACCGTGCGGGAGATTGGCATATACTGCGGGGCGTTTTCCTCGCTCATAGTTGTCTCACTCACTCGCCTAAGGAGGTGTTTCTCATGTCAAGAACCAAGCGTAGCTCGAAAGCTCTGGAACAAGCGGAGAGGCGTGTCGCCGGTCTGAAGACCATTGACGAAAATCTGGACCTGGGCGCGGGCCTGACCGTGGTGGCCTACGATACGGACATCAACGGCCTGCGCGATAAGCTCAACGAGTATAATCGGACGTTGGCTTTGCTGGATGAGAAGTTGAATGCTTTGGAGGCGTCCGAGAAGGCTGTCAAGGATAAGTCCGTGCGTATGCTCAACGGCGTCGCGGCGAAATACGGAAAGGATAGCAGCGAGTATGAACTGGCTGGCGGCGTGCGGACGAGCGAACGTAAAAAGTCCGCGCGCAAACAGCAACCCTCCCACACCGCTTGAACCTGCCATCACGAACAAGGGATTCGCGGGACGGACGTGCCTTCCCTGTCGCCCGTCCCGCTTGTGTCTAAAAGCGGCCTCCGGGAAATCGTTATCTGTCCATCAAGGCCAAAGCCTCTGCTCATCATGTATACTGAACATGCGCGCTCATCCTGCGTTTGAAAGCAGGGCGTGAACGTTGACGTTGGCCCATGCAAGCGGTTGGGCCAGCTTGACGCATCAAAGAAGCGGCGCGTAAGATTTCTGGTCGGCTCCTCTCTCGTGGCTCCTCTTGGCGGTCGTTGAAGTTTTCAGGAAGCAGGTTCGCAAAAAGGTGTTGCTGTTAATCTTAGATTCTCTGGGGGGGACCGAACTCCTCGTCATACTGGTAGTGGCGCTGGTCATCTTCGGCCCGCGCAAGCTGCCGCAGTTGAGCCGCTCGCTCGGACGCAGCCTCGCGGATTTCAAACGCGCCTCGCAGGACTTTAAGGAGACCTGGGAGAAGGAGGCGCGCATGGCCGACGAGTTTAAGGACGATAGTATCTCGCGCGCCATGCTGCCGCCGGAAGAGACCGGGGTCATCAGCGAGACCGTCGGGCGTAGTAGCAGCAGCGAACCCTTCTCGTCCACCGCCGGGACCGCTCTCGCGGCTGAGGGCGTTGCCGCGACTACTGCTGCTACTACTACTCCTGCTCCCGCGCCCGATGTGGTCTCGGCTTCTCTAGTCCCGCCTCCTTCCATACGGCCCATGCCCACTGATTCTTCTCTGGCCCAGAGCAGCAGCAACGGCGGCGGCGGCGATAGCCTTCCTCACACCAACGCAGAGGGGACGCGCAAGCAGGACTGGTTATAAGAAGGGCGCGCGAGCGATTGGCAGTCCGGCTTCAAGGTCATGGCGACACTTCTATCATCACAATCGAAGGACGAGCGCGAGGATGAAGACCTCGGCGGGCAGATGTCTTTTCTTGAGCATCTGGACGAACTGCGCACGCGCCTCATACGCTCCGTCATCTTCGTCTTCCTGGCCTCTATGCTCTGCTGGTTCTTCTCCGACCGCATCTATAATTTTCTGGCCGCGCCCGTCCAGCGCGCGATGGCCGAAGCGCAGCGACGCGAAGTCCCCATCGGCGGCCTCACCGGACAGGAGGCCATCCGCCCGCTCAACACTCTCAAGGAGAACGACGTGGGCCGCTACGTCTTCGCGGAGAACACGAAGCTCGGCATGAGCGTCATTCCGCCCGGCACCTCCGTCATGGCGAAAGTCGCAAGGGACGCGCAAGGGCAGATCGGTCTCTTCACCGACGAGCCCCTGCTCGCTGGCAACACCGTCATCCCGCAGGGAGTGCGTCTGCCCCTTGATTTCAACGCCACACCCGGCACGCTGCCCGGCATCAACGACCGGCTCATCGTGACGACCGCGCTGGAGCCTTTCGCGCTCTACGTGAAGGTCTCGCTCTACGCCGCGCTGGCCGTCTCGCTGCCCTTCCTGCTCTTTCAAATCTGGTCCTTCGTCTCGCCCGGACTCTACCCGCACGAACGCTCCTACGCGTTTCCCTTCATCTCCATGTCGAGCGTCTCTTTCGTCATGGGCGCGGCCTTCGCTTACTACGTGATATTTCCCCCGGCGGCGAAATACTTGCTGGGGCTGGGCCAGGATTTCCGTCTCATGCTCAAGGCGGACGACTACTTCGACTTTATCATCCTGGTCATGCTCGGCATGGGACTTGTTTTTCAGATGCCCGCCGTGACCTACGTGCTGGCGCGCATCGGGCTGGTCTCGGCAGGCTTCCTCGTGCGTATCTGGAAGACCTCGCTCATCGTTATTCTGGTCCTCGCGGCGGTCATCTCCCCGACCAACGATATCCCCAACATGCTCCTCTTCGCCGCCCCCATGCTCGTCCTCTACGTCGTCTCCATCTTCGTCGCCTGGATTTTCGGCAGGGCCAGAACTAAAACCGCGCGCCGCTAAGAGATTCAATCGTTGATTCAATACGCTCGTCTGCCAACCGAATTCTCGGCCTTGAAGTCTATATAAGTGTTCGGCTGGAAACCTGTGGTTGGAAGCAGGGCCATGAGGCAACGGAGACGCTCATTTGGCGCATCTTGACTCTGTTCCGAGCGGACTTTACAATCAACTGTTACTCGGCCCGGCGATGCCTCCGTGCATTGATCTTGCAATCAAAGGTTTGAGCCTTTGCTTTGCTCTCTCGAACAACTGGTTAAAACCTGACAGGCTTGAGATTTCGCGCATGACGATAGAGCGCGCCTCGCTGCTAAAGCCTGTCGCCGTCTGATTGAACAGGAGTTATCCGGCAATGATGTCCGAAAAATTTTTACGCCGCACTGTTCTGCTCATAGCGATGTTGGCCCTTCTGGCCTGCAACGCCTTCGCGCAGAACGCGGACCAGAAGAACCAAGACCCGCGAGACAAGCCGCGCAAGGTCAAGTCCGAAGTCAAGAAAGCCTACAAAGATTGGATCGAGAAGGATGTCGCCTACATCATCACGTCCGAAGAGCGTAAGGCATGGAATAAGCTGCAAACGGACGACGAGCGCGAGCAGTTCATAGAGGCTTTCTGGCGACGGCGCGACCCGGACCCGGACACGGACGAAAACGAGTACCGCGAGCAGTATTACGAACGCATCGCCTACGCCAACGAGCACTACGCCTCCGGCATCCCCGGATGGAAGACGGATCGCGGGCGCATCTACATCATGTACGGCAAGCCCGATGAGGTTGAATCTCATCCGACGGGCGGGCAGTACGACCGGCCCTCCTACCAGGGCGGCGGCTCGACTTCGACCTACCCGTTTGAAGTCTGGTTCTATCGCTACCTGGCGGGCGTCGGCTCCGGCATCGAGATAGAGTTCGTGGACCCGACAGGCTCAGGCGAGTATCGCCTCGCGCGCTCGCCCGATGAGAAGGACGCGCTGGCGATGGTTCCGGGCGCGGGCCTCACGCTCTCTGAACAACTCGGACTCTCCAACAAGGCGGATCGCATCAACGGCATGGGCGGTTCCAACAGTTACGCGCGCGAGCAGGACAACCCCTTCTCTCGCCTGCAACTGCTGGCCGACCTCAACAGGCCGCCGCAGGTCAAGTATGGCGACCTCGAAAGCAAACTCGGCACGACCAGCAACGTCATCGAAGACAACCCGCTCAACTTCGACATGCGTGTTGATTTCTTTCGCCAGTCCGATGACAAGGTCATCACGGCCTTCACCGTCCAGGCCGAGAATAGCCAGTTGACCTTCAAGGATAGCGGCGGCGTGCAGACCGCCACGCTCAACATCTTCGGTCGCGTGACGGCTGTTTCCGGACGCCGCGCCGGAATCTTTGAAGACCCCGTCACGGCCACGGCCACGGTTGAAGAACTTTCGAGCATGAAGGACCGCAAGTCCGCTTACCAGAAAGCTCTCGCGCTGGCTCCCGGCACTTACAAAGTTGACGTGATCGTGCGCGATGTCAATTCGGGCGCGACCGGCATCGTCCATAAGGGCTTCATGGTTCCGAAGTATGACGCGAGCCAGTTGTCAACTTCGACCATCGTGCTGGCGGCCAAGTTGCAGGACATGAGCGACCAGCCCGCCGTCGGCATGTTCAATATCGGCCAGTTCAAAGTCATCCCGAACGTCTCCGGCGTCTTCCATCGCGGCGCGCCCGTCGGCGTCTACTTGCAGATTTACAACGCGGGCATTGACCAGACCACGCTCCGTCCTTCCGTGGATGTGGAGTACGCGCTGCTCAAGGACGGCAAGGAGGTCGGCAAGCAGGCGGAGGACTGGCGCGGGATGAGCGACGCGGGCCAACGACTGACCCTCGCCCGTCTCATCTCCACCAACGGCCTCGTGCCCGGCGACTACGAGATAGCCGTGCGCATCCGCGACCACGTCTCAGGGCAGACGCTCTCGCCCTCCTCCAAGTTCACCATCATTCAATAAAAGCTCTAACGGGTGACGAACAAAGAGTGACGAGTTAAGACAACTTCTTAACTCGTCACTCCTTTTTTATAACCTGCGGAAAGTGCTTGACGGCTCGCTTATGTCGGCTCTCTCTCGCCGCGACGAAGCGCGTTGACGAGCAGGTGCGCGCGCCGCGTCGGTTCGGGCTGGCGATAACCGCCGTTGCATTGGAGTGTGAGTTCGATTGCGCCCGCGAGGTCAATGAGATGTCCTGGCGAGACGAAGATGGGTTGGACTCTATCCTTCGTCCGCACGGCTGCGCCGATAGTCTCACCCTTATCAACAAGCGGCGTCCACGCGCCCCTGGCCTCCGGCGGCTCCTCATACTTCCCGACCAGCACCGACTTGGCGCAGCCGAGCGTGGGCCGCTCGATGATGAGGCCGACGTGCGAGGCGATGCCGACGCGGCGCGGGTGCGCGATGCCCTGCCCGTCGAACATCATCGCGTCAGGCTCGGTCTTTAACTTGGCCCAGGCTTCCAGAATCGGCGGCGACTCTCTGAACGAGAGCAGCCCCGGCACATAAGGAAACTTCGTTTCGCTCACCACGCAGACCTCCTCCAACACTTCCAGAGAGGGCAGCCGAAGCACGACGATGCCAGCGTAAAGCGTCGGCTCGTATTTATTGAAAGAGATGTCCGCGCCCGCCACAGTCTCTATCTGACGGTCAAGCGGCCTCAAGGTGACGCGCTCGCGCAAGCTCTTCTGTAACTCAACGGCCTCGCGCGGCGTCATGGTCCAATCATGCAGTTGTTCGTATCTCGCCATAAAATTTACCGGTCAGCCGTCAGCAAAAATCTTTAATGGACCTTTAATCTTTCACCTCTGCGCTCTCTTCCGAGAAATCTATTTTCGCGCTCGAAGTCGTCTCCGCATTCTTGCGAATGATGGAATGAATGCGCCATCGCTCATCATCGCGCGCGGGGTAATCCGTGCGAAAGTGCGCGCCGCGTGATTCCTCTCGCCAGAGCGCGGAGCGCGCGATGAGCGTGGCGACGTTGAGAAAATTTCTTGAGGCGAGGCCGAGCGGCGCGCGCGCTATCTGCTCAAACTCGAAGAGCGCGCGCTTTATCGAATCACGACTGCGAAGGATGCCGACGCGCTCCCACATCAATCGCCTGACGCGCTTGCGCACGGCGAGCGCGATCTCTCCCGCGCCTCTCATTCCTGGTCCAAAATTCCGCGCCGTTTCAGTCTCTTCACCAACCGCAACTGCCGCCACCTGCGCGCGCCCCTCGCTCTCATGCGAAAAGTCATGCGCCGCCGCGCGGCCCGCACGCGCGCCGAAGACCAGTCCCTCCAACAGAGAATTAGAGGCCAGGCGATTCGCGCCATGAACGCCCGTGCAGGCCACCTCGCCCGCCGCGTAGAGGCCGCGCAAGGTAGTGCGACCGTCATGGTCCGTCCGCACCCCGCCCATGCAGTAATGCGCGGCGGGCGAGACGGGCAGTTGGTCTTCCGTCAGGTCCAGCCCGTAACTGAGACAGGTCTCGTAAATCTTCGGGAATCGCCGGACCAGAAAACGCGCGTCGAGCGCGGTCATATCCAGATAGACGGTGCGCCTCGCGGTGCGGTCCATCTCTGCGACGATGGAACGGCTGACGATGTCGCGCGGCGCGAGTTCCGCGCGCTCGTGATAGCGCGGCATGAACCGCTCGCCCAACGCGTTGCGCAGCAAGCCGCCCTCGCCCCTCATCGCTTCCGAGAGCAGAAAGCGCGGCGCGTCCTCAAGGTTGAGCGCGGTCGGATGAAACTGCACGAACTCCATGTCGGCAAGCTGCGCGCCCGCCGAGTAAGCCATCGCCGTCCCGTCGCCCGTCGCCACAGAGGGGTTGGTCGTGTGCAGGAAGACCTGTCCCGCGCCTCCGCTAGCGAGCACGACCGCCCGCGCGTAAAGCTCACGCGGCGCGCGCACCAGTGGGTCCAGGTAACGCACGCCGCAACATGAAGCGTCTGCGTTCAAAAGTAGCGACTCCGTCGCCGCATGAGCGAGAAAAGATATTTCCCTCTCGGCGCGCGCCCGCGCGATGAGCGCGCGCACGATTTCATGCCCGGTCGAATCGCCGTGCGCGTGAAGAATCCTGCGACGCGAATGGGCCGCCTCCTGCGTGAAGACGAGGCGGCCTCCCTCCCTGTCAAACTCCGTCCCCCACTCCATCAACTCCTGAATCAACGCGCGCCCGTCCTCGACCATCAAGCGCACGACCCCCGCATCGCACAATCCCGCGCCCGCGTTCAGCGTGTCCTCTTCATGCAGAGAGACCTCGTCCTCTTCCGAGAGCGCGACCGCGATGCCGCCCTGCGCATACTCCGTGTTGGACTCGCTCGTGCGGTCTTTGGTCAGGACCGTGACGCGCGCGCCCTCACGCGCCAACTCGATGGCGGCGCGCAAGCCCGCGATGCCGCTCCCTATGACTATGAAATCAGTTTGCAGAGACATGCTTGATTTTGTATGAGAAGAATTCTAACAAGCAAGCTCAGGAAAAGAGAAGAGAGGCCGGAGACTTGTCGAAGAGATAAACAAGAATTGCTGGTCCTCATCGCGCGGAACAATCCCGCTTTATCGAGTGTCTAAACATCCGAGGATTTGAAAGAAATCCGAAGGGGCGGGCAACGCGACCCGGCGAATTCATCGTCATACGCGCTAACGACGACAAGCTTGCGCGCGGCTGCTGGCCCTTGAGTTAAGAGAAGCGACCAGGCGAGAGCCGAGAGCGTCCTCGTTCTGCCTGTTGTCAGAGCCACCAGGGATGTGTGCGCCCGCATGCTCCTCGGCGGCGGCGTATATGGTCTCCCCGCGTCTCCAGAAAGTTGCGCCCGCTAACCGAAAGGGAACGTCCATGTCTAGAAATAGAGACCTGCTCAATCGCATCACTATCCCTACGCCCTGCTCAGCCGATTGGGATTCCATGAAGGGCAACGACCAGGTGCGTTTTTGCAGCCACTGCCAACTGAGCGTCCACAATCTTTCCGCGATGACGAGGAAAGAGGCCATCAAACTCGTCGCCGAATCCGAAGGCCGCATCTGTCTCAGATATTATAAAAAGCCTGGCGGACAGATTCTCACGGCCACTTCACGCGGGTTGCATCAAATCAAGCGTCGCGCTTCAAGGCTCGCCGCCGGAGCGTTCACAGCAGCCCTCAGCCTCTCCGCCAGCGTCTCGGCGCAAACACCTTCGCCGACTGATGCGAACGCCAACTCAAACGTCGAGATAACCGCGCGCCGCGACATAGACTTATTCAAGAGACAGACAAACGGCGCGACTTCTTCCATCACAGGGACCGTCATGGACCCTATGGATGCTGTCATCCCAGCCGCAGACCTGACGCTCATCAACAAGGAGACGGAAGAGGAGAAGAAGACGACGAGCAACAGCGACGGCAAATTCATTTTCGATTCCGTTCCGGCGGGAACATATTCATTAAGGGCCGAATCGCCCGGCTTCGCCACGCACCTCGTCAACAACATCGAAGTGCAAGAGAACAGTTCACAACTGACAGAGGTCAAAGTGAAGATGGAAGTGGGCCAGTTGATGGGGGGCGCGATGGTGATGGTGATGCCGAGCGTGCCTATCGTTCTGGCGGCGGCACAGAATGACCTGGACGCCGTCCAACAACTGCTCGGCGCGGGGGCCAACATTAATCAGGTTGACGAGGATACGAGTTCGACGGCTCTCTCGCAAGCGGTGGGAAACGACAATCTTGAGATGGTCCGCGCGCTGCTCGCGGCGGGCGCGAATGTTAATGCGAAGACCACTCACGGCCACACGGCGTTGATGAGGTTGAGCGAGCAAAGTCCCGCCGAGATGGTCTGGGAACTGGTCTACGCGGGAGCGAAAATAAATCATCAGGATGATGACGGCAATACCGCGCTCATCAACATCGCCACAGAGAATACTCCGGCCATCGTGCAAGCCCTGGTTGATGCCGGGGCGAAAGTTGATGTCAGGAACAACAACGGCGAAACCGCGTTGATGCTTGCCGCCGAAGATGGAAACCTCGACAACGTCAAGATATTAATCACGGCTGGCGCGGACCTCAATCTCAAGGACAAGGACGGCCACACGGCCCTCAAACGCGCGCGCGATGCAGAAGAGGCGGAGATGGTCCAACTGCTCGAATCGTACGGCGCGACAGAGTAAAAAAGAAGAATCAGGTCCAGGAAAAGAGACGCAGCCGCGCGTATGAGGCTTCGTTAGCTCGCGCGCGGCGGCGTCTCTTTCGTCTCCAGTTCGTGCGGGGCAACTATCGGCCTCAACGCCGCAACTGTAAGATAGGCTAGACTGGATGTTAAGATAGGTTTCTGATGAATCAAGCGGTGCATCTCACGGAATTATCCGGGGCGGAACTGACGGCGTTGATGGAAGAGTTTGGCGAGGCGGCTTATCGCGGTCGCCAAATCTTCGCCGCGCTGCATCATCGCCGCCTGCGCTCTCTGGAAGAGATGACGGACCTGCCGAAAGACTTGCGCGCCCGTCTCAGCGAGCGCGCGAAGGCTTCGACCCTCCGCGTAGAATCGCGCTATATCTCAGAAGACGGCACGCGCCGCTACCTGATGAAGACGCACGACAACCTGCCCGTCGAGACTGTCTTCATTCCTGAAGAACGACGAGACACCATCTGTTTTTCGTCGCAATCGGGTTGTCCCTTGAAGTGCGATTTCTGCCTGACCGCTCGGCTCGGACTTCTGCGCACGCTGACGGCTGGCGAGATAGTCGAACAGATTATCATCGCGCTCAACGACGCATACGGCACGGGCACGCGCACGCCGCGCGGGACCAATCTAGTGGCGATGGGCGCGGGCGAACCCTTCCTCGCCTTTGAGCCTTTGATGAAAGCCCTAGACATCATGAGCGACCCGAAGGGTCTGCACATCGTCCCCAACCGCGTGACGGTCTCGACGGCGGGCATCGTCCCGCGCATCAAAGAACTCGCGGGCATTGAGAAGCGACCTCACCTGGCGATTTCGCTCGCCGCGCCGACAGACGAATTGCGCGACCGACTGATGCCGATTAACAAGAAGTGGCCGCTCGATGAACTGCTCGCCGCGTGCAAGGAGTTTGAGAAGTCATTGAAGCCGGGCGAGCGTTTCACCTTCGAGTACGTGATGCTCGACGAGGTCAACGATTCGGACCAGCATGCTCGTCAACTGGCGAACCTGCTCAACCGTCACGGCCTGCGCGCCAAAGTCAATCTCATTCCCCACAACGCCGCAGACCCTCTGCCCTATCGCCCCTCCACGCCCGAACGTGTGGACCAATTTAAAGCCATCCTCGAAGCCAAAGGCATACACGCCTTCGTCCGCCGCCCGCGCGGGCGCGACATCTACGCCGCCTGCGGCCAACTCGCCGCGATGAACAGCAAGTAGGAAGTCGTTGGGATGAAGGATGAAAGGAGAGCTATTCATCTTTGAATAGCTCTCCTTTCATCATTCCGCCTTCTGACTTGCTTTCAATTTCCGGCCCGGCGCATGTACAATCTTTGGAAATTCAATTTCAAAGTCAGGCGATGAATTTCGTTTGAGATGAGAGCAAAAAATTTTACTCGAAACGCTTTGCGGTTATTGACGCTCGCGGCGGCGTCGCTGTCGCTCCTGTTGATTCCGATGGGAGAAGGGCTGCGCGCCGCGTCTCCTTTAATGGTCCAGCCCGACATCGGCATCAACGGCTTTTACTCTACGGACAAGGCGCAGCGCGGGCGCGTCATACAGGCGGCTGTGGTCGTTGACATCCCCGGCGGCTATCACATCAACGCCAACAGGCTCATAGGGAAAATCGGCGTCCCCACTTCGCTCAAGATAGACGCGCCCGGCAGCATTAAAGTCGGCCCCGTAGTTTACCCGCGCGCCATCGTGCGTCGCCTGAAAGTGTCGGACGACCAACTCGCGCTCTACGAGGGCCGCGCAGTGATACGCTTCAACGTCACAGTCCCTGCAAATTATCAGGAGGGCATGACGGAAGTGCGCGCCCGCCTCAGATACCAGAGTTGCAACGACGAAGTCTGCTTTCAACCGACGACGCGCGAGATTACCTTGCCCCTCGGCGTCGTCGGCCCGAACGACCCCGTCAAGCGCATCAACGGCAACATCTTCGGCGGCGGCGGAAGAAGAAAGAGATGAAGCAGAACAGGGAGCCAGGAGCCAGCATGAAAGGCCTGCTATATGAAGAGCATGTTATTTGAAGAGCATGTCATTGCTTTCCTTCTGGCTCCTGACTCCTGGCTCCTGGCTCCCTGCTTTTCTTCCCACGACCGACATCAATCGCCCGGTGCGGCCATGCAGTTTTTTTTCGCGGCGGTAAGAGAAGAAGAGGTCCGTGCGGCACATCGTGCAGAGCGGCGCGAGGTGTATGCGTTCGGGTGAGACTCTGGCGGCGATTAACTGTTGGCGGTTGGCTCTTTGAATATCAATGCGGGCGTGGTCCTCTCGCGTCGTCGGCGTGAGCAGTTCGTCCGCGTACTCGAAGCGTTCGCGGAAAGCGTTGATGACTTCCGGGCCAACTTCGTAGCAGCATGCGCCCGCCGCTGGTCCAATTGCGGCGCGCACATCTTCGGCTCGCGTGCCGTACTCGCGGCCCATGCGCTCAAGGGTCTTGGGAACAATCTCCGCCAGCGTGCCTCGCCATCCGGCATGGATAGCGGCGCATGCTTTCGCGTTCGGGTCGCAGAGCAGCACGGGCACGCAGTCCGCCGTCTTGACGCCTAGAAGAATATGCGCCGCGTCCGTGATGAGCGCGTCCGCATGTATGGACTCGCCGGGCGAGCCGGGCGTCTCGCGCGCATCCTGTTCGTCTTTGACGACGCGCACGTCCGAGCCGTGCATCTGCCAGGAGGCTGTGAGCGTCCAGTCGCCTTCAAGGAGTTTGAGAAAGCGACGGCGATTCTCGTAAATATTTTCCGCGCTGTCTTCATTAAAGCCCGCGAGGTTCAAAGCGAGTTGCGGCATGGGGCTGACGCCGCCGAGCCGTGTGGAGAAGAGGTTGGGGAAGCCGTCCTGTTCGAGCGGCGCGCAGGCGAGCGCGCGGACCTCCCCTTGTTCGCGCCAGTAAAAGCCTGCGCGTTCGAGTTGCTTAGCTTCCGTGATTATTTCCATTGGGATAGACATTATAGAAGTCCGTCGCGTGCGCGAAGTCATGCTCCGCACGCCGCGTTTCACCGAGCGCGTTTTTACCTTAGCCGAGCGCGCCTACTGTGACGGGCGCGGGGCCGTCGCCGCGCAACATTATGCCGCACGCTTCGCCGCCAAAGAAGCCGCGCTGAAGGCTCTGCAAACGGGCTGGACCGGCGGCATCGCCTGGCAGGATATAGAAGTAGTCTCGCGCCCGAACGGCGCGCCGGACCTTCTCTTTCACGGTCGCGTGCTTGAACTCTACAACGAGTCAGGCGCAATCGCCGCACACCTCTCCATCTCACACACCACCGAACACGCCATCGCCGAAGTCGTCCTCGAACGCTAAAGAGAAGAGGCGAAAGATGAGTTTTCAGGGAGAGCCGTTCGCGTCGGTCCATGCGTGATTGCGCGTGTCCATGCGCATGTCGTTGACGAGGGTGGGGCGACCGCGTTTGTCCGTTTCGACGTGAGTAGTCTTGACGGAGGGAAGGTCAATCGCTTCGATGGAAGTCGCCGAGCGAGTGGGCGGGAGCGGGTTGTTGTTTGAAGCGATGGGCCGCGTCATGGTGCGCGTGCCGTCCGGCAGTATCAAGACGGCTGAGTCCGCGTTGTAGAGTTCTTCATCCGTCGCGGATGCTGTGAGCGCGTCGGGCCGGTCGTGCGTGTAGCATTCAAAGTGCGGGGCGAGCGCGCTTGCGATGGAGATGTGTTCATGCTGCGGGCAAGAGGGCGTGGCGAGCATGCCTGTCTCCGGGTCTATTTCTATGTCAACGATTCCGGCGGGCCTCGTGAAGGCTTCGCCGCCGAGTTCGGGTCTGACTTCGACCGCGCTCTTGATGAAGTCAACCCAGGCGGGCAGGGCCGCTTCCGCGCCCGTCAATCCGAGTTGACGATTATCGTCAAAGCCTACCCAGATGGCGCAGACCAGGTTCGGTGTATAGCCGACGAACCACCCGTCGCGCGAAGTCCCGGTCTTGCCCGCGATGACAGATTTTTTAACTGCGCCGCGCGCGGCCTTCGCCGTGCCGTGGTCAATCACGCCTTCCAGCATGTCCGTCATCATGTATGCCGTAGAGGGGCTGATGACCTGCCTCGCAGGAGCCTTTATCTCACTGATGATTTCGGTCCCGCTCGAATCTGTCGCGCGCGCGATTGGCACGGGTTCGACGCGCTGCCCCTCGCCCGCGAAGGCCGTATAGGCTGCGGCCATCTGAAGCGGCGTCGCTTCCGACGTGCCGAGCGCGAGCGAGGGATACGGCTCCGGCTTAGTGAGGCCGAAGCTGTGGGCCAACTCCGCGACGCGCGCGAGTCCAGTTCGCATCGCCACGTCAACCGTCACGACGTTGAGCGACTTGACGAGTCCGGTTCGCATCGTCACGTCATGCATCGAATAGCCGCCGCCGTAGTTCGCGGGGCGATAAACGGAGCGGCGGTCGTAAACAAACTCGCGCGGCGCGTCCGCGTACATCGTCACAGGCGAGAGACCGCTTTCGAGCGCGGCGGCGTAGACGATGGGCTTGAAGACGGAGCCTGGTTGTCGCGCGGCATCCGTCGCGCGATTCAACTGCGACTCCGCGTAGTCGCGCCCGCCGACCATCGCCAGCACTTCTCCCGTCTTCGGGTCGAGCGCGACCAGCGCGGCCTGCGGCGTCACACCGCGTCCCTTGTAAACTTTATCGAGTCGTTCAAGCTGGCGCGTCACGGCATCTTCCGCGAGTTGCTGTAATTCCAGGTCCAGCGTCGTGTAGACGCGAAGGTTCCTCTCATCCTTCTGCCCGCCCGCTTCGAGTTTGGATTCGACGACGCGATTGACGTAATCAACAAAGTATGGAGCGAGCGAGTCGTTATCCTGCGCCACGGGCACGACCGTGAGCGGCTCTCTGGCCGCCGATGCGGCCTGCTCGTTCGTAATCGCGCCGTCTCGCACCATCGTGCCGAGGACAGTATTGCGGCGCGCGATGGCGGCCTCCATGTGTCGCTCA
>JAXDFO010000452.1:0-4837 GCA_034665545.1 Blastocatellia bacterium
AAGAGTCAATCAGTCCGCTCGGCGAGTATCACGCGCCGGATTGGAGCGAGGTCCGTGAGCGTAAGTCAACCAGTTTTAGTTTCATGCGCGAAGGGCCGGACCACAGCGCGCGTTTGAAGCTTGAGACGACCGATGAGGTCATTAAATACAAGGGGGCCGCGCCCGCCTATACCTACTGGCTGGAGACGGATGGCGGCTGGCACGCGGCGCATAAGAATTGGACCGCGAGGCCGTTTGAAACGGTGAAGCCGCTCGGCAAACGCGTCGAGCAGTTAAGCTGGAGCGAGCAGGAACAGAGGTACGTCAAAGTAGATTTGTGAAGCGCGATGTTCGCTTAAGAGAGAGAGCCAAGTTATGTCTCAGCAAAGAGCCCGTCAAAAAAGTTTGCGGCCACGACTTATCATACTCATCTCCCTCGTGCTCATAGTCTGCGTGGGACTCATCGTCTACGCGAAATCCGCGCGACAGGCGACCGGACCATTCGCGCTGGCGGATGATTTCCCGCGCGGGCCGCTCGTCTACGCGCAGTTCAAAGACCTGCCCGCGCTCGTCAAAGAGTGGGACGAATCCGCGCTCAAAGAGCAGTACCTGGGCAGCGCCAACTTTCAGCAACTGGGCCAGAGCCATCTCTGGTTGAAACTGCGCGAGCGTTGGGATGAATTCAACGACGCGCTCGGCTTCATGCTCGACGCGGAGGCTTTGACGGGGGCATCGGAGAAGAGCGCGGGCGTCGCCGTCTATGACATAGGGCGGCTGGACCTGGTCTTCATCGCGCCGCTCAGCGAAGAGAAGTTTGCTGCGACCAGATTTTTTGAGGGCCAGGGCCAGTTTGAAGAAAGGGAACTGCCGGACGGCACGAGCTATTACAGCCTGGACGTGGAGGCAGACCGTGGCAGGCAGAAACAGCAACTCGCCTTCGCCAGCTTGCATGGTCGTTTCATACTGGCGACGAGCGAGCGTTTGTTGCTGCGCACGCTGGCTAACATCAACGGCAAGGCTTTGAAGGACCGTCTCTCGGATGACCCGGCCTTTAAGAGTCTGAGCGAAAAAACCTCGCCGCATTTCGTGAGCGTCTGGGTGGACCAGTCAAAGCTTAATGATGATTGGTATTTCAAACATTACTGGCTCATGCCGAACACGGGGCAACTCAAGAATCTTCGCGCCTGCCTCTTCGACCTTGAGCTTCAAGACGGCAAGTGGGTGGAGCGTAGAGACCTGCTTTACGCGGGCGGCCATCAGCCACAAGGGTCCGGCATTCCTGGTCCAGAAGCCAGGCGATTGACGCAGATGATTCCGGGCGGCGTGCCCTACTTCAAACTGCGCGCATTCAAGGGTGATGCCGGTGGGGGCGATGCGCAGGAAGCCGCTCCCGCCGCGCTCGTTCGTGACGCGATGCTGGACCGGCGTGCGCGCAGTAAGACGGAGCAGGGGAAGAATTGGAACTGGCAATCATATGGCGATTCGGATTTCGAGGTCGCGCGTGAAGGGGATGAAGAGAGCGATGACGGGAGTCGTTATTCACACCTGGATGATGAGTATGATTCGATGATTGATGATGCGGGCGACGCCGGAATGACGGAGAGAGAGGAGCCGCGCGGCAATCCTCTGGGAGACGAGGCCGAAGCGCGTTTCGCAGAGAGCTTGCAAGAATCGCTCGCGCCCGCGCACCCGCTCTGGGCCGCGAACTTGACCAGCCCGCAAACGATGAAGGGTCCGCTATTCGTTGAATTCAGGCGGGCCGCGATTGTGACCTTGCGCGCGCCCGGCAGCTTGAATAGAGAGATGTTCGAGAGCGCGTTGGGCCAATCGGTCCAGGCGCGATTGATGACCGCAGGGGCAAGCGCGAATTTAAGATGGACGGATGCGGACGGCGCGGGCCAGCGTTGGCGGCAACTGGACGTGCCTATGCTCGGATGGGAATTGTGCTACGCGCTCAAGGGAAGCGAGTTGATCGTCTCCAACAGCAGGGAACTTCTACAGTCCGTACTCGCTAATGAGAATCGCGCGAACGCGCAAACGGCGTTGGCCGCAACGACGCTCGATGACTTCACTGTGATTGACCTGAACGCGCGCAAGCAGGCTTTCGATGATGTCTTCGACAAGCTGGATGCGGAGGCCGTGAAGGCGTATTGGAAGCGACATCAGGAGGACGCAGATAAAGTTTCCGTGGGAGCATCGCAGGAGTTCTTTTCAGGCAACCTGGGCAGCCTGCTCGGCGCGGCTTCGCGCGTGGGCCGCATAGAGATTAAGCGAACCTCTTTGCCGGATCGCTTACATGAAGAGATTGATTTCGTCTTGAAGTGAAGAGAGAGTTTCAGCGCGCGGCTCATGGGCCAATCACGTTCTGAACAGGGCGGAGCCTATGACGTGAAAGACTATGTCCGCAGAGAAGTGGGCCAGCATCGCCGCTTCCAGCCCGCGCGTCCAGTATAGATAGCCGAAGACGAGCGAGGCTATGCCGTTGAGCAAGAGGGCCGTGAGGATGACGACGGGCGTGATGGGCAACATGATGGCGGCAGTGCCTAAATGGCCCAGGCCGAAGATGATTGCGAGAATCAGATTCGCCAGCCAGAAAGTTTTCGTCGCGGGCAATCCGTCAACGCCGCGCCGGATTTTGTTCAAGACCCAGACGAACAGTGATAAGAGAAACAATCGCATCAATAATTCTTCGTTGATGCCGCCGTAGAACGACGCCAGAAACTTTTTCCAGATTGCCACGTTCGAGACATGAATAATCCTGAGCCTCGGTTCGAGCGGGACGAAAACGAAATACAGTAGCATTAGCAGAACCAGCCCGACCCCCACGCCCGCAGGCACGGCAGCGCGCAACGCCGCCCGCAGCCCTGGGCCAACTCTCTCTCCCGCCAGCCAACTCTCCAGCAGGGGAACGCCCCTTCCTATCTTCCGCGCCAGCAGTAATCCGAGCCACACGGCCACCGCCAGCAGGACCGCGCTCTGTAGAAACGAGAGCAAGAGCAGCACCGGAAGTGAAAATGGTATGGGCTTATCAACAGGCAGAGTCTTAATCAGGGTCATGAGGTACGGCATAACGGCGATGACGCAAAGCAATGCCGCCGCGTAGAGAATCCAGAAGATTTTCCAGTCGTAATTTTTGTGTTTCAAACTCATCTCCGCCGCGAAGCTCTGAGTGCTGGCCCCCGGTATTATACGACGATTCGGGCGACGCTTTGACCCCTGAATGAAGAGCAGAGAGACGTGACGAGGCGAAGTGCCTCTTGACAATAGTCGTTATCACGACTATAATAATTGACATGAGCAGGAGAGTGGACAGGGAGACCGGGCAGAAGAAAGCTTCCGGGAGCGCGCACGAGCAGGTGTTCTTGCACATCCAGCGCACCGCCGAAGCCCTCATGTGGGGCGTGATGGAGACGTTGAAGCCAGCCGGGTTGACGCCGACGCAGTATAACGTGCTGCGTATCCTGCGGGGCGCGGGCTCGCAAGGGTTGGCCTGCGGCGAGATAGCGGAGCGGATGGTCAATCGTGACCCTGACATCACAAGGTTGTTGGACCGCCTTGAGGGACAGAAGTTGGTGAGGCGGTCGCGTGAGAAGAAGGACCGCCGCGTCGTGATGACGTACATCACGCCGGAGGGTTTGCGGCTCCTGAAGGCTTTGGACCGGCCTATAGCGGAACTGCACGAGCAGCAGTTGGGACATCTGAAAGAACAGCACTTGCAAAACCTGGCCGGATTACTGGAGACGGCGCGCAAGAACGTCTCGTAAGAAATTTTTTTTGATACGATACCTGTTATAACGACTATGGTGGTGACAGGTAATGATGGAGGTTGAAAAAAGAGAGATGATTACTATACGTCAGGCGAAAGAGCGCGGGCATTTCAACTTTGGCTGGCTCGATACCAACCACACTTTCTCGTTCGGAGATTATTACGACCCCGACTTTATGGGATTTCGCAGCCTGCGCGTGATTAACGAAGACCGGGTGCATCCGGGCAAGGGATTTCCGACGCACCCGCATCGTGACATGGAGATTATCACCTATATTCTTGAGGGCGAGTTGGAACACAGGGATAGCATGGGCACTGGCTCCGTCATTCGTCCGGGCGAAGTGCAGCGCATGAGCGCGGGGTGGGGCGTCACGCATAGCGAGTTCAACCATTCGCGGGACCAGTCGGTCCATCTACTGCAAATCTGGATTATGCCGAATGAATATGGCATCCGCCCCGGTTATGAACAGAAGAATTACACGGCGGAAGAGAAGCAGGGCCGCTTGCGCTTAATCGCTTCTCAAGACGGGCGTGATGATTCCGTCACGATACATCAGGATACTTCGCTGTACGCCGCGCTGCTCGAACCGGGCCAGGAGGTTGTTCATAGTCTGGACCAGAAGCGACATGCCTGGGTGCAGGTGGCGCGCGGCGCGGTCAGCATCAACGGGCAACTCTTGTCGCAGGGCGACGGGGCCGCCGTGAGCGATGAGCAGTCTCTGTTGATTAAGGGTGAGGAAGCGGCGGAAGTCTTGCTGTTCGATATGGCGTAAGTAATGGAAGAGAAGGGAACGAGTTATGAAGACTAGAAAATTGGGACGAGAGGGTTTGACGGTCTCGGCGATGGGGCTGGGATGCATGGGGATGTCTGAATTCTACGGCGACCGTAATGATGAGGAGTCAATTGCGACTATCCATCGCGCGCTCGATTTGGGATTGAACTTTCTGGACACGGCGGACATGTACGGGCCGTGGATCAATGAGGAACTCGTCGGCCGCGCCATCCGCGGGCGGCGGGACGAAGTCGTGCTGGCGACCAAATTCGGGTTCGTCCGAGACCCGGCCAACCCCGCTTCGCGCAACGTGAACGGT
>JAXDFO010000453.1:0-6786 GCA_034665545.1 Blastocatellia bacterium
TTGCAAGAATTATTTTGAGGAGCGAAAGTTCTTCGAACATATTTCGTTATGCAGCAATCTGAAACAGCGAAGCTACAAACTTTGCCTGACCCTGTGCATCATTTCCTGATAACCTTTTGACCTGACCTTTCCTCATCATGTTGATCGCCTCAATGCCTTCCAGAGTTCGTTCAGCGGTGTGAAAACTCTTGAAGCATTGCGAAGCTCTCATCATTTTCTTAAAGAAACGTTTTGCTGCCACCACATCACGTTTAGCTGAAAGCATAAATTCAATAGTCTGGCCTTCTTTGTCTACGGCGCGATAGAGATACTTGCAGCTCTTTCCAACCTTGATATAGGTTTCATCAACACGATAGGAAGTGCCGCTCATCTTTAAGTGTGGACGGATGCGTTTATTGATTTCAGGAGCATATCGTTGGACCCAGCGAAACACTGTTGAGTGGTCCACAAATAGTCCGCGCTCACGCATCATCTCCTCGACATCGCGGTAAGAGAGTTGATAGCGGCAGTACCAGCGCACGCACAAAAGAATAATTGCTGGCTCAAAGTGTCGCCACTTAAAAGAGATGAATTGTGTTTCACTGATAGGATTCCTGAAGAGGATAGAATGAACTGAGGGATGGATTATAGTCCAGAATTCTTTTCTTGCAACAGAACCAATGAACCTGAGATAATTGGGTTATTACATAAAATCAGGAATGACTGTCGGCGCGTGAATAACAAGCTGCAAATATTTTATAGCTATATTGCGCTTGAACCTGGGGCAGCGATGTGGCCCGCTGGTACTCCAAGTAAGAATTGCAAGTACCAGATAGAATGGCATAATGAGTTCATTCGTAATAACTGTCGTGAAATTATTGAATCAAGCGAACAGGCATTTTCAATCATTCAGAGAATAGTTGCTTTGTAGCGAGCGCGGCATTTATATTTTAAGCCGCGCCGCGCATAAAGCATTCAACTCGGAAAGGATAAACCAATGATTAAAGCCATGCTACCGAGGCTTCGGGTTAAATGGGTTGTTATATGCTTCATTGCCTCATATGTTATATTCTTGATGTCATAAGTGGGAATTGGGAGGTATCTATGTCAGCTAAAATTGAGCCTCTTTTAACGATTGCCGATCTTGATGCTATGCCGGATGATGGAAATCGTTATGAACTTTTTGAGGGAGAGCTTTTTGTGTCACGTGCGCCTAGCCTTTCACATCAACGTGTCCTCGTCAATTTAGTAGGGTTGTTATTGGGCTATCTGAAACAGAATCCTATTGGGGAAGTATTGCCTACACCGGGCGTTATTTTTGACGAGTCGAATAGTGCCATTCCAGATATTGTTTTCTTGACCAATCAACAGGTCGGTAATGTCGGTTCTGGAGAGCGCATTTACGAAGCTCCTGTATTGGCTATTGAAATTGTCTCACCGGGTAAGGAAAACGCGCGTCGTGATCGTGAAGTAAAACGTCAAGTTTATGGTAAGCATGGTGTCCAAGAATACTGGATTGCTGATCCTGAGAAGCGTGCTTTAGAGGTTTACCGCTTGGAGAGAAATACACTTAAATTGGTAGCTACTCTCATGGATGAACATGAAATCAAAACGCCTCTTCTGCCTGGATTCAGTTGTCAGGTTCATCAGATTTTCGGCAAGTAGGATTGAAGATTTACAGCAACGCCGCACATAACATCTCTGGTGATGGCTCACAACAGGGTGAGAGCATGACTACAATTATAATGATGGATGAACAGGCGTAAACATGCCTCGTGCATCTTCTCTGATTTCGAGAATGACAACGTCCGCCGCACAAAGCGCGCGAGGCGCTGCCGTAGCGTCAAGTTCCACCGCTCGACGTGCGCCGTCTGCCCCGACTCCTTGCCCACTGCCACGTGCTGTGCGATGGGCAGCGCCTTTGAGTACGCCTCCCAGAAGTCCGTGTAGCACTGAGCCAGCCGATACCCGTCAGGAATTGCTTGCCATAAGCGGCGGCAGGTCTGCGCGCTTCTGTCTCCAACCACGTAGGCGACGACTTGCCGGGTCTGACGACAGAGCGCGATCCAAATCCAGCGCTTTCTGGCCTTCTTCAGCACGAATGACCACAACTCATCTAACTCCAGCACCGGGTCTGCGACTGCCACGAGTGTCTGGCAGAGGTCGGGCAACTCCGCCACCTTTTTTTGAGCCAGGCCGTGACGGTTTGTCTAGAGACGCCGAAGGTGCGGGAGAGTCCGCGCAAACTGCTGCGCTCGTCATAGGCGCGCAGTATTTGTTCGCGCTCTTGCTCGCTGTAAGCGTTAGTGCGCGGTTGTTCACGACTGGGCTGAGAGCAATCGCGGCACAGATACCGCTGGCGGCCATCAGGAGCGAGGCCGTTACGCACTAGCCGTTCGCTTTGGCAAGGTTGACATCGCAAAGTAATGGTGACCATGATTGAACTTTAGCATGTCACCTTTACGTGAGCCACTACCCCACAAAAAGAACCTAATGGCTTTCTACGACCTGATGTTCAATCAGTGTCAGCGTGTTGAAGCTATCAAAATGTACACCGGCGACGTGTACATACAGCACAATCCAGGGGTGGGCAATGGCAAGCAGGTTGGCGACCGTGCTCGGAGGGATAGAGCTATTGCTGGGAACGACGTTGAGTCCTGCGGAGAAGTCCCCGTTCTGAATCATGTTGCAGGAGGCCGGCTGCACATGGGTGACCACAGATCCCAGCTTCCTCTGCTCTGGAGGACCAATCCTTTCCTGTGCCCTGGTCGCGGGCAAAACTCCTGAAACTGAGAGTAGAGAGGCGATGAGCGCGCGGACGATAACGGGTGTGGAAAGACGCTTTGGGTTGAATGCTCTTGACATGACTTTCTCCTTCGACAAGATTTGCTCGAAACCTCGTTGTGGTCTTGCGCCTTCATCCGTGTGTGACTTTTCTCAGGAGAAACGTCACGACGCCGCCGAAGAATTTTTCAAGGTTGTTGACAGTTCACGCGGCGAGGACCAATAATGAGGGCGTTCCGTCAGAAACGAATGTTCAGCTTCTCTCACGGAAGATAGCTGTTCACTCTCGGCTTTGAAACCACCTGATGCTTTCCCTGGCACGGCGGGGCCACTCAACCCCTGAGCGTCTGGTCATGCGCTTGCTCTCAAGCGAAAGGATTCTGATAGGAGTGCGAACCTCATGCGACATACTTCGCAACGCGGCGGGCGACTGCTCGGCTGTCTCTGTCTCACATTGCTTCTGGCCGCGCTCGGGTGGCTCGTCCTGCCCGCCTCCTGCCGGAGCCGACTGGAACCGACGGCCCACGCCGCGACCCTCACCGTCACCAACACGAACGACAGCGGACCCGGCTCGCTCCGCCAGGCCATCATGGAGGCCAACGGCAGCCCAGGCCCTGACACCATCAGCTTCAACTTCCCGCAGCCGGGCATCAACACAATCTCTCCGGCAGCGCCGCTCCCCGTCATCATAGACCCGGTGGTTATCAACGGCCTGACGCCTGACGGCAAGTTTCAAGTCGAACTGGATGGCAGCAGGGCGGGCGCGAACGCCGACGGGTTGTTCGTCAACGACAACTTCGCCGCCGGGGGAAACGTCACCATTCAGGGCCTCATCATCAACCGCTTCGGCGGCAGCGGCATCGTGCTGGCGAACACGCGACTCAACCGCGTGGAGAAAAATATCATCGGGACCGACGCTGAGATGACTGCGGCCCTCGGCAACGGCCAGCATGGAATACTGGTCAACAACTCCTCTTCCAACGTCATCACGGATAACGTTATCGCGTGCAACGATGCTTCCGGCGTGATGCTCAAGGGAAGCGGCGCGACCGACAATCTGCTCACCAAAAATCAGATAGGCATCGCCAAAGAGGCTGTCAGTCTCGGCAATCAAACAGGCGTCAGCATCGTCGGCGGGGCGAACGGTAACAGCATCGGCGCGACCATCGCCTTCGATTATGCTCAGCTTCCGCCGGACTCCAACAACATCTCCTACAACGCGGACGATGGGCTGTTAATCGAGACGAAAGAGAATGTCGTCTATAGCAACCGGATCACGAAGAACGGTCACGATGGCGTGCTGGTTCGCCACGGCTCGGCCAACAAAATCGGAAGCCCGTATACTTACATGCGCAACGTGATTTCCGGCAATCAGGCCAACGGCCTAGAGTTTGACGGCGCGAACGAAAATCTGGTCCAGGGAAACCTCATCGGGGCGGACGGCCCTGACGCTGACGGGGCGTTGCCGAACGGCGGCGACGGCCTGCTCATCAAGGGCGGCGCGAGCCGTAACATTATCGGCGATACTGACCCCCACAACCCGGATTATTCGGGCTATTTCAGCAACGCCATTGCAAACAACAGGGGCGCGGGCTTGCGCGTCGAGAGCGGAGGCGGCAACGTCCTCGCGCAGAATGCTGTTTATAACAACTCCGGCGCGGGCGTGCTCATCGAGAGCGGTGAGGGCAACAGCCTGACGGCGAATAATATTTATAACAACTCCGGCGCGGGCGTCCTCGTCAACGCTCCGGTGGGCGCAGGCTCCAACAGCACTCTCATCACAGGCGATTCGTTCTACAAAAACGGCGGGCTGCCGATTGACCTCGCGCCTGCCGGAGCGACCGCCAACGACCAGGGCGATGCGGACACTGGAGCCAACGGCCTGCAAAATTTCCCACTTCTGAGCAACGTCAAAACTGCGCCGTCCGGGCTGACAACCTTCACTGGCACTTTGAACTCTACGCCGAACACCCGGTTCAATCTGGAATTCTTTCTTAGCGGACCCTGCGACCAATCAAGACATCAAGAGGAAGACTCCTATTTAATCTCCTACTCCGTCACGACCGGCAGCGACGGCAATGCCTCTTTCAGATTCAGCAGCTATGACATTCATCGGCGAGCGCAGCCCGGAATCTTCATCACCGCGACGGCCACGGACCCCTCCGGCAACACTTCCGAATTTTCACCCTGCGCGCTGGTCCAGGAAAGCGATGTGCTGAGATGGGATCCGGACCCTGCGCCGGACTTCTATCACGTCAACGAGGGCGCAGGCAGCATCACTCTCAACGTCAGGCGCTCTCTCTCGACCTTCGGGACCGTTACCGTGGATTACCGGACGGTCTCCGACACAGCGACGGCGGGAGTTGATTTCGTGCCGGTCCAGGGCACGCTCGTCTTCAATGACGGCGAGAGCTTGAAGACTGTCGCCATCCCGATTCTGGAAGACTCGCTGGTCGAGTACCCGGAAAGCTTCTCTGTCGTCCTCAGCAATCCGACGGGCGGCGCAACCTTCGGACCCGGTGACGCTCCGACCCTCAACGCCGAAGTCGGCATCACGGATAACGATACGCCGCCGCGCATCATCTACGGCCTGACGGAAGATAATCATTTAATCAGTTTCACGACCTACCAGCCGAACAGGCTGCTCTCTAGCAGGTCCATCAAGGGCGAGAAGCTGCTCGGCATTGATTTTCGACCGGCGACGGGCGAACTCTACGGCCTCGGCCTGAGCGGCCATCTCTACACGGTCAACCGCCTGACCGCAGACCTCAAGCAAATCGGCACAGACGCAATCCCCAACTTGACCGGAGCATCCGCCGCCGCCATAGACTTTGATCCTGTCAGGGACCGCCTGCGCGTCACCCTCTACTACGACGCTCGCAATTTCCAAGTGGACCCGAACACGGGGGCCGTCTCTGTGGATGTGCCGCTCTCCAGCGTCTCCAACGGCTACGATGCCCCCCAACTCTACGGCCTGGCCTACTCCAACAACTACCCCGGCGCGACCAAAACGACCGCTTACGGGTTGAACATTTTCATCTCCTACAGAGCACTCAAGCTGGTCACGCTCGGCTCGCCCGACGGCAGCCCCCTCTCTCCCGATTCAGGCAAGTTGTTCATGGTCAAAGAAGTGCCAATCGGGCCGATGTATATACACTGGGCGGGCTTTGACATCACGGACACGGGCGAGGCTTATGCCTTCACTTCCAGCTTTGCGGTCAACGGCGGGGCGATGCTTCAGAGAGTCAATCTTGAGGATGCCCAGGCTGCGCGCGTTGGCATCATAGGCGACCCGACGCAGGTCATACGCGACATCGCCGTAGAGCCTGCCGCGCCGGGCACGAACCTCATTGACAACGCAGGCTTCTTCGTCCGCCAGCAATACCTGGACTTTCTGGGCCGCGAGCCGGACGCGGGCGGCCTCGCTTACTGGACCAACCAGATTGCGCTCTGCGGCAACGACGCCACCTGCACGCGCGAGCGTCGCATAGGCGTCAGCGCGGCCTTCGTCATTGAGAAAGAATTCCAACAGACGGGCAGCTTCGTCTATCGTCTCTACAAGGGCACGCTCGGACGCAGGCCCACTTACGCGGAGTTCACGGCGGACCGCAGCAAGGTTGAGGCTGGCTTCGCCATCGAAGAGACCAGGCATGCCCTCGTCGCGGAGTTTGTCACGCGTCCAGAGTTCAAGACGGCTTACCCGGACCAGATGAGCACGGCGGATTTCGTCAATAAGCTCTTCGACACGGCTCGACTCTCGCCCTACACCAGCGAGCGGGCGCGACTGATAGCCGAGATGCAGGGCGGCAAGACCAGGGCCGAGGCCGTCCGCGAAGTGATAGAGATTCAGGAGTTCAAAGATGCCGAGTCCAACCCGTCATTCGTGCTCATGCAATACTTCGGTTACTTGCACAGAGACCCTGAGCAGGGGGGCTATGATTTCTGGCTCAACATCCTGAACAACGTCCAACCAAACAACTATCGCGGCATGGTCTGCGCCTTCATCACCAGCGCGGAATACCA
>JAXDFO010000454.1:0-5608 GCA_034665545.1 Blastocatellia bacterium
CTTGCTTATTCAACAGGATGAGTTGCAAGGAGTTATGCGGTTGAAGCCGGACGGTTTCAGATAGTTGAATGAAAATTCAATTTTTCGTATTCGGTTGCATCATCAACTGCTGCGGCTCAATCACTAAAGACCTTAAGCGAGCGATGCCATAGCGATGATCGCTCATCACCACATTAAGGAGTAGGGAGATAAGATGAATCAAGAAACATCCTTAAAGCTGAGGGGGGCTTTCAGACTGTTATTGTGTGCAGCGTTGCTGGCTCTCTGTGCGTCCCTCGGTTTGGCCCAGGAGGTCAACGGCAGCATCCAGGGCACGGTCAAAGACCCTTCCGGTGCGGTCGTTCCTAACGCGACCGTGACGGCCACCAATACGCAACGCAGTTGGACGGCGACGACCAACGAGGGGGGCGTTTACAATTTTGCCGCCCTGCCGCCAGGCATCTACACAGTTTCTGCCACGGGCACTGGGTTCGGCACGGTCGAACGCTCGAACGTCACGGTCGAACTTGGCCGCACTCTTCAAGTCGAACTGACGATGACGGTCGCGGGCGCGACGGCCAACGTCAACGTGACGGCCAATGATGACCCGATTGTGGATGTCACTTCGACAAAGACGGCCACCAACATTACAGAGCAACAGATTCAAGCGTTGCCGAAAACACTGCGCTTCGACTCGGTCATCAACGTCGCTCCTGGGACGAGGGCCGAAACCAAGTCCGGCGGCTACCAGATTGACGGCGCTTCGGGTTCGGAGAACGTTTTCGTGGTTGACGGCCTCGAAGTGACCCGCGTCAAAGAGGGCACGCTCGGCACGACGAAAGACCTGCCCTTCGACTTCGTGAGAGAGGTCCAGGTCAAGAGCGCGGGTTATGAAGCGGAGTTCGGCGGCGCGACCGGCGGCGTGATTAACGTCGTCACGCGCAGTGGGACGAACGACTTTCACGGCGAGGCTCGCCTGGAAGTCAACTCGAACAGGTTCAATTCTTCGCCCAGGCCGGGCAGGCGTTTCAATCGCATCTCGTTGGCCCAGGGGTTATTCGTCCCTGAGTACTTCAAAGACCCGAACGGCAAGGAGCCGTACAGGCTGCTCAATCCGGTCTTCGACCTCGGCGGTCCGATTTTAAAGAACAAGCTATGGTTCTATGGCAGCTATGCCACGCAGTTCGAGCGGACCTTTCAGACGCTCAACCTGATCTCGCCGATTACGGCGGCGAGCACTCAAATCACGACGCTCAATTCGCGCCGGATTGAGTACAAGACGAAATACGACAACATGATGTTGCGGCTCGACTATACGCCGACCTCCAAGTTGTCCATCAACGTCACGGGCATCAACAGCCCTATCAAGGTCACTGGTCCTCCGGCCTTCCTGCCATTCGAGACGACCAGCAACACGACCTTCAACAATAGTCGCTATCCGTTCCAGGGCGGCTACACTCCTGCGAATCAGGTTTCCGGGTCCGCGACTTACTCGCCGCTTTCCAACCTGGTCCTGAGCTTCCGCATGGGCACGACCTACTTGAACGATAAGGGCGGCTCTTACGACGTTCCGGTGGCGGCCCTGCCGCGCATTCAGGCTCCGTGTACGGCGGCCATCGTTCCCACGGGTTGCCCCGCCGGTTCAACTTCGCCCGGCAATCCGATTTTCTCCACTAACGCGGCGGCACTCTTCGACATCACGCGGCGCAATAACTTCTATGGTGATGCGACGTGGAATACCAGAATCTTTGGTCAACAACATAACTTCAAGGGCGGCTACCAGTTGACCAAGCTTTCCAATAAAGTTGATAGCGGACAGACCGGGCCTATCCTTGATTTCTTCTATGGACAGTCAGAGCCTAATAGCGGCCTCGACCAGTCCGGCACATACGGCTACTACGAAGTCACGGACTTTGGCACGAGAGGCCAGGCCAAGAGCCGCAACCAGGCCGTCTTCGCGCAGGACCAGTGGCAGGTTCATCGTCGCGTGACTTTGAATCTGGGCTTGCGCACGGAGAACGAGTTCGTCCCGGCCTTCCCCTTCAACGCTGAATTTCATCCGGGCATTGACCCGGCGGCATTGCAGGAGATTCAGGCGCGCGGCACTGCGCCCATCAAGTTCGGTTGGAAAGACAAGCTCGCGCCGCGACTCGGTGCGGCATGGAACGTTCTGGGCAACGACAAGCTGGTCATTCGCGGCAGCTTCAGTATCTTCTACGACACGATGAAGTATGAATTGCCGCGCGGCTCGTTCGGCGCGGACAGGTTCATCGTGACCGACCGCGCGTTGAATGACCCGGACTTCACGCACTACACTTCGACGAATTTGCCTGGCGCAGTCCTGGCCGGGCCTTTCGACTTCCGTGTTCCTTCGCTCCTGACGACGAACGGGATTCCGCCGATTGAGCCGAACCTCAAGCCGACCAAAGAGCGCGAGTACACGATTGCTTCGGACTACGCGATTAACAGGGACATGGTGTTCAGCGTGCGTCTGACGCGCAAGCAACTGGACCGCACGATTGAGGACGTGGGCCTGCCCATCTCTTCCAACGGCGTGGTCAACGAGGTCTTCTTCATCTCCAATCCCGGCTTCGGCATCACCACGACGGACTTCGTCGCCAACGGATTGCCGCCGACGCCAAAGGCCGTGCGTAACTACACAGGGCTTGAGTTTCGCCTCGATAAGCGTTTCTCGAACAACTGGTACACGAACGTTTCTTATCTCTACAGCCGTCTCTACGGCAACTACTCCGGCCTCGCCAGCACGGATGAGAATGGACGCAATAGCCCGAACGTCAACCGCTTCTTCGACCTGCCGGAACTACAGTTCGATTCATTCGGCAAACAGACTTTAGGACGGCTGGCGACCGACCGCCCGAACACCTTCAAAGCGTTCGGCGCGTATGATTTCAACTACAGGCTCTTCGGTCACAAGATGACGACGGAGGTCGGCGGCTCGCAGTTCATCTACCAGGGCATTCCGATCTCAACGCAGCTTGCTGACTTAATCCTGGACACCACGACGGGCCTCGCAGACGGTGCGATTGTGCTTCCCAATGGTCGCGGAGACTTAGGGAGAACGCCCACCTTCACGCAGACCGACGCGTTGCTGACGCACAGGTTCAACATCTCGGAGCGTGTTGGTTTCAGGTTCACCATGAACGTGCTGAACCTGTTCAACCAGGCGACCGTCACGAACCGCAGCGGCGCGTACATCCGTGGCACGGCGGCGCAAGACTTCAACGAGTTCAACCGTCCGGCATTCCGCGCGGTCTATAGCGGTGCCAGCTATGCTCAGGCCGTGCAGAACTATCTCAACTCAAACGGCGACTGGAAATCGCGCGTCCCAGCCAGCGTCTTGAATCCGTTCTACAACCAGCCGACGGAGTTTCAGGGACCGCGCAATATACGCTTTAGCTTCGGCGTTACCTTCTAGGATTTAGACTACGGTCTATACTCCAAACTCGAACGCCCGCTCTCGATAATGAGAGCGGGCGTTTCTTTTTGTTCGTTACTACAGAGCAAGCTATGTAGTGGTCCTTGAAAAATTCGCTTGCTTACTTTGTTTGCGGACGGGCCGCTTTGCGTTTTAGCTGTTCTATCTTTTCTTTGATTTGGTCTCGCTGGTCGGATTGCGGGTCGGCGCGCAGGTAGGCTTCCAGCGCATCGGCTGCTTCAGCATACTGCTGGTATTTGCTGTAGAGGTGGGCGAGGATGACATAGACTCTGGGTTCCGATTTACCCGCGAGGCGCGCGGCATTCTTGAGCAGCCTGATGGCTTCAGTGGCTTCAGCCTGCGCCTGTGCCCGCTCGTTGACTTGTGTGTGGCGCTGCTCCTCGTTTGCCAGTTCATAGCCGAGTCGCATGCTGGCGTTGGGAGAATCCGGGTTGAGTTCGACAGCGCGACGCAGGGCCTTGAGACCATCATTGCGCTGGTCCAATTCGACGAGCGTGACGCCGAGCGCGTAAAAACCGGCCCACCCGTTTTTATTAATCTCGACGGCGTGTTTGAGCAGTGGCAGGGCGGCCTGATAATCCTTATGACGGACATACGAGGAGCCCAGAGCCTCCATCGCGTCATAATAGTCAGGGAAGATTTCGACGGACCTTTTGAGCGCGGTGACGGCCTCTGCGAAATTATCCTTTTCCAGAGCCTTGACGCCGCGCTGGTATTCTGCCCTGGCCGCATCCGGCACATCTTGATAAAAGGTGACGCCCTTAGCGGTCGCGGTCGAACTGCCGCCCGTCCTTTGCGGTGTCTTTCGTGGTCTGAGAACAAAATCAATGTGAAAGAATTCCGCGCCGCCCCCGCCGCGCAGGCTAATCGGATTGATTTCGACGCGCTGCGTCTGTCGCTCGTAGTCCGTGCCGCCCGTTTCCACCTGCACATAATAATTTCCACTCGATACATTCTTGAATTGATAACGCCCGGACGGGTCAGTGTAAGCCGAGCCGACTTGCGAGTAGCCATCGTTTAAGAGAAAGACGCGTATGTTCTCAATTCCACGATTAGTGTCGTTGCCGGTGACACGTCCCTCGATTGTATTACGCGCTTGCAGCGAGTAGGCCGCAGGAGTGAATTGTCCCAGGATGAACAGGACGCTGGCGAATAAAGCTGAGAGCACTTTTATACCTCCGCAAAAACTTTGCTCTGCTGTGCCCGAATATTTTACAACAGGCCGCACCCTTTTTCATGGCAGTTTTCACGTCCGCGTCATAAACTTGAATGTTGTAAGATAGAAGCAGTTAAAGAGGAGGAAGCGGTCTTGACTAATCATGCGAGCGGAACGTTTGAAGTGAAGTTGAATCCACAGGCGGATGAAACAATCGGAGACCCGAGCGTGGGCAGGCTCTCAATCGAGAAGCAGTTTATGGGCGACCTGGAGGCTACCAGCAAAGGGCAGATGCTGGCCGCAGGGACGGACATCAAAGGCTCTGCCGGGTACGTTGCGATGGAGCGGGTCAACGGCACGCTGCATGGCCAGAGCGGCAGTTTCGCGCTTCAGCATAGTGGGACCATGACGCGCGGCGCGGCGCAACTCTCAGTCACCGTCGTGCCGGATTCAGGGACGGGCCAACTCGCCGGGTTGTCAGGCAAGATGACTATCAACATAGAAGACGGCAAGCACCTTTACAACTTCGAGTACACGCTGGATCAACCCGATTGAAATCAGGTTAGCAGGTCTGCCAGCTATATTTTCACGCTCCTGCCACAGAGGCTTGCGACGACCGTCACCAGTTCTGCCGGGTCGAGCGGCTTCGTCATGTGCATCTGAAAGCCTGCCGAGAGCGCGCGCATGCGGTCCTCTACGCTGGCGTAGGCCGTGAGGGCCAACGCGGGAATCCATCCGGGTTGTTTAGCATCAAGCTCGCGCACTTTCTTAATCAACGTGTAGCCGTCTTCATCCGGCATCCCGATGTCGCTGACCAGCACATCTGGAATCCAGCGTTCGAGAGTCTGTAGGGCTTCGTGAGCCGTCGCGGCGGTCTGCACTTCGGCCCCAACGCGCGACAGCACGGCGGCAATCAGGTCGCGCGTATCAACCTCGTCATCAACCACTAGCACGCGCAGGCCGTCCAACAGTGAATAAGAGACCGTCGTCTCTCCATCAGCAGGGGTCGAGTGCGC
>JAXDFO010000455.1:0-2805 GCA_034665545.1 Blastocatellia bacterium
TAAGGAGAGAGATGTCACCGAGGCGCAGCCCCGGAAGAAGAATCGCAAAATCGCTTCTGCCCATCGTGCTCCTGGTGGTCCTGGTGTTGGTCTGCGTGGTCGGCTACGTCGTCCACAGCGTAACGCACCCGCCGCGTCGCGCCTACCTCGTGACGCCCGAAAGATTTTTACAACTGAGCAGCGAGCACGGCGTCAAAGCGACGGACGAGACCTGGCAGAACCGGGACGGGACGTACGCGCGCGGCTGGCTGCTGCGCGGAGCCGAGGGCCAGCCCGCCATCATCCTGCTGCATCGTTATGGAGCGGATCGTTCCTGGGTGCTCAACCTCGGCATCAAAATCAACGAGACGACGACGTATACAGTGCTCTGGCCGGACCTGCGCGGGCACGGCATGGACCCGCCCGTGAGTTGGACCTCCTTCGGTTCCGTGGAGGGTGATGATGTGGCCGCCGCGCTGGCCTACTTACGCACGCTCAAGACGCCGCAGGGCCGCCCGCTCGTAGGAGAGCGCGCGGGGTTGTACGGCGTCGAGTTGGGAGCCTACGCCGCTCTGCTCGCAGCCTCGCGTGATGATAAGATACAGGCGCTGGTCCTGGATTCCGCGCCCGCCGCGCCCGACGACATCCTGCGCTCCGCCGTGCGAGAACGGGTCGGACTTGACAACGGGCCGTTACAAACTTTCACGCGACTGGGGACCGGCATCTATCTGATGGGCCATTACGGCGGCGGCCCCGCGTGCGGCATCGCTGCATCTCTGAGCAACCGTCGCGTGTTGCTGCTGACGGGCGAAGACGCGCCCGAACCCTTGCGCGCGCAGACCGTTCAACTCGCGCGTTGTTTCCCTTCGCAGACGACCGTGGAAGTCAAAAGCGACTTGCCCTTGACCGGCTTTAATCTGCCTTCGGCGACGGGCGAACAGGGCGAACTGTACGACCGTCGCGTGATAGATTTTTTCGACAAAGCTTTGCGTTGAGTATTGACTCATGGAATATCGTTTTCTCACGAGCGATGACCTGCCTCAGTTACAAGAAGCCAATCTCGCGGCGTTCTCCAACTATGCCGTCAAGATAGAGCCTTCACGCGACCAACTGCTGCGCGTGCTGGTCCGCAACGGCCTGCGCTGGGACATCTCAACCGGCGTCTTCGAGGGCGGGCGCATGATCGGCTTCACCGCGAACGGGTTCGATTACTGGAACGAGCAGCCGACCGCCTATGATTCAGGAACCGGGGTCATCCCTGAGCACAGGCGTTGCGGCATCGCGTTGAAGTTGTTCGACCTCATGCTCGCAAGGTTCAGAGAGGAAGGCGTTCGTCAGTACCTGCTGGAAGTCATCTCATCGAACGAGCCCGCCTTGAATCTCTATCGCAAGCTGGGTTTTACAGAGACGCGCAGGCTCGAAATCGTCTCGTTGGGCCAACCGCTCAGGACCAGTAATCAAGCGCGGCATCCGGACGAATTAAAAATAGTCGAAATCGCCGCGCCCGATTGGGAACTGCTGCAATCTTTCTGGACCCATCAGCCTTCGTGGGCCAATAGCATTCCTGCCATCAAGCGCAGCCTGAGTAGCAAACTCATGCTCGGCGCATACCTCTCTGAACAATGCGTCGGTTATGGAATCGCCTCCGCCTCATTCGGCGATATCTCGCAACTGGCCGTCGCCCCCGCTTATCGCCGTCACGGCATAGGCTCCGCTCTCCTGCATGCCCTGCACAGCCGCATCACCCCCGGCAAAACCGCCACCATGAACAACATTGATTCATCATCGCAGGAAACCCTCGCCTTCGCCCGCACACACGGCTTCAACCAAGTCATCACCCAGATCGAAATGATGCTTCAGCTATAAGAAATCAGTTGACGGCGATAAGTGGACCAGAAAAAACGCTTGTCCGTTTACTGCTCACTTTAGACGGCTGACGCGCACGGCGGTGAGGACGAGCGCGCCGTTGTCGCCGATGACTTCAGTTTGCAGCGATGTGTAGGCGGTCAGTGTGGGCAGCCTGCCCAGAGAGACGATGACGAGTATCGTCTCGTCGCCATGACGGCGCGCGGCCTCTTCAACCTGCGCCGGGTCTTCGAGCCACAGAGGCTCGCCCTTTTCGTCACGCACGACACGCTCCGCCGCGTAAAACTCGGAAGTACGCTCGACCGTGTGCAGTTGAAAAATAGGCGTTGAAGAATAACCGCGCGCGGAGGCGAGTTGCAGTAAGTCGCGCATGGATTCGCGCCGCGCCGCGCGCTCCGCTCCGCAGTTGATGGCGAGCAAGGTCACGCCGAAGACCGTGACCACGATGAGGGCCAGGCACAAAGCGCGTTTACTGGTCCAGCACATCACGGACGCGCCCGCCAGTAGCGGCAACGCGGCGATGAGAAGCGCGCAGGGCATCGGAATATCGCCCGTCTGCGCTGCGTAAACTAACAGGCCGAGCGCGAATAGAATGAGCATCGCGCCGGTCGCGCGCATCGAACCGGCTTCGCCCTCGCCGCGCAGAAAGCGCGCGACTCTCTCGCCCGCGAGCAGCGCCGCGCCCGGCAGCGCGGGCAGCACATAGCCCGGCAGCTTCGAGCCGGACAAAGAGAAGAAGGCCACAGGGACCACCAGCCAGACCAGCGAGAAGACGCGCAGCTTATCTAGCGCGCCTGGCCCGCGCCGGTTCCAGCTTTTGAGACGCGCGAGCGCGGCTATCAGAAAGCCCGTCCACGGCAACGCCAGCAACGCCGTCACCGGCAGATAAAAGTAGAACGGCTGCGCGTGGTGATACTTATTCGAGATGTAGCGCGCGAAGTGATGTTGTATGAAAAACTC
>JAXDFO010000456.1:0-5564 GCA_034665545.1 Blastocatellia bacterium
CGCACAGATGGCGACGGCGATTATGTGCGGCAACTCGCCCAATTTGTGGACGAGCGGATGCAGGCCATCTCCTCGCACACGTCAATCGTTGATTATGCAAAGGTCGCGGTCCTGGCTGCATTGAACATCGCGGATGAATTGCATCGTCTGAAGCAGGACGCGGAAACAGTTGTCTCAAGCGAGAGGCCACAGGGTTCGGCTGACGAATCTCGCTCGGAGGAAGATGGGTCGTCGCCAACGGCAAGCGCAGAGGGCCAGGGCAGGGCGGGGGACTCCTGGAGTTACAGTGATATCTTCGAGTCTCTGCCATCGAGCAAGGAGACGCTCCCGAAGTTGGGCCATAACATCACGACGAGGCTCCGCCAGTTAAGAGGCGATTCCGTCCCCGCTTCGTCTACGGAGACGGAGGGAGAGTAAACCACTGCTCGCTTCTCAACATATGGCCCGACAAACTCCCTGACGCTCTTTATTTTCTTGAGCGGCGCGTCCAACGCAAAGCGGGGCCGAGCCTCTCTTCGATAGCGCATTCGATATCTCTTTGAGACGGCCTCTCTGCCTCATCTTCCTGGTCCTGGCGCGGCCCGCTCAGTAGCTCCGCGATGAGCGGGGAAGTGTTGTGCGGCTTATTCTCTTCCTGCTCATTAAACTCGAACGGGACGCAGCCACGGCAGCGCGGCATGATTCTCACCAACTGCTCAGCGATGGGCCAACGCGTGAACAACTCGCCTTCCGCGATTTGCCCGCCGCATCTCTCGCACATCAGGGCGCGCAACGCACGATAGACCTTCGCCTCCTTGCCTTGAGCGGTCATCGCGTCGCCCAACATTTCGCTCACGTCCTGCTTCATACTGTTCACGCTCTCTCAAAGGGCCGCTCATCAAGAGAAATGCGCCAGACGCTTTCGCGCTTTGGCGATTTTTCTTCTGATGCTGTGAGCCTCTTCGCCCAGCACGTCGCGGCCCGCCGCGCCCTCTTCTTCGACTTTCAGTTTGAGCCTGTAAAGGCTGTTCTGCTTGAGACGCTTAATGCCAAACTCGGTCGTGCGCAACTGCTCCTTAAGACCGAGCAGGCGGCCCGCCATCTCTTCGATTTTATCCGGGGCATGAGACGACCCCGCGCAATAAGCCTGCAACTGCTCATCGCCGAGCAGCGAATGCAGGCTTTCAACGTCGCCCTCTTGATAAGCGCGGCTCGCCTCGGCCATTATCCTGTGACGACGCCTGGCCTCCTCCTCATCCGCCGCATGGTCCGGGTGAAACATTCTGGCGACGGACCAGAAGAGCTTGCGCAAACCAGTCCTGGCAAGCATGCCTGACTCGTCAGGCGCATCAACGGATGCTGTATAGCTTTCTTCTTCATCATCATGCTCTATGCCGAGCATGCGCGCTTCAGCCTCTTTAATGGCGCTTTCCACTTCGGCCAACTCGGCGAGCAAACTGCCGATAAACTGCGTATAGCGCGCCCTGAATGTTCGTAATTCTTCTTGAAGAGTCGTCAACTCTTCGTTGCGCTCTAAGAGCAAGGCTTCGACACGCGCGATTTCATCTTCAACGAAGGTCGAAGAATTTCTGGTCCTGGATAAGTGAACGGACTGGCTCTCCATAATGTGTCACACGTTGATTGAGTCTAGCAGGAAGCTTTGAGAATGTCCGCAGCAGTTGCTCATGACAACTCGGCCAGTTCCGCCCAGCGGTCCAGGTCCAGGTCCAGTTGCTCGGAGAGCGTCTCTCGTTCCCGGTAAAGTTTGTGGACCAGGAATGCGTCGCTCGAATTCGCCGCCGACTCTCTTTCGATTTCGGCGAGACGTTGTTCCGACTCTTGAATGCGAACCTCCAACGCTTCCAACTCTCTCTGCTCTTTGAAGGAGAGTTTACGCTTCGCCGTTATTGGACCAACGACGGAATCTTTCGCCGGTTGCGCGCGGGCCTCCGGCGCAGTCATGACAGCTTCGCTCGATTCTCTCTGCCTCGCTTCCAGAAAGGCCGTATAGTTGCCGGGGTACTCGCGCAAGCGGCCTTCGCCCTCGAAACGAAAGATATGTTCGATTGTGCGGTCCAGAAAATAACGGTCGTGGCTGACGACGATGAGGCAGCCGCCAAAGCCGTCCAGGTAATCTTCCAGCGTGACCAGCGTTTGTATGTCAAGGTCGTTCGTAGGCTCATCCAGCAGCAGGACGTTGGGCGCGCTCATCAGTATGCGCAGGAGGTACAGACGCCGCCTCTCGCCTCCTGAGAGCTTGGCGATTGGCGAGTATTGCATCGCGCCCGTGAAGAGAAATTTTTCAAGCATCTGCGCGGCGGTGATGAAGGTGCCGTCCGCCGTCTCTATCTGCTCGGCGGCTTCTCGTATGTAATCTATGACGCGCTCGGCTTCGTTGAGGGCGCGGTTCTCCTGGTCGTAATAACCGAAGCGCACGGTCTGGCCCACTTCGATTGTGCCCCTCTCAGGTTTGACGCGCCCCTTGATGATTTCGAGCAAGGTCGTCTTACCGGCCCCGTTTGGACCAATAATGCCGATGCGGTCGCCGGGTTTGAAAGTGTAGTCGAAGCCGTCTATCAAGACGCGCCCGTCGTATGACTTCGTGAGGTCATGCAGGATGAGCACCTTCTTGCCGATGCGACTGGAAGTGACGTTGATGTCGAGTTCGGCGCGCTCTGTGGCTTTCGGTTGGGCCAACAAATTTTCCGCGCGGTCGAGGCGCGATTTTGATTTCCTGGTGCGCGCCTTCGCGCCGCGACGCAGCCATGCCAGTTCGCGTCGTATGAGCATCTCGCGCTTCTGACCTTCGACGGCGCGCGACTGTTCCTGCTCCTCCTTCTTCTCAAGATAGTAAGCGTAATTCCCGTCGAACGTCTGCACCGCGCCGCGCTCAATCTCAAGGATGCGGCCCGTCACGCGGTCCAGAAAATAACGGTCGTGCGTGACGAGCAGGAGCGCGCCCCTGTAACGCGCCAGGTAAGTCTCCAACCATGTGATGGTCTCCGCATCCAGATGATTCGTCGGCTCGTCGAGAATGAGCAAGCGAGGATTGGCGATGAGCGCGTGGGCCAACGCGACGCGCTTTCGCTGGCCGCCGGAGAGCGTGGACATCTTCGCGCCCGTCTGGCTGATGCCGAGCTTGCTGAGAATCACCCTCGCGTTTGTCTCCAACTCCCACGCGCCGGATGCTTCCAATTGATGGGCCAACTCTGAAACACGATTCAACAAACGCGAATCATCCTTCTCGCCAGTTGCCAGCGCGAGACACGCGCGCTCGTAATCGAGCAACAACTTCATGCTCGCATCGCTCGCGGCGAACACGGCATCGAGCACGGTCTGCTCCGCCTCGAACGAAGGGTTCTGCGGCAGATAACCGACCGTCACGCCTTCTGCGAAAACGATGCGGCCCGCGTCCGGCACCTCCTCCCCCGCGATGAGACGCAGGAACGTAGTCTTGCCGGAACCATTGACGCCGACCACCCCCACGCGGTCTTCAGAGTCAAGGCCGAGACTGACGTTTTCAAAGAGAGGTCTCAGGCCATAGCTCTTGCTCAACGCTTCGATGGATAAAATATGCATGCTCGAAACTATTTCGTGCTCCAGAAAATTGGACCAGTCAATTGTAGACTGCGCTCGACGGCCAGCGCGACAAAGCCCATCGTATAACGCGCGTTGATTTCCAATAAAGGATGCAACCCGCCCGCATGTTCCAGCGCGTCCATTCCGGCTGGTCCAAAATAACCCTCCTCGAAAAGACGCCGACCGACAATCAAAGCGATACTCTCAAGCTCCGCGACGCGATGAGCGGCGGGCGGGCGGCAGAGTATGTAGCCCGTCCCGGTTCCCGCGCCGTTGGTCTGAAGATCACTGATGCCTTCAATAGCACATCTCCCATCCTCTTCGATTAACATAGAGACGCCGTACTCTCTGCGCACCTCCAGCCACGGCTGAAAGATGAGCGGCAAGCCCTCCCGCAAACGGCGTTGGGCCCAGCGGCCTTGCGGCTCGGCTATTAATGGTCCTCTACCCAGGACGCGCTCGCGCGCCGCGAATCCGAAGGGGCTTTTGATGACCCACTTATCATCGGCCAGAGGACAGGCGCGCGCGACGGCCTCGCGTAGTTCTTCAAAAGTATGAGCCATCGCTGAACCCTTCAACGCGACTCCCAACTCCACTTCCAGCGCGTGGCTCCAGAGCTTTGAATTGACGCGCGCCACCGTTGAGAAGGGAACTGGCCGCACGATGGCCCCGGCCCTCTCGCCCTTCGCCGCAACGCTCGGCGTCCAGCCCCACGGCGTAAAGACGCGCGACTCCTGACGCGACGCTTCAGGGGGCAACACGAGTTCGACTTCGCGCCGTTGTGCCTCGCTTTGAAGCTGCTCGGACGCGGGCCGTTCGAGCAAGAGCCCGTCGCCCGGACGCGCCAGCCATAACAGGTGAGCGGCAAGCCTGTGATTGAGAGCATCGAAGGAGGGCAGGCGTCTATACTTCCCGGCGGGATGGGCAGCAAGCTCCGTCTCGAAGTCTGCGTTCATGTGCCATAATCTAGACTCCATGTGCGCGACACTCACATGAGCGTGCCGGGTCAGGCGTTCACCACAGAGACACAGAGGATGCAGAGGATGCACAGAGGCTTGCTTCTTCTCTGTGCCCGCTCTGTCTTCTCTGCGTCTCTGTGGTGAACGCTCCTCTCCATAAGCTCAACTCACAACCGCATCAAATCGAATGCTCCTCTTCTTCGTTTTCATAAATGGCCTGGTGTGCGCGCTTGCTCGCGCCGTAGCGTTCGACCTCATCGCGTATGTTTTGGTTGAGCAGGGCGAAGACTTCCGGCAGCCTCAGGCTCAAATCGAGCAGGCTTTCGTTTCCGGGGTTGAACTCGAAGGTCGCGGCGAACTTGCTCATCTCATATTCCTCTACGTTCTGATGTGTCTCTTCTCCGAGGCGTTCATAAGCCTGCGGGTGGTCCTCGCGGAGCTTGACCAGATTCTCGTAATGCGAGTTGGACGGTGGTGTTTCACCCGCCTGATGTTTTTTTCGATGCCGTTTTCCCATTCGCTTTTTTCGTCTCGTCGCCTCTCATTTAATCGGGCCATTCTTCATCCTCATCACTTGACGCGCGGGTCCATCAAGACTCTCAACGATTGCGTATAGCTCTTGCCAGCGACCGTGAGCTTCACAGTGTAGATGCCCGGAAGAACGGGCGGTGCGCCGCCGCGACCACCGCCGCCGCCAGGGCGTTCGGCGGGCGGCGTCGGGCGCAAGTCCCAGACCCAGCGATGCATGCCTGCGGTCGAGGGGAGCGGCGCGGGCGTGCGTATCCAGAAGGCGGGGATGCTGAGCGTGTCCGGGTTCAAGGGCGGCGAGCGGTCTTCGCTTGAGTAACGGCGGATGGTTTCCCCGGCAGGGTCCAGAATCTCTAACACGATTGGTCCAGAAATGTTCTGCTTGAGATGATAATCAATCATCGCGCCTTCGGGTGGATTCTCCGCGAGCGGCTCATCGCGCGGTTGCGGCGTGCCGTTCTCGCTGCCCTGCGGCATGTTGAAGGCGTCGGCAGGGTGAAACAGGTAAGCATCCGCGCG
>JAXDFO010000457.1:0-24743 GCA_034665545.1 Blastocatellia bacterium
GCTCTGTGTTCTCTGTGTCTCTGTGGTGAATTGCCATCTGTCATTAACATCTGTTCCTATTCCCAGCGCAACAGGTAATCTTTGAGAGCTTGAAACATCTCATCGAACGAGGCCGCGCAGTAGAAGAACGGCTGGTAATGCGTCGGGTCGTAGACTCTGCGAGATGCTTCATCTAAATCGAGCGGGCGCAGTTCGGCCTTTTGCGTCGCCTCCAACTCGCCAGCCGAAGAGAGCAGGCCCGCGCCGTAAGCCTTGACCCCGCCATCTTCACGCAGGACGCCGAACTCTATCGTGTACCAGTAGACGCGCCCCAGGCGGTCCAATGCCGCCTCATCTTTGGTGCGCCGCACGGCCTCGCCGACGAGGCGGCTCAACTCTGCCAGGCGCGGGCTGGCGAGCATCGTCGCGTGGCCGATGATTTCGTGAACGACATCCGGCTCCGGCGTATAGAGGGGCGTCGAGTAATGGCGTATGTACTGCGTAGAGAGAAAGACGCCCTCCGCCAGAGACTCCAAAAAGATGCGCGGGTGGACCAGCCCCGCGACCGGCTCAAGCCGAAAGCCGCTCATCGCCTCAACCCTTTCCGAGACCTCGTTGAGTTGCGGAATGCGATTCTCCGGCAGGTCCAGTTTACGTTTGCACTCAAGAAATTCCGCGCACGCGTAAAGCTCATGTTGAGGCTCAAGCGCGCGCCGTATCATGCGCCACACCTCGTCCTCCTCCGGCGTATAGGGCGCGTCAGGGATGTTTGTGCCCGGCTCATAATCGAGTGCAATCTGCGCGATTTGATTACGCCGCGCGCGATAGACCGGGTCACGAAAGCCCGGATGGTCCGGGTTAATCTGGGCCAGGACGCGCCGCCCCTCCCTGTGCGAAAGCGGCGCAGCCTTCGCCGCAGACTCGCTCTCAATCGCCTCCGTGTTTAGAGACTCTTCGACAGGCACCTCATTAACTACCAGACTCTCTTCTGTTTTCATGGTCCGTTAACCTCTTTTCTCGCGGCCCGCATGCGGGCCCAAAAAAAACCGGCCACTTGTCCTTCCGCGTTGGAAGGAAAGTGGCCGGTTTAGGAATCCAGTGAGCGTGTAGTTAGTTCTTCATCACACGCTGACAGCCCATCGCCGTCCCGTCCCTCCAAGCGGAGAGCGGGCCGTAATAGTAATATTGGCGATAGCTGCTGTTAGGTTGACGATTCATCTCATTACTCGCGGTGCGCCTTCGTCTTCTCTCTCTCTTAAGAGGCGGCGCGTCCGGCACTGACAAGATAGACTCTCGATAGCTTATCTGTCAAGTAATTGGTCCAGCAATTGGACCAGTTATTCTTGCTGTCCTTCGGCGATTCGACGGTTGGCCCAATGTGCGCGTCTGGTCTTATCTGGCCTGACGCCAGTAACGTGCGCTGATGAGCCGCACGTAATCGAGCGTCTCCCTGTAAGGGGGAATGCGCTGGCCGAATTTGATGACCGCGCCCTCGCCCGCGTTGTAGCTCGCCAGGACCAATTCGACGCGCCCGCCGAACATCCCCATCAACTCTTTCAGATAACGCGTGCCCGCCATAATATTCTGGGCCGGGTCGTATGGATTGCCGACCCCGAAGCGCACCGCCGTGCCCGGCATCAACTGCATCAACCCGGTCGCGCCCTTCGGGCTGACGATGTACTGGTTGAAATGCGATTCCTGCTCCATGACGCAAAAGATGAGGTACGGGTCAACGCCGTAACGCGCGCCGTTTTGGCGTATCAAAGAATCAATCCGCGCGTTGCCGGTGGTCCAGACGGCCTCGCGCCATTGCGTCCCGGCGGGCGGAGTGTAAGGCTGGAAGAGGGGCTGTTTTTTCGCCTCCGCGATGGCGAGGTCAGCCGCCGCGAGTTGGTTCTTCGTCTCCTCGACCTTAACGCGCGCCGCCGCGATTCCATCCTCGCTCTCTTCAAACTCTCGCCGGGAAATCAACCCGTCCGTGTAGAGTTCCTTGAGCTTGGCCGCGCGCTCCGTCACCCTCTGCACCTCTTGTTCATGAGAGGCGAGCAGGTCTTTGAGGCTCTTCTTATATACTTCCGTGGCCTTGATAAAATCGTCTTTGAGCTTCGCGGGGGAATCATTGGGCAACGCCGTTTCGGTCACGCTCTTTTCTGGACCTTTTAAAGTCTTCGCCGCGCTCTGCGCACGCGCGGGAATAGCCAGCGAGACAAGCATGATGAAGGCGGCTGCGATGGTCTGTTGAAAAATCTTCATTTAAACTAAAAGTGCCTCTTTGATTCGGGTCATAATGTTTCAAAATCAAGCACGACTGTCGTGCAAGCTTTACTTACGTCTACGGGAACACGCGCGTTCCGCTAATCTTCAGATGGCGTCCGTTTTTAATCGCATTGGCAGGTCATAACTTGTAGGTTAATTAGACGTTTAGAGGGCCGGTTCGGTTGCCTGCCGCGCGCCCTCATGGTGTGCGAAAGTATTGACTTTAGCCGCAAACCGATGCATGTTGCAGGTACCTAGTAGCGACTCCTCGCGTTCTACCAGATAGACACCTTTGGAGAGACAGCAGATGCATAAGGCAAATCAGCCGTGGGCGATAAGCATGCTTGACAAAAAGCGTTTGGCGTTATTACTGGTCCTGATTTTCGCGCTTCACACTTCGGCGTTGGCCGCTCCGTCGGCTGCGCCCCCGACGAACGCCGAAAAGACCGCGCGTTACTTTGAAACTATACGCACGCAGCCATCTCTGCTCTGGGAATTTCTGCGAAAGATGCCGAAGGGCGCGGACCTGCACAACCATCTCGGCGGCGCGATATACGCCGAGACGTTTATAGGGTGGGCCGCGAAGGACAATCTTTGCGTGGACCAGTCAACGCTCGCGCTCGCGTCGCCTCCGTGCGATGCGACCAAAGGACAGACGGCGGCGAGTTCGGCCCTCAAAGACCCTATACTCTACCGGCGTCTGGTTGATTCCTGGTCCATGCGCAACTGGGAATATTCGGGCCAGAGCGGGCACGACCATTTCTTCGACACGTTCGGCAAGTTCGGGGCGGCGGGCAACGGGCACACAGGCGACATGCTCGCGGAAGTGGCCTCGCGCGCCTACGCCGAGCGGGTCAGTTATCTTGAGTTGATGACGACGGCTGACGGCGGCAAGGCTTCGCAAATCGGGCGGCAGGTTGGCTGGGATGAAGACCTCGGCAGGCTGCGGGAAAAACTGCTGGCGAACGGCCTCGATGATGCGGTCAAGATTGGAAGACAAGCGTTGGACGAGGCCGAAGCGCAGGAGCGCGCCGCGTTGCAATGCGGAAAGGCGCAGGCTGATAAGGGATGCGCGACGACGCTTCGTTATCTTTATCAGGTCGGGCGCGGGGGCGTGCCGGAGCAGGTCTTCGCGCAAATCCTGACGGGCTTCATGCTGGCGAGCGTGGATGCGCGCGTGGTCGGTCTTAATCTGGTCCAGCCCGAAGACTGGCTCGTTCCCATGCGAGACTTTTCGCTTCACATGCGCATGCTCGATTACCTTCACAATCTCTATCCGAAGCTCCACATCACCCTGCACGCGGGCGAACTGACGCCCGGCATCGTGCCGCCCGAAGGATTACGTTTTCACGTGCGCGAATCCGTGGAGCGCGGGCACGCCGAACGCATCGGCCACGGCGTTGACATCATGCAGGAAACGGAACCCATCCAACTCTTGCAGGAGATGGCCCGTCGTCGCGTGATGGTCGAAATCTGCCTCACCAGCAATGATGTCATACTCGGCGTGCGCGGCAAGCAACACCCCTTAGCGATGTATCTCAAGTACGGCGTGCCGGTCGCGCTGGCGACGGACGATGCGGGCGTCGCGCGCTCGGAGATGTGGCGCGAATATCTGAGGGCCGTGGAGGACCAGGGTCTCGATTATCTTCAACTGAAGACGATGGCCCGCGCCAGCCTCGAATACTCCTTCGTCGGCGGCGCAAGCCTCTGGACCGATTCGCAGAAAGCGTTAATGGTCCAGCAATGCAAACAGGACCAATACGGTAAAGCCAACGCCTCGCCCGCCTGCCAGCGATTCCTTGCGAGCAACGAGCGCGCGCGCCTGCAATGGTCACTTGAGGAATCGTTCGCGGAGTTTGAAAGAGAGTATGCGCGTTAGAGAGTGGCCGAAGCGTCTTGTTCCGGCCTTCTGTGATACGATAATGGAGAATCCAGAACAAGGCATCCGGCGGCTAACGCCCGCTCTCTCTTTTTAAAGGAGTCGAAAAAACTTATGAGTAATACTCTCATCGAAATCATGAAACTGGGCCAGTCAATCTGGTACGACAATATCCGGCGCGCGATGCTGTCGAGCGGCGACTTGCAGAAGAAGGTGACGGAAGACGACCTGCGCGGCGTGACCTCCAACCCGACTATTTTCGAGAAGGCCATCACAGGCTCGACCGATTATGACGAGCAGCTACACGCGCTCGTCAGCGCGGGAAAGAACGTCTCCGAAATCTACGAAGACCTTGTCATAGATGACATAAGCCGCGCCGCAGATATTCTCAAGCCCGTCTACGATAAGACGGACGGCCTCGATGGTTACATCAGCCTCGAAGTCAACCCGCGCCTCGCGCATGACACCGCGAACACGATTGACGAAGCGACGCGCCTCTTCAAGCGGCTCGGGCGCAAGAACGTCATGATTAAGATTCCGGCGGCGCAGGAGGGATTGCCCGCCATTGAAGAATCAATCTATCGCGGCGTCAACATCAACGTCACGATGATCTTTTCGATTGAGAATTACGAGCAGGTTGCCGAAAGCTTCATCAAGGGATTAGAACGTCGCGCCGCCGAAGGCAAGCCCGTGGACCACATCGCGTCAGTGGCGAGCTTCTTCGTCTCGCGCGTGGACACGGCGATTGATGCCGACATAGAAGAGAGCGCGCGTCAGGCCGCGACGCCCGCAGAGAAGACGGAGTTGGAGAGCTTGATGGGACGCGCGGCGGTCGCCAACGCGAAACTGGCCTACCAGAAATTCAAGGAGATTTTCCACGGCGAGAGGTTCGCGTCCTTGAAGGCTCAGGGGGCGCAGGTCCAGCGTTGCTTGTGGGCCTCCACGGGCACGAAGAACCCGAAGTATTCGGACGTGCTGTACGTTGATAATTTAATTGGTCCAGAGACTGTCAACACCGTGCCGCCGCAGACCTATACGGCGATACGCGACCACGGGCGCGTCGCGCTCACGCTCGAAGAGAAACTTGATGAGAGTCATGCTGTTATCAAGCGGCTCTCGGAGATAGGAATTGACCTCAAGGCCGTCACGGAGAAATTGCAAAGGGACGGGCTGGAGGCTTTCGTCAGTTCCTTCGACACCCTGGAACAATCCATAGAGGCCAAACGCGACGCGCTCATCTCCGGCATCAACGAAAGGCTCAACGCCTCGCTGGGCCAATATACGGAAGCCGTCAACAACGCCGTCAAGGAGGCCGACAAGGGAGACGTGATACGCCGCATCTGGCGCAAGGATGCCTCGCTCTGGAAGACGGAAGAGGAGCACCAAAAGATTATCAAGAACGCGCTCGGCTGGTTGAACGTCGCGGACGAGATGATCGGCGTCGAGGATGACATCATCGCGTTCGCCGACCAGATTCGTGGACCGGAGGGTTTCAAGCACGTCATGCTCTGCGGCATGGGCGGCTCGTCGCTCTGCCCGGAAGTGCTGCGCCAGACCTTCGGCCATCAGGAAGGCTACCCGGAATTGCTGGTCCTGGATTCGACGGACCCGGACGTGCTCGCAAACTTCGCGGAGCGCATAGACCCCGCGCAGTGTCTCTTCATCATCTCGTCGAAGTCGGGCACGACGACCGAACCGCTCGTCTTTTATAAGTACTGGTTCGACCGCGTGGGCCAACTCAAAGAGAACGCTGGCGAAAACTTCGTCGCCATCACGGACCCCGGCACGTTGATGGAAAAGATGGCAACCGAAGATAAATTCCGCCGCATCTTTTTAAACCCGCCGGACATCGGCGGACGCTATTCCGCGCTCTCTTATTTCGGCATGGTCCCGGCGGCGTTGATGGGGCTGGACCTGAAAAAATTACTGGACCGGGCAGAGCGCACGATTCATTCATGCGCGGCGGTCGTGCCCGCTTCGGACAACCCCGGCGCACGACTCGGCGCGATGCTGGGCGAGTGCGCGCGCGCGGGCCGGGACAAGCTGACGCTCATCACGGACCCGAAGATTGCCGCGCTCGGATTATGGATTGAGCAGTTGATAGCCGAGAGCACCGGCAAGGAAGGCAAGGGTATTCTCCCCGTCGCGGGCGAACCGCTCGGCCCGCCGTCCGTTTATGGTGATGACCGCCTCTTCGTCTCGATTGCGGTTGAGAGAACGGAGAGCGAGACCGAGGCGAAGTTGAGCGCGCTCGAAGCGGCGGGACATCCCGTCATCCATCGCACGCTCGCGGACCTCTACGATTTGGGCGAAGAGTTTTTCCTGTGGGAGATGGCGACGGCCTTCGCGGGCTGGCGTCTCGGCATCAACCCCTTCGATCAACCCAACGTGCAAGAGTCGAAGGATGCGACCAAAGAGTTGTTAGAGAAGTTTACGGCTGAAGGAAAATTAGTGGACCAGCCAGCGCTGGTCACTGACGGCACGTTGACGATTTACGCTGACGAACGGGCGCGCGCAGAGTTGTCGTCCGCTTCAACACTTGACGCGCTTCGCGCGCATCTCTCAAGAGTGAAGCGGGGCGATTACATAGCCATGCTCGATTACATTGAAGAGACGCCGCAGCACGACGCGCTCATCCAGGCGATACGCACTCGCCTGCGCGACGCGACACGTTGCGCGACGACCACCGGATACGGCCCGCGCTTTCTGCACTCGACGGGCCAACTGCACAAGGGCGGCTCCGACGCAGGAGTCTTCATACAGGTGACAGCGCCGGACCATGTGGACCTGCCGATACCGGGCCGCCCCTACACCTTCGGCACGCTCAAGCAGGCACAGGCTCTCGGCGATTTCCGCTCTCTCGCTTCAAGAGGCCGCCGCGCCATTCGCGTAGACCTCGGCGCGGACCAACTCGCCGGACTCAAACGCTTGCAAGAGTTAATCGTTGAAGCGGTCGAGAGCAAAGATGAAGGCGGACAGGTGAAAGCCGAAAGAGTGATGAGCCAGGCCGAATAGCTCGTCTCTCATACTCGCTCTTCAGCCAAGCGAGTCAATGCGTTTTTTTTCGATGGCGCGTTGGGCCATCTCGCCGCAGGCGTGTATGAGAGAGAGTAGGCCCGCGAAGCGTGGGTCGCGCGTCAGACCCTGACGATAGCGATAGTAAATCTGCTGGACGATGACGGCTATCTTGAGCAGCCCGTAAGCGTAATAGAAGACCGCGTGCGAGATGTCGCCGCCGCGTCTCGTCGCATAATATTCAAGCATCTCGCGGCGGCTCAGGTTGCCGTGCATGCTGGTGAGGCCGAACCCTTGACGCTGCCACTCTTCGGGGTCATCAGGTTCAACCCAGTATCCGAGCGTCGTTCCCAGGTCCATTAATGGATCGCCGATAGTCGCCATCTCCCAATCGAGCACCGCCAGCACGCGCGAGATGTCTTCGGGCGCGAGCACCAGATTGTCATACTTGTAATCGTTATGAATCAACGCGCTGCGGCTCGAATCGGCGGGCGCGTGCGCGGCCAGCCAGGAGGCCGTGCGTTCTATCGTTTGCACCTCATCCGTGCGCGCGTTGTAATAACGCCTGGTCCAGCCCTCCACCTGCCGCATGACGTAACCTTCTGGGTGGCCCAGGTCCATTAATCCCGCCGCCACGTAATCAACTTCGTGAATCTCCACGAGGTTGCTGATGAAGGATTCGGAGAGGCTGCGCATGAGGGCGGGCGTCGGGTTGAAGCCTGCGGGCGGCTGCGCGCGGAGGATGATTCCGTGGACGCGTTCCATGACGTAGAACGGCGCGCCGATGATTGATTCGTCTTCGCAGTAGAGCAGAGGGCGCGGCACTTTCCCGTAAGCCGGGAAGAGATGCGAGAGTATCCTGTACTCACGATTCATGTCATGTGCCGTCTTAATCTTCGCGCCCACGGGAGGACGACGCAGGACCAGTTCCCTTTGAGCGAACTTGAGCAGGTAAGTGAGGTTGGAAAAGCCCGCCGGAAACTGCTCCATGATTAATGGACCAGCGATGCCGTCTACGCGTTCGCGCAGGTAGGCGAAGAGCTTCGCATGGTCCAACTCTTCGCCCTCGCGCACGGCCCGCGATTTATCGAGCAGTTCTTCGCCCACGTTCATCCTCAGAAGATGTCTCCGATAGCATACCTTTTATGAAGAGAGTTTGACGCCGTATTGCTTGAGCACGCTTCTGGCGACGACAGCTTTATGAACTTCGTCCGGGCCGTCGTAGATGCGGGCCGCGCGCTCGTGCCTGTACCAGTAGGCGAGCACCGTGTCATCCGTCATCCCCAGCGCGCCGTGAATTTGTATCGCGCGGTCAAGCACCCTTTGCATGATACCGGCGACGTGGAATTTTATCAGCGAGATGTCTTCACGCGCGGCCTGCTGGCCCTCGGTATCAATGCGCTCGGCTGTGCGCAGGACCAGTAATCTGGCCGCGCTTATCTCGGCGCGGCTCTCAGCTATCCACTCCTGCACGTTCTGGCGAGTGCAGAGCAGCACGCCCGGCGCGATTTCCCTGCGCGCCGAATAATCGCACATGAGGTCGAAGGCGCGTTCGCAGATGCCTATCCAGCGCATGCAGTGATGTATGCGACCGGGTCCGAGGCGTTCCTGAGCGATACGAAAGCCCAAGCCCTCGCGGCCCAGCAGGTTGCTTTGCGGGACGCGGCAATCAACGAAACGAACCTCTGCATGACTCGCATAATCGCTTCCCACGTCGCCCATCACGCTGATGTTGCGTATGAGTTTGAAGCCTCTCGTGTTTGTGGGAACGACAATCTGGCTGGCCCTTTGATAAGGGTTGGCCGCTTCTTTATCTGTGACGGCCATGACGATGGCGAAGGTCGCGCCGTCGGCTGATGATGTGAACCACTTGTGGCCGTTGATGATGTAATCGCCCGCGTCCTTGACGGCCTCCGTGCTCATCCATGCGGGATTAGAGCCCGCGTGCTCAGGCTCCGTCATCGCAAAGCAACTGCGCACGTCGCCGCGCAAGAGCGGCCACAGGTAAAGCTCCTTCTGCGCTGCGGTCGCGTGGGCCATCAAGACCTCCATGTTGCCGACATCTGGAGCCTGGCAGTTAAAGAGGTAATGACCGGCGGGCGTGCGCCCCAACTCTTCGCTGACATGCGCGAAGTCGGTCAGGCTGAGACCGAGACCGCCGTACTCCTTCGGCAAGTGCGGCGACCAGAGGCCCAGAGATTTGACTCGCTCACGCTTCTCAGAGAACGAGGGCAGCAACTCTCTAAACGGTCGGCTCAGAAACTCCGGTTCGAGCGGGTAGACTTCCGACTTGAGAAACTCTCGGATACGAGAGAGGAGCGTTGGCAGGCTTTCGCCCTTAGAATTTTCCATCGGTTGCTTTCACTTGACGAGCGGTCCTCGCGCATCCTTAGAGCGCATTGCGCACGGCGCGACGCACGAGTTCCGTCGCCAGTCCGTAGACGAAATGAGAGGCCAGCGAGTAAGCGTGAATCGAGGGCGGATATTCAGCAGGCGATTTCGAGAGACCGAGGAGCGGGACGATTCCCTCGTCCGCCGTGAGCCAGATGGCCGCGCCGAAGGGCAGCCCGACGCCCGCCGTCACGCCCGGCGCGAGTTCCGCCAGCGCGCCATATAGCGCGCCGCTCGTCACGCCGAAACCATAATGGATGGCCGTGCCCGCGACGGCCTTCTCGCTTTCGGTCAGTTGATGTTGGAAGACACCTTCGGAGACTATGTTAGCGAGCCTCTCCGTCGCGTCGTCATCCGAATCTTCGCTTCCGCGCTCCTGCAACTCGCGCCCCGCGCCCTGTTGCGGCGAGCCTTGCTGCATGGACTGCGCGCCGTGCGACCTCTCTTCACCCCGGACCAATTTGCTCAACATGGCCTGAAATTGATTCATGGTCCAGGCCGCCGCCAGCCCCGCCAAGATGCCCGCCGCCAAACCCTTCAAGACATCGCCCTCATCACGAACGCCCCTCGCCTGTTTATGCTCTGGCATAATTTTATTCATCTCCTCGGAACGAAAAGTAGCGCGCTTTGTGTGGCGATGATTATAAGGTCATCTACGCAAATCCAGAAGGGGCGGGTCACATACAAGATAGCATGCCTCTCAACTTTAAAGTTGAGAGGCATGCTATCAAATCGAGCGGGCTTTTACTTTCCGCGTCGCCGTCGTCGTTGGCCCAGCCTGCGCCATCCGATGAGGATGCAGAGGAAGCTCAAGACGCAGAGGGCCGCCGTTTGTTTCGTCTCTTTACTGACGGTTCTGGACGAAAGCAATAGGCTTAAGGCGGGCGCATCGTTGGATGGCCTATGCGAGTTTGAAGAGGCCGCGCTTCCTTCATCGCAGGGCGCGCAAGGCGTCTTCGCGGGGTTGTCTGTGACGGTGAAGAATTTGCCGCGCCCCTCTTCCGTGACGAACATGCGCTGCATCTCTTCGAGGTTGAAGGGACGCGCGCCGCGCCTGCCGAAGACGGCGAGTTGGTTGCCGCTCTCGTCAACGGCGCGGTCACGGTCGAGCGGCTTGGAGATGGCGAGCGCATCGCCCTTCGTCTTGTAAGTGGCGATAAGGACGGGCGCGGGGCGCGGGCTAAAGCCTGCGTAAGTCGGCACTGTCTCAGGCGAGGTGAGTTGCAGAACGCGCAGCCCGTTGCGCCCGTCTGCGACGTAAGCGAAGAGGCTCGCGTTGGTCATCGCTATCTTCACTTGATGCGTGTCGTTCAATTTCCCGTCGGCGTTGTACGTCTGGTCCAAGACGGGTTTTTCCGGCTGCTCCACATCAACGATGGCGACGCCCGCGCGCCCGTTGGCGACGTAAGCGTAGGTGCGCGCGACGTAAACATCCTGCGCGTTATTGAGCGGGACGAGCGCGTTTTCGATGAGGCGCGCACTCTCCGGCGCGGTCACATCCATGACCTTCAAGCCCTGGTCGTCAACGATGAAGGCGTAGCGAAACTGTATGGCGACGGCGCGCGGATGTATGAGCGAGGGCTGGCCGAACTGGCCCACGATGAGCGGTCGCAAGGGGTCTTTAAGATTGACGATGACGAGGGCTTTGTCAGTCGTGATGTAAGCGTATGTGCCCGCGATGACGATGCTGCTCGCGCCGTCGAGCGCGTGGTCCGGATTGAAGGTCAGTTCGCGCTTGAGATAGTTATTCAAGGGGTCGCCATCGAGGAGCGTCGCGGCGTTGACGAGAATCAATCCCTCGTACTTGTCCAGCACGTAGAGGTAAGCGTAGAGCGGATGAATAGCTCCCTCTTCATTAACCAGCTTCTCCCTTTCCTGGCCCTTTAATTGACTTACGCTCGCCGGGTCCATCATCTTGCCGTCAATCGTCAGACGCCAGCGCGCGGGGTCTACGGCGAGCGTGGTCGGAGAAGCGACCGCCGTGGCGTATTTCGTCTTGACGTAAAACTTCTGTCCGAAGGGAGAGACGGGCGCGGTCGTGATGCGCTCGGAAAATCCCTTCTGGTCAATCTGGGCCACGTCGTAGACGCGCAGGCCGCCCTCGCCCGCCGCGACGTAGGCATACTCGCCGCGCAGTTGCACTCCCAACACGCGCGGGTTGCCCACATGCTCGAAGGCCGTCTTGAGTTCGCGTCCGTCCTTCAAGAATTTTTCGTAGTTCGATGGATACGCGAGTCTTTGCAAGTTGCTCCCGAAGACGGCCTGGGGCTCCGTGTGCTCCGTGACCGAGACGGCTTCAAGCGCGTCTCCCGCCGCGACGTAAACATATTGGCCCATGAAGTTGACGAAGTTGGTTCCCTGGAGCATCAGTTGGGCCAACCATGCGTTGTTGTCGTTCTTCTCGGAGACGTGGCAATCGCTGCAAGCCTTCGTCTCGGTCGCGCGAACGGTGTGCGGGACGTGCGTGTTGAAAGTCTGACCGGAGAAGCCTTCGGCGGAAGTGGTCTGCTGTTGAAAGTAAATCCACTCGCGGTTCTGGTTCTGCGAACTGACGAGCACGGCGGAAGATGAGCGGACGGGCGCGACGCGATTGCCCGTCACGCTGCCGTCGTGTCCGAGCATGAAAATATCGTCGCGCAGGACTTGAAAATTGTAGGCCGTAAAGTTTCTAGAATCGCCGCCCTCGTTATGACGGTTCGGCATCTTGCGGTTGGCCTGCATCGAGAGGTGACAGCCGAAACAGCCCGTCACCCATGAAGAGTGACAGGCGAAGCAGGTCATCCGGTTGTCACGATGAGCGAGCCTGTTATCATCCTTCGGAACATCGCCCCACGTCTCGTTGTCCGTGCGGATGGTCTTTGCATAGCGAGACCTTTCGCTATAGTCGCGCGTGCCGGGCGTGATGGTGTCCTGCGTTTGCTTGACGCGCCACCAGCGACCTGGGACGACCATAGAGTTCTGTATGATGTCGCCCTTCTTCAACTCAACATCAGCATCCGTTTCATCCTTCTTCTTGCGATCCGCGTTGATGCGCTGGAAGAGAGGTATCTTCGCGCCGTCCTTATCGCGCGTGCGAATTCTGGTGAGTTCAAAGCCCGCGAGCGGCTGATTCTTTTCCGCCCTGCTCCTGGCAACATCGCCGGTGACAACTGCCGCCGCAGGCCCGGAAGTGAAGAGCGTCGCGCGCTGGCGAATCGAGCCGTGACAGTCAACACAGCCTATCTCTATCGCGGCGCGCGGTTCGTTATAGAGGTTGCCGTCGCCGTGCGCGTCCTGGCGAAAATGGCAGTCAACGCAGTGCATCCCCTTCTCAAGATGAATGTCGTTGAGATGCACGGCCTTCTTGAATCTATCCGGGTCATCGGGCGAGACCTGGTCGCCTTTCGCGTCCAGCAGGTCGCCCTTGCGATTGCGTTTGAAGACGTAACGAAAGACCCACCCGTGGCTGTGAAAGTCCGCGAACTGCGCGCGCTTTAACCCGCTATTAAACTCCGCGCTGCCGGTCTGGGCCAGGAATTCAGGATTGGACCAATTACCGCGCAAGGAAGCGGCTTCAGGATTGCGATTGAGCTTCTCCTGCTCTTCATCTTGCGAAGGCTCGTGCTGCTCCTTTGGGTACATCTTATCGCCGTCCGTCTCGTTGTCCCACCAGGTCGTGCCGAGGTACGTGGCGACCATGTTCGTCCCCGGATGCATGTGGCAACTCATGCATTGCGAGGTCGGAATCTGCAACGTGAATTGATGCTTGATAGGATGGCCGGGTTCATCCTTCGGAATATTTTTATCACTCGTTTGCGAACGCCCGTCGTTCCCCGCCGTGTGATAGAAAGCGGAGTGCGCAGCGTCTCTATCATTCGCGTAGACGACGTGGCAGGCCGTGCAGCCGGACGAGCGATAATCACCAGCATGGTCGTTGGTCCCCAGAAAGTTGAGCGTCGGGTCCATGAGGCGCGTCTTCTGCAAGCCTAGATAGACAGGGTCCGTGCGATTATTGGTCCCGAAACCGCGCGGGCTTAATCCCTTGTCCGGCTTGCCAGGGTCTTCCTCTCTGTCGGGCAAGCCGACTTCGAGCCGCCTGCGCCCGCCGCGCTCGAAGACGCGCAGGACATTGCCCGGCTGCGAAATCTCCCATCGCGGAAGCGGGTCCAGGAATGCGAGCAAGCCTTTCTCGCGCATCTCTTCGCGCGAAGGTTGCGGAAATTGAATCAACCTCTGCGGCGCGCCCTCCTCGCTATAGCTCTCTCCGAAGTGCGTATCCTTGAGCGGAAAGCCTCCGTTGTTATAGAGCGCGGCCCCCCACAGCATCGCGCCGTGCGTCATCATGCTTGAGCGCACCGAATCGGATTCTTTGAAATGACAATCGGTGCTGCCGCAAGTCTTCGCGGCCACGCGCAAGTCGCCCGGATTGACGAAGCGCACGAACTCAAGGCTCTCCCTCGTGAGCAGCGTATTGGTCCTTTCAGGATTCGCGCCGGTGCTCTTGCCATCGCGCTTCCACTCGTCGGGGAAACGCGCCCTGACGTGGGCCAACATCCTGACGCGTTCTATCTCCTGCGGGCCGTCGCCCTCCTTTCGCGCCGCAGGGTTCCCGCCGTGACATGCGGTGCAAGTCAGGCCAAGACCATCCTTTCCATCCTTCGTCAAACCCGCCAAGACTTCGCCCTGCGTGCTGTACTTGTGCATAGGCTCTATGCCCGCATGACACGTCACGCATCCTTCCGTCTGTTCAACGACCGGCGCGGCTGGCTGCTGCACGATGGTCGTGCCCTGCGTGCGATTCGATGAAGCATCCGTGACGATTGCAGAAGAACGCGCGCCGCTCAACGACGTGAAGCCCAGGACGGTCAGCGACGCGAAGAGCAGGACCAGTTTAAGCTTGCCCGCACGCGCCTTTGCATGAGCCTGTTTTTCCATCGTCTTCAGCATCACTCGAATAATATCACCTCAATGCTCAGCCGAACCCAACTTGATAATCGCCTCGCGCAATTTCGGATGGCCCTGTAGCAATCGCAGGTAACGCGACTCGTCGGCTCCGGCCTTCGCGCGTATGAGACGGACAAGATCTCTCTTCTCATTCCTGGACCAGCGAGACAAATTCCGAATCATCGCCAGCACGAGCGAGAGATTCTCGAAGGCCGCGCGTTCAGCCTCCTTCCACTTCTCCGCGTTCAGGCCGAGCGCGCGTGCGACCGATGCCTGCGACGCTTCACGTAGTCTCTTCGCGTCGCTGCCCGCGCGGCTCGCCATGCGCCTTTGGACCTCAAGGCCCAGGTTGCGCATGTGAAAGCGGTCCCACTCGCCGCGCGCGGTGTCCGGTGTCTCAAACAGCACGTGACCTGAGACAAGGTGGCGCAGGGTGCGCGCGCTGGTCCTGTATCCCTGGCGCGTTGTGATTTTGCGTTCTTCCCTGTCTGTCATTTTTATCAACGCGGGTTGGATGGGACGAAAGCCTAGTTTGCGATAGAACCAGAACGCGCCGGACTCTACGCCCTCCTCGTTGACATGGCCCAACTGGTAAGGGTCCACGGAAAAGACCGTGACGCCGAGCAGTTGTCGAAGAAGGCGCAGCAGTCGCGCGTAAATCCATGCCGACTCGCCGTCGCGGAAAGTGTAGAAGAGATTGAGACCGACCTCGGTGCGTTCAAATAAAGAGAGCGCTTCGGCATAACCGTGCGGCACGCCGTTCTTCAAGATGAGCGCGGCGTGATAGGCGAGGTTCGGCAGGCGACGCGCGGGCGGCACGCCCCACAGGAAGAGTTCCACGCCGCGCCCCGCGTCGGCCTTCCAGACGCGCGAAGAATCGCCGTAGGTGTAGCCATGCAATTCCCTGTAACGCACGGCCATCGTATCGCGTCCCAGGTCCAATAATTCCGCGCCCTCTTCGCGCGAGAGTTTCGCAACCGGCAGAGGCGGCGATTCGAGTTCGCGCGCCAACGAGACGTCGCTACGCCGGAGGAGCGGCCCCGTGTGATAGAAGACTTCGCGCACGGGGCGCAACGTCTCTGTCCGCGCGGCCTGCGAAGGAGAGACTTCCCAACGCACCCACAGCTTGAGCGAGTCGAACAGTTCGGCCTTCTCTTTTTCCGAAACGGGCAGACGCTCGAAGCAGCCGACGAGCCAGGCCAGGTCCGTCTCATCATCCGGCTTCGCCGCGTGCAGCCATTCAAGTTGCGGATAGTATGTCTCGACATACGAATCCTCTTCGAGAAGCGGGAGAAATCTAGCCATCACCAAAGCGAAGCGTTCCTGCGCGTCGTAACCGTCCCAGTCAACGTCAACCTGCGACGGATGACGGCGGGCCAGATGATGACAGATATCGTAACTATAGGTTGTCGAAAAGGCCGTGCCCGTGATGCCGGATACTTCCGGGTCCGTGAAGGGCGTGAGGTCCGCGCCATCTTTAGCCAGCCTCTCGACGCGCCCCTTGATGGAAGCGAGCAGGCTCTCCACTTGATTGAGCAGCGCGGGGCTCTGCGGGTACGCGCGCATGAAGAGCAGCGTTTCGTGAAAGCGTATGAGTTGCCAAGCATCCTTGAAATGAAGCCGACGAAGTTGGCCCAGCAATTTTCTCAGGCGCGGCGTCGGCGTCTCGCCGTCAGGGCGTTTCGCTTCATCAAGGCGGTCAAGAAATCTTTCGAGCTTGCTGGATGGCATAGCACTTTACAGCGCGAACGCTTTGTTCAGAAGATTAACTTCAATTGCGCGAAGAGAGAGAAGAGCGGCTTGCGCGGGTTGATGACGATATCATCCGGCGTGCAAAAGTCGCCGAGGTTCGGCGGGCAGTTGCGCGTGCGATCCGTATAGATGTCTCGAAAGCCGCGACCCGTTTGGAGCATGGCCGCGCCGAAGGTGAACGTCACGTTGTTGATAAGAAACGGGCGATAGGCGACGCCGAGGCTGTAATCAAAGCCTATGTCGTGGCGTATGTGATTTTGAAAGAGCACGTATTCGAGCGATTCCGTGCGATGAAAGCGCAGGTAGTTGAGATTAAAAATCGCCTTGATGCGCTGCGTCACTTCGACATCAACGCCTGCGTTGTAGATGAAGATGCCCGGATTGACGAAGTTTGACTGGCCCTGCAATTTGCTGCTGCGAAGGTTGGGCAGAATGCTGTTGGGCTGGACCAGCCCGACGCCCGTCTGCGTCAACCTGATGCCCTGGCGATTCCAGAATGAGAACTGGCCGCCGACGAAGTTCGGGTCGTCGAAGATGGAATCAAAGCCGCTCGCAACTCCATCAGTCGGATTCTTATCGCCGGAGGCGAAGAAGAAGGAGCCGCGAAAACGAAAGTAATCCTTGTCAACAGAGCCTTCGACCGCAGCCATGTGCGACTTGACGCGCACGCGGCGACCCGCGAGAGGGTTGCGGTCGTCGCTGCCGAGCGCGAAGTAGTAAGAGTGCGAAAGGTTGAGGCGTCCGATGTGGCCGTCGCCGCTCAGGCCGAGATAGCCGACCTTGATGGCGTGCGGGCGAACATCGCCGATGAGCGCGGGCCGGACCAGAAATCCGTTGCGGTCATACTTGATGCTGCGGCGGTCGTCGTTGTAATGCAGGCTCGCTTGAATCGTGTAGCCGTGCTTGATGAAATCCTGGCGAAAGATGTTGGCGATGTAGACGTTCTGATGGCGCGTGTCGAAGCGATTGAGGCCGCTGTTGGTGTCCTTCTCAAGCTGCGAAAAGTAGGCGAGGTTGAACTGGTAGCGATTGCTGGCGAAGTTGCCGAAGAGACGCGCGCCGAGGTTGTTGTCGGAAAAGATGAAGCCGCGAAAGTCCGAGACGAACGGTTGAATCCCCGCGCGCAGGCTCACGAAATCATAGTTCGCGGAGAGGTCCGCGAGCTTCACTTCCGCGAAGGCTTCTTCTAGAGAGATGTGCGTGTCTGTGCGATTCGTGCCGCGCCGCACGTCTATGTTGACGACGCCCGTTTCGCGCGCGTTGAGATAGTTGGGGAGGCTGAAGGTCGGGGAAATCTTGATGGCCCAATCGCGCGGCTTAAAGGCCGTATCGCCGTGGAACATCTCGAAGGTGAACTGCAAGGTCTCGCTCGTGGCGAGGGCTTCGGGTTGGCCGAAGAACTCCGCGCTGCCGGGCCTCGCGCTGCTCACGTCCGAAGGCTTCGGCGTGCGGTTCAATTCGACGGGGCTCGTGCTCACGGCTGACAGGACCAGAAATGTCTTGTTGCCGATGATGGGATAATCGCCCTTGAGGACGCTCTGGTTGTAAGGGTCGTACCAACGCCCGCGCCTGAAAGGGATGTCGCGCCCGCGCGCGCCCTTATCGCCGTAGCGGTCATACTCAGGGAAGCCTATGCGCCAACGGTCGCGCACGCTTTGCCGGTCGGCGGTCGTCTGCGGTTCCGACCCGACGCTCTGCTTTCCCGCGTAACCCGCCGGGTCGTTTATTGGACCAGGAGAGGGAGAAGGCTTCTCCTGCTTCAAGACCTGAAAATCAACGGAAGCGTCCTGCCCGCTCTTGACGATGACGTTCTCCAATGAATCGCCGCGATTGATGACGAAGGGGCCGTAAGTTTTATTCTTATCGAACGTTGCGTTGAAGGGCGCGTCAACGCTCAGGCGATACGCGCCCTCATCCAGCATCAGGACATAACTCCCGTCGGGCCTCGTGACGGCGCGCGAGACCTTGCTCGTAGTCTGGTTGATGGCGACGATGACGACCCACTGATAGGGCGCGCCCTGCGGGCTGCGAACAGTGCCCGTGATGCGACCGCGTTTCTGTCCGAAGGCGCGCGGCGCGTTGAGAGACGAGAGTGTGGCGAGGACTAAGAAGATGACGATGCAGCTACGCGCTCGTCCTGAGAGCCGCGCGCGAAAGGATGGCATGGAAGTCTGACTTCGATAGCTCAGCTTTGTCATGGGCCAACCGGCGTTCATCACAATATAAACGAGCCTGGGGACTCATGCCCGGCGACTTCGTGCGAGTCATGGCGTTGTAGCACATGAACCCCATGAGAGCAAGGATGAAGTCGGAAGAGTGAGGGATGAAAGAAAAGCTATTCAATGCTGAATAGCTTTTCTCTTATCCTTCATCCTTGCCTGATGCATACTGCATACTTGCTCTTGCTCTTGTTCGCGGATTCGGGGTACAAAGGGCGCGAGGCCGTTGCCTCTGGATGCCGAAAGCAAGTCGAAGCTGATGAAATACACGATGACTTCTCGTCTGGTTAAAATTTTATCTCTCTGCGCGCTGGTCCTGCTCGTCATGTGCGCGCTTGTTCGGCCCAAAGGCGCGACCGCCGGGACGGCGCAGAAGCTTACGCTCGTTAGCGAAGAGACTTCGACGAGGGCCGTCGCGATAGATTCCGTGACGCAGCAGGGTGAGCCTTTCCCGCTCACCTCAATGGTCCAGTGGGGCGCGGACAATCGCACGCGCATCATGCTCTTCTTGATGAACCTCTCGTTAGAGACGGGCGAGGGGCCGGGACAGTTGACGGCTGATGCGGAAGACGGCGCGCATCGCAGCTATCCTTTGACGGTCGAGTATATTGGACCAGTGCCGGACCAGCCGTGGGCCAACTCCGTCGTCCTGCGTTTGAATGATGAGATGGGAGATGTGGGAGATGTGCTGGTTCGTGTGAGCTATCATGGAACGTCCAGCAATCGCGTGCGCGTCGGGATAGGCCACCTGGGCGGCGGGCCGCCGGATGACCCGGACGCCGTGCCGACGCCGGGTTCCGCAGTGCCCTTGGCGACGCCCACGCCCGGCCCGAACGCGACCGCCGGAACCTTGACCACGAGCGAAGTGCAGACCATCTTGACTCAAGCCGTCTCAGCCGCCGCTCAGTTGAATCGTCCGGTCACAATCGCTGTGACTGACCGCGAAGGCAACGTCCTCAGTATCTTCGCCATGACGGGCGCGCCCGCCAGCACGCAACTGCGCAGCGTCGGCACATTCGGCAGAGGCTTTGAAGGAACGAGCGTGCCCGCCAGCATCGCGGCCATTTCTAAAGCCGGGACGGGAGCCTTCTTCAGCACGAGCGGCAACGCTTTCACGACGCGCACCGCAGGCTTTATCATCCAGGAACACTTTCCGCCCGACATCAACTTTCGTCCCGCCGGTCCACTCTACGGCGTGCAGTTCTCTTCGCTGCCCTGCTCCGATATTAAGCAGCCGGGTTTGCCGCTCGGCCTCTCAGGCGACCCCGGCGGTCTTCCCGTTTACAAAAACGGCGTGGCGGTCGGAGGCGTCGGGATAGAGGGCGACGGGCTTTACACAGTGGACCGCGACCCGAAGGATTTGGACCAGCCATTTGAAGAGGTCATCGCCGCGTCGGCTGTGCGCGGCTTTGAAGCTCCGTCGCTAATTCGCGGCGATAATATTCTGGTTGACGGCATACGGCTGCCCTATATCAACGTCACGAACGCGCCTGCGCCTGCGCCTGCGCCTGCGCCCGCGCCGCCCGCGCCGCTGCCCGGCAGTTTTCTGACGACTCCCGCGATACGCGGCGCGCAAACGTCAGCCTTCGTGCCCGCCACCGTCGGCGGCGTGAGCGGCGAAGTTGACACGCGATTCTTTCCCTTTGCGGGCGCATCCTTTCCTGTTGGCCCAAACGCTTTGACGGCCCAGGACGTGCAGCGCATCATCGCGCAGGCGGCACAGCAGGCAAACATCACTCGCGCGGCGATTCGCCAACCGCTCGGCAGCAACGCGCGCGTTTCGATTGCGGTGGTTGATACGCAGGGAAACGTGCTCGGCATTTTCCGCATGACGGACGCGCCCGTCTTCGGCTTTGATGTCTCGGCGCAGAAGGCGCGCACGGCTGCCTTCTACTCCAACCAGAACGCGGCCTCCTTGCTCAGAGGCGCGGGCTTCGGCGCATACGTTGACCGCGCCCTGGCGGACGGGCTAAAGCTTGACGGGGCCATCGCGTTCACTGACCGCGCGGGCGGATTCCTGCATCGCCCGTTCTTCCCTGATGGTATAGACGAGACTCCGCCCGGCCCTTTCAGCACGCCTATCAACGAGTGGAGCGTCTTCAACGATGGCCTTCAACTGGACCTCATCAAGACGAACCTCGTCGCCACGCTCGGCGGAGCGAGCGTCGCTTGCACGTCTATTCCGAACCTGCCCAACGGCCTGCAAATTTTTCCCGGCAGTGTTCCGCTCTATAAGAATGGCGCGCTCGTCGGCGGCATAGGCATCAGCGGCGACGGCGTGGACCAGGACGACATCATCGCCGCCGCCGGAGCCGTCGGCTATGCCCCGCCCGTCGCAATTCGCTCAGACCAAATCTTCGTGCGCGGCGTCCGCCTCCCCTTCCTCAAATTCCCGCGCAGCCCGAACCTCTAGAAAAGGCAAAAGGTAAAAGTCGAAAGGCACAAGTGAGGAGAAGCCAGCTTTCATTAAAAAGCGGTTTCAGCCTCACTTGTGCCTTTGACCTTTTTACTTTGGCCTTCTTTTACTTTTACCTTTTGCTTTCGCTTGCGAGCGCAGCGAGGCGTTCGCTGGCCTGGCGTGCGGTGTCTCGGTCGCCGTGGCGCAGGGCGGCGATAGACAGGTTGCGCAGGGCTTTTTCGTGGCTCGCATCAATGGCCAGGGCTTTGCGGTATTCGGCAATCGCGCGCTCGTCGTCCGGCGGCGAGCGTTGATAGTAAGTGTTGCCGAGTTCTGCATGAAGGTCAGCGTTGTTGGGTTGCTGGACCAGCGCGCGTTCGTAAGCCTGCGCCGCAGACTTGAAATCGCCCATGTCATACTTCGTGTCGCCCATCGCCGTCAGCGCGTCAACGTCCGTCGGCCTGAGCGCGAGCGCGCGTTCAAGATAGAGCGCGGCCTTTTCGTATGAGCCGAACTGGTAGAAGGTGGCGGCCGCGCTCATCTGCGCGTCAAAGTCGCGCGCATTACGGTCGGCTGCGTCCATCGCCGCCTGCGCCGTCGCGTTCGATGCGACGAGGTCGCCGCCCTGCGCTTTCGTTGGTCCAATATTATCGCCGGTGCTCGGATGGCCCGGCGGGAGCGGCCCGCCCGCCTGCGATGCATCGAGCGGCGGGGCTGGAATATTCGCGCTCGCCTTCGCTTCCGCATTGCCGACCTTCGCGCCGAGAGGCGCACGCCCCACCGCATTCGCCATGAAGAATCCCAGGATGACTCCGAGGCAAGAGCCTCCGGCCAGATACAAAATATTTTTATTCATGAGCTATGAAAAAAGATTAGCCTCCGCCGGGCGCGCGCGTCAACGCCTTGGAAAACTTGAAAGAGCGGGTCAGCCTTGATAACGTGTTCGCAGATTCCATAACGGCTCTGTTTGTAAATGAATTTATCAAGCTCTGCAAAATTTCCGCGCACGCGCCTTCAGCGCGGCCATCTCGTCTTCATCTTCTTCGCGCTCGCGTCGTGCCTGCTGATTATTGGTCCACCCACGGCGCGCACGGCATCAGTCATATCTCAAACCACGACCGCGCAAAATCCGGCTTCGACCGGACGCGCTTCCGGCGCGCTCAGGATACGCGCCTGGCCCAAGTTGGACGGCGAGACACGAAAGCTTGACCGCAAGCGTTTCTTTCTCATCAAGGGCAGCCTCGCGGAGAATCAACCGTTGATAGAGAAGATGAACCAGACCCGGCCTCTCACGCGCGACTGTTACTATCGCGGCATCGGAGCCAGCGAGCCTCTCATCAAGTGGCTCACGAAGGGCGACTGCGAGTCAGTCTATTGTCGAGAGGTCTCTATGGAAGACCTTTCGGGCAACGAGGCCGTGCCGGAGTTTCAACTCGCATACGCGCGCGGCCAGAAAGAGTTCGGGAGCCGCGACGTGGCCCTCAAGTGGCTGACCGTCAACCTGCGCGAAGAGATTAGAAACGGATTCTACAGGCAACAACAGCAGACCTTGCGCGCGTTGGTCCAGGAGGCCGAGGCCGTCTCGAAGGCGAAGGTCCAATCCGTCATGACGGATCGCAAAGGCTCGGCCTATTTCACGGACCTGGAACCGGGCCCGTACGTCGTCTCGAATCTACTGCCGACGGAACTCGGCAAGGTCGGCATCCTCTGGAACTGCGAGGTCGAGATTAAATCCAGAGAAGCATCCATCGCTATGATAAGAGCCTTTCAGTTGACGAACGACCCCAACGCGCCGAAGAAGTGCTTCGTCGAACGAGAGCTTCCGTCCTGCGCCGCGCCGGGCAAGTAAAACGCCCGCCCGCCAAGAGATGCTCGCTGGTCCAGAAATGTTACGTCGCATCATCACCATCACGCTGCTCGCGCCATTGGCCCTCGCCATGTTCGTCTATCCGCGTCTCTCTTCGACCGCGCGCGTCTTTCAAGCGCGACAGCAGAGACGAGCCACCGCGCGCCCTGCGCCTTCTGGAAAGAACGCGCCGGACTATTCCAAATTCTCGCACCGCAGCCGCAGCCACCAGCAGGCTTGCGCCTCCTGCCACAAAACGCCGACGGCCAACTGGCGCGTCGCCCGCTCCTTTCCGGACATCGCGGATTATCCCGGCCACGAATCCTGCGTCGGTTGTCATCGCCAGCAATTCTTCAACGGCGCGCGGCCCACTATCTGCACTATCTGCCACACGGGCGCGTCGCCGCGCGACCAATTGCGCTTCGCCTTCGGACAACCGAAGGCCGCGCGCCAGGCCAACAAATTATTGGACCTGCGACAGTTCATCATAGAGTTTCCGCACGACAAGCATCAGGACGTGATAGCGAGGCTCGCGCCCTCGCAGAAGAGCATGAGAGGGGAGCTTGCTTTTGTTCCCGCTTCTTTTAATCTCAAGGGCAGCATGACGGATGAAAAGGGGCCGCAGTTCAACAACTGCGCCGTCTGCCACGAGACCAACCGGAGGCAACCCGATGCGCCAAAGGGAGGCTGGCCCGGCGCGTTCGTGCCCGTGCCTGAAACGTTCAAGACCGCCCCGACTTCTCACGCCTCATGCTTCAACTGTCACTGGAAAAGCCAGCCGCCGACCGCCGACGACTGCGCCGGATGTCACAAGCTCGCCGCCGCCGCGTTCGTCCCGCAAAGTTGGCCCACTCGTCTCTCCGCCAGGTTCATACACGAGGGCGGTGGACCAAATAAAGACCACATCGCGGAGTGCACGACCTGTCATATCAACATCACGAAGGCGAGCACGCTGCGCGGCCTGATGCCGGATGTGCCCATAGGCTCCTGTGCGGCCTGTCACAATAACGACAAGCAGGGCAACACCTACAAGCAGATTACGACGATTGAGATGGAGTTGGACCAATCGGAGAAAACGCATAGCTGTCATTACTGTCACACGCCGGATGTCGGGCGCAAAGAGGCTCCGCGCAGCCACTGCCTGGCCGTCGGCTGGCCTCTCACGAAATGCAAGAACACCCAATGAACAGCGCGCGACAGAAAAGCTATTCGACGCCAGGGAGAGAGGCACAAGATAGCTCGCCTCTCATCAAGCGTCGGCGTGTGCTTTCGCTCTTCGTCCTGCTGCTCGCCGTCGTCTGCTTCTTCGCCACCATCATCGCCAACGCGCATTGGCCCAACGTCTTTATTGGACCAGCAACGACGATGCAGGAACGCGACCAGGACTATTCAAGCTTTTCTCACGGCAGCCAGCGACACGCCTCGCTTGAATGCGCTGCCTGTCATCATCGCGTGGATAATAATGCGCGGCCCAGTTGGCCCGGCCATAAAGATTGCACGGGTTGCCACCTGGACCAATTCGTGACGCCGAACATTCCCATGTGCGTCATCTGTCATACTGATGTCAACGGGCGCGCGGCCCCGCTCAAAAACTTCCCCGAAAATTTTAAGGAGAGCTTTAACGTCAAGTTCGACCACGCGCAGCACATGGCCGAGGGCGCGCGACCGCGCGAGGGTTGCGCCTTCTGTCACGACCGCCCCTTGAGACGCGGCATCGCCCTCAACATCCCCGCCGGATTATTGAACGCGCACGGCAAATGCTACACCTGCCACACGCCTGAGAGCCGCGCCTTCAACGGGAGCGAGATGGCATCATGCAGCACTTGCCACGACCGCGCGCGCTACGCGCCGACCGCGACGAACGCGCGCGCCTTTCGCGCCAGCTTCAGCCACGCCGCGCACGGCCCGCGCCAGCGTCTCGGCTGCACTGACTGCCACAACCTGCTCACGGGGCTGCCGCAATCAAGGCAGGTGACATCTCCCGCCACAGCCGAACACTTCAACTCATCGCGCGCGATGAGTTGCATGACTTGCCACAACGGAAAGCGAGCCTTCGGCGGCGACCTCGATTTTCAAAACTGCCGA
>JAXDFO010000458.1:0-11391 GCA_034665545.1 Blastocatellia bacterium
GCCATCGTCTCCGACTTTGATCAACCCATCAACACCCTGCCCCTGCTCTCGGCCACCGAACGCCAGCAATTGCTCATCGAATGGAACCACACCTCCAAAGAATATCCGCAAGACATCTGCCTGCATCAACTCTTTGAAGCTCAAGTCGAGCGCACGCCCGATGCCACTGCTCTCATCTTCGAGGACCAAGAATTGAGTTATCAGGAGTTGAATGAGAGAGCCAATCAACTCGCACACTACCTGCAAGAGATGGGAGTGGGAGCGGAAGTGCTGGTGGGGATATGCATGGAGCGTTCGGTCGAGATGGTGGTGAGCTTGCTCTCCATCTTGAAGGCTGGAGGAGCTTATGTCCCGATGGACCCGCAGTATCCTTTGGAGCGTCTCTCGTTGATGATAGAGGATGCGGGGGGGCCGGTTCTTCTCACGCAGGAGCATCTGCTTGACAGGTTGCCTCCATCCGAATCGAAGGTCGTCTGTGTGGACTCGGACTGGAATGTTATCTTGCAGCAGCGCGCGGATAATTTGCAGGAACGGTTGAGGCCGGAGAACTTGGCTTATGTCATCTACACTTCGGGTTCGACAGGGAAGCCGAAGGGCGTGATGATTTCGCACGACGCCATTTGCAACCGCCTGTTCTGGATGCAGGAAGCATATCAACTGAGCGCGAGCGACCGCGTGTTGCAAAAGACGCCTTACACTTTCGACGTTTCCGTGTGGGAGTTTTTCTGGCCTTTGCTGAACGGCGCGCAGTTGGTCGTGGCGCGACCCGGCGGACATCAGGACAGCGCGTATCTGGTCCGGTTGATTATCGAACGGCAGATTACTGTGCTTCACTTTGTCCCTTCCATGTTACAGGCGATGCTGGAAGAGCCTGCTTTTGAAAAATGCGACAGCCTGCGCGAAGTGATATGCAGCGGCGAGGCTTTACCCTACAACTTGCAGGAGAGGGTCTTCGAGCGACTGAAAACTACAAGCCTGCGCAATCTGTATGGACCGACGGAAGCGGCTGTTGATGTGACTCATTGGACCTGCGAGCGTGCGAGCCAGGAGCGCGGAGTGCCCATCGGTCGTCCGATTGCCAACATCCATATACACATTTTGGATGAGCATCTGGAACCCGTCGCCATCGGCGTGCCGGGCCACTTACACATAGGAGGCGTCGGGCTGGCTCGCGGCTATTTCCATCAACCGCACCTGACGGCTGAGAAATTCATCCCGGACCCGCATAGCTCAATCCACGGCGCGCGTTTGTACAGGACGGGCGACCTGGCGCGTTATCTGCCGGACGGGGCGATTGAGTTCATGGGTCGGCTGGACCATCAAATCAAGCTGCGCGGCAATCGCATAGAGGCTGGCGAGGTAGAAGCCGCGCTGGTCCAGCATAGTGGTGTGCGAGAAGCAGTCGTCGTGGTCAGAGAAGATACGCCGGGGGATAAGCGGCTGGTCGCCTACGTCGTCTGCAACCGGGAACAGGGAACTTCGACGGATGAGTTGCGAGTCCACCTTAAACGGCTGTTGCCGGAATACATGATACCGTCAGCCTACGTGGCGCTGGATGAGTTGCCTCTCACCGCGAATGGAAAATTGGACCGGCAGTCCCTTCCCGCGCCGGATACTTCAAGACCCGCCGTGGCATCCGAATTGGTCCAGCCACGCAACAGTCTTGAAGAGGCGCTCGCCCTCCTCTGGGCCAAAACCCTGGGCGTCGCACAGGTGGGCGTCTTCGATAACTTCTTTGAGTTGGGCGGACATTCCGTGCTGGCGACGCAGCTTATCACCCGGCTGCAAGAGGTCTTTCCCACGGACCTTCCTTTGCTGACGCTGTTTTTTCAAGACCCGACCGTTGCAGGGTTGGCCGGAGCCATCACGCAAGGCGTCGAAGATGAAGCGGAAGTGCAGAAGATAGCGGAGACGATGCAAGCCCTGCAACAACTCTCCGATGAAGAAGTGAACCTGCTCTTGCTAGAAACTGAGAGCGGCGAGAACGTTTCCACACTCGACACGGCATTCGACTGAAAGAATCATGCGAGCAGTCCTGACCAACTTTGGCACAACGGGCGACATTCAACCATTCCTCGCGCTGGCGCTTGAAATGCGACGCCGCGACCATCACCCGGTGCTCTGTACTTCGCCTTACTTTGAGTCTATGGTCAAAAGTCTCGGCCTGGATTTTATTCCCATCGGGCCGGACCTACACCGGTTTCAGCGCGAGGTCATCAAGGCACAACTGTCCGATGCCATTCCCATCGAGCGCATGCGTGCGCTCTTTGCGCCGATGGCGGCGGCGTTGCCGCAAGTGTTTAGTGAGCTACGCGAGGCTTGTCGCAATGTTGATGTGATAATTAGTGGACCAGTGCAACCGGCTGCGCGAATGATTCATGAACTCACGGGCGTGCCCTTCGTTTCGGTCCAGGTCGCACATTTCGGGGGCGGTGGCCCACAGGCTTTTCAACAGGCGAGCGCGGCGTTCATCAATCAATTTCGCGCGCAATTGAAACTGCCGCCCCTGCGTCATCCCCTCACGCTCGATGCTAATTCGCCGCAGTTGGCCCTCTATGCTTCCAGCCGTTACACGAACCCGATCCCGCCGGGTTGGCCCGACCACTATCACATGACGGGCTACTTTTTTCTGGATGACGAAAGCTGGCGGCCTGGTCCAGAAATCATTGATTTTCTGCAAGCGGGCGAGCCTCCGGTCGTGATTACCTTCGGCAGCACTTGTTACGAAGATACCGATGCGATGTCGGACCTGGTGTTGGAAGCTATCGCGCGGGCTGACTGCCGTGCGTTGATACAGAACGGGTGGAGCGGACTGGGCCAAAAAAGAGAGACGCCCGCGAACATTCTGGTCGCCGGTTATGTGCCGCATCACTGGTTATTCCCGCGCGCGGCCTGCATCGTTCATCACGGCGGGGCCGGGACGGCTGCGGCAACCTTTCGCGCGGGCATCCCCAGCGTCTTTGTCACTCACGCCGGAGGCCAGCCCCTGCGCGCGCGTTTGGCGTGCGAGTCGGGCTGCGCCGGACCGGCCATACCCTACCGGCTTTTGACCGCCGAGCGGTTGGCGGCTGCCATCAGAAACACTCTGGATTCTCCGAAATATTACAGGGTTGCGGCGGAGCTTGGCGAGAAGATTCAAGCGGAAGACGGCGTGGGGAAAGCCCTTCAATTAATCGAAGCGCTAATCGCCGGGAAGACTTCGCAAGCGGGCCGCGCAAGCTTTTAATTGGACCAATAATCGTCGTATGTCCGGGCACGTCTCACTTCAAAAAACACTGACGCTGGCTTTGCCTTTTCCCAACACTTTGGCGGAGGCGGAGCAGGACGGGTTCGCGCGGCAGTTGGACCAATTCGCCGCGAGCGAATTTATCTCCTCCATTCTATTGTTGCATGAGGGGTCGGCGACGAAGCCGCGCGTGACCGCGAGCACGGCTGAGCGAGTTAATTTGATTCGGATGGATTCCTGGTTTTCAGGAATCGGAGTCGAGCGCATGCTCGAAGCTTCAGCGACGGACCTGTTGTTGTTGATGGTCTCCGGAGGCAGTCTCGAAATTGAGAGAAGGGCATTGGAACAACTGCTGTCGGTCGCGGACGAAAGCGGCGCGGGCCTGGTTTATGCGGACTACAGGCAAATTCGCGGCGCGGAGATTGCGGAGCAGATGACGCTCAATTACCAGACGGGAAGTATCCGCGAAAACTTCGACTTCGGCGCGATGCTCTACATCTCCAAGCAGGCGGCGGATGAAGCGCGTCGCAAATATGGTCCAATCGAATCCACGTTGCGTTGGGCTGGCCTTTACGATTTGCGATTAAAGGTCTCCGCAGATTTTCCGCTGCACAGGATACCGGAGCCGCTCTATCACATCAGGGCTTCGGCGGAGGGCCGAACCGGACCAGGGCAAGCGGCGGCGATGCAGATTCTGGGCAGGCTTGACGCGGCTCATCCGGGACATCAAGCGGAGGCGGAGCAGGTCGCGTCCGCGCACTTACGTCGTCTTGGAGCATATCTTGAAGAGAGCTTTTCTACAGTGCCCGCGCCGGAGAATGAGTTTCCAGTCGAGGCCAGCATCATCATCCCGGTGCGTAATCGAGAGCGGACCATCGAACAGGCCGCGCGCAGTGCGCTCAGCCAGGCGGCAGCCTTCTCCTTCAACGTGATCGTGATAGACGACCACTCGACTGACCGGACCACTGAAATCCTGCGTCAACTGGCCCGCCAGGATAAGCGACTGGTTCATAAAATGGCGAGTCGCCCGGACCTAGGCATCGGCGGCTTGTGGAACGAAGCTATCTATTCGCCTGAGTGCGGACGCTATGCGTTGCAACTTGATTCGGACGATGTCTATGCGGATGCGCACGCTTTGGAAAAGATGGTCTCCAAATTTTGGGAGCCGCCAGCAACGGGCGCACGCGCAGCGCAGGACGCAAATTCGCCGCGCTACGCCATGACCATAGGCTCTTTCGCGCGCGTTGATTTCAACCTGCAAAGGCTTCCCGTCGCGCCCGTGGAGCATCGCGAGTTATCGCCTGAGAACGGGCGCAATAATGCTTTACGAGTTGATGGACCGGGCGCGCCCAGGGCCTTTTATGTTCCGCTTCTACGTCGCCTCGGATTCCCCAACGTGAGCTTCGGCGAAGACTACGCCATCTTTCTTCGCATCAGCCGTCAATATGAGGTCGGACGGGTCTTTGAAACGATTTACCTGGCGCGTGAATGGGAAGGCAATTCCGTGCAATCGCTCCCGCTCGGAAATATCAAGAGCATCAACGTGAAGGACTTGATTCCCACGGGCGCGCTCAAAGAACGAGACTTCCTCTTTATGTTGAGGCCGGTCTTGCTGCCGCTGGTCGCGGCCAGCAAGAATCGTTATCAGGAGTACAAAGACTGGCTTCGCACAGTTGAGATACAGGCCCGTATAAAAATGAATCGCGCGCCATCCATGAAAGCGTAACTCACCCTCTTCCCCTCTCAATTTTTTAAACGCAGCCACCATCGCGCATCCGCAGACGAGCCGCAAAGCCGCTTGTCGTAGCTGCCGGATTGATTCACACCACCACCTCAAATTTCAAACAACGCGAAGAAGGGCGGAACATGAGAGTAACGAATGAAGGCGTCCTGTCCGTGATAGGCAACACACCGCTCGTGCGGCTCAGAAGCCTCTCCCCGCAGGCAGACATCAGGTTTTATGCGAAGTTGGAAGGCTTGAATCCGGGCGGGAGCATCAAGGACCGCACGGCCATGAGCATTATCAATCGCGGGATAGAAACTGGAGAGATTCAACCGGGGACAGTGGTTATAGAATCGAGCTCCGGCAACATGGGCATCGGGTTGGCCCAGGCCTGTGCCTACTACGGGCTGACCTTCATCTGCGTCGTTGACCCGAAGGCCACTTCGCAGAACATAGACATCCTCAGAACCTACGGGGCCAGGATAGATTTGGTCTCCGAACCGGACCCGGAAACGGGAGAATACCTACAGGCGCGCATCAATCGCGTGGAGCATCTTCTCTCGACCATCGAGCATAGTTTCTGGCCCGCTCAATATTCTAATGAGTATAACTCTTATGCTCATCACCGAACGATGCGGGAGGTCATGCTCGCGCTTGATGGAGAGCTTGATTACATCTTCTGTGCGACGAGCACCTGCGGCACGCTCAGAGGCTGCGCCGAATATATTCGTGAGAACGACTTGAAGACCAGGGTGATTGCCGTGGATGCGGTCGGCAGCGCGATCTTCGGCAGCCCTCGAACCAGACGCCTCATTCCGGGGCACGGCGCTGCCGTGGTCCCACGGCTCTACCGTCCTGACTTAGCTCAAATGTGCATACATGTCACGGACCTGGATTGCGTCGTCGGCTGCCGCCGTCTGGTGCGGCATGAAGCCATCCTGGCGGGCGGCTCTTCGGGCGGCGTGTTCATCGCCGCAGAGCGGGCCCACACATTCATAGAGGCAGGCTCAACCTGCGTCCTCATCTTTCCTGATCGCGGAGAACGCTACCTGGATACTATCTATTCCGACGCCTGGGTGCTCGAACATTTCGGCGATGTCTCGCGTCTCTGGGAGCATGCTTCGGTGGACCAAAAACTTCAACCCGTCATCCATTCGCATTGAGTGGTCCGGCAAAATTTTCAGAACAAAAACGGAAGAGAGGGATAAAGACCTTGTTCGATGATGATGTATTGATTCTCAAGGGTGATGAAGTGCGCGCGCTCTTACAGGGGCAGGAGCATGAGTTGATGCGCACGGTGCGGGCGGCCTACGAGGCTCATGCAGGCGCGGATAGTTCCTTGCCGCAATCAACTTTTTTACGTTTTCCGCAAGAGCCGCGAAACAGAATCATCGCGCTGCCTGCTTATCTGGGCCAGAAATTCGAGGTCGCGGGGATTAAATGGATCGCCTCGTTTCCGGGGAACCACGACGCAGGGTTGGACAGGGCATCGGCTGTCATCATTCTGAATTCGGCTGAGACGGGCAGGCCGCGTGCCATCATCGAAGGCTCTATCATCAGCGCAAAGCGTACTGCCGCGAGCGCGGCCCTGGCTGCAATGCATCTGCGGGGCGAGACCGGAACTTTCGCGGCAGGGTTAATCGGATGCGGCCCCATCAATTTTGAGATAGCAAGGTTTCTGCTCAAGGCATGCCCGGAGGTGGTCGCATTCCATCTGTATGACAGGCACGAGGGAAGCGCGCGCAGGTTCGAGCATAAGTGCCGCGAGCTTTCCGTTGATATTGAAATCGTCATTGAAGATGATGCGGAGTCCGTGCTTCGTTGTTGTCCTCTGGTCAGTTTTGCCACCACCGCGCCTGAGCCGCACATCTTCGCCCTGCCGGAGAGAAAAGCCGGAACGACTTTGCTGCACATCTCACTGAGAGACCTTTCGCCTGAACTCATTTTGTCATGTGATAATGTGGTGGACGACATCGAACACGTCTGTCGCGCGCAAACATCCGTTCACTTGACTGAACAACTGGTCGGGAATCGTGATTTCATCAGGTGTACTCTCGCTGATATTTTCACCGGGGCAGCGCCTGCGAGGCGTGATGCCGAGACGCCTGTCATCTTCAGTCCTTTCGGTCTGGGAGTGCTTGACCTGGCGGTCAGCCAAATGGTCTACGAACGAGCCCGCGCGGAAGGTGTCGGAACGACCATCACTTCATTCCTGCCAGACCCCTGGAGCCAAAGCAAGCAAGAGCCTATACTCTCATAAATCCGTCTCGCGCTCGCCGCCTTATATCGGTCCAGATTTAGAATTCATTCCTCAAAGATCGTTCCCGCCAAAAGATATGCATAACGTCTGATAACGACATTCACACAACAGTGGCTTTGAACACAAGGTCGGCTGGGCCAACAAGATGTAGCACCCAGAAATGCTTGCGCCACTTTATACCGTACTGCTTTTGACTTTATCGTCAAAGCCCACCAGGCAAGGTTCAAACTTATCGGACGCGTAATATGAATAGATTTAGCTGAAGCGAAGTTGTCGGATAGAATGCATGTCATGATATAAAGTCATTAATGCTGGAATAAGAACCGAGTAGTGAGATTAAGCGTTCAAACGCGTCAGTCTGTGAGGTGAAGCCGGATGCCTGAAAACGAAGCTATCGTGCAGTATGCCATTTATCCTGGGGTGGGCATAGCCAGAGTGGGGAACGCCGTAGCGGAATATTTTATTGGTCCTGAATCGCCGGGCGAGATGCCACGCTCCGAAAACGGGTTTAAGGATAAGGAGGGCCGTGTCAAGCGACAGGCCGCCAGGTTCCGCGTCTATGGTCTTAATGAGTCGGGCGAAGCCGTGAAGGAAATCACTGCGGATGAAGCCGACATCACATGGCGAGTTCATCTGGCTAACCGCAAGGCTGGCTGGTATCAATTCAACAACGCGATGGACCTCGGCAACTATGCTATGGAGGCCAGGTATCGTAACCAGGATACGCTGGGTGACGAGCGCAAGACGCTCATCATTGACCCCGGCCCACGCACTATCAGCGGTCGGGATACCTCCGGGGTCTTGTTTGATAGCGGCGAGTTTATGGGAAAGCGCGTGCCTCTGGGCGAGTTGCGCACGGACGCGCAGGGCCGTTTACTGGTCCTGGGAGGCTTCGGACATTCCGCCTCGTACACTAACGCGCAGGCCACCACCTTCGCCAACAATGACGGGTGGCATGACGATGTTTCGGATGGCACGGTGCGCGCTACCGTCAAGGTCAACGGGACGGAGTATGAGGCGGAGCCCGCGATGGTGGCCGTCACGCCCCCGAATTATGGGCCTGGACTCTACGGCGTCGTGACCATGTACGATGTGGTCTTCGACCTCTTTTGCCGTAAATTTTCTCAGGACCAGAAATGGCAAGATGAAGCGTCAAGACGCCCCTCTTTCTGGCGAGATATTTATCCAGTCTTCGAGCGGCTAGTTGACAGCCAGTGGGTCAACGGCGGCGTAGATTTTTTGTTCGGTCAATTCTCTCCGTCCAATCTCACCTCACCCGAACTGTTAGAGAAGTTGGCGAACCCTGCTGAAGAGTTTAAAGAACTGCGCACAGCATTTTTTCAATGGCTGCGCAATCTTGAAGATAGTCTTGGACCAGAAGAGGGAGCCAGGATTCCGCCCTTTTACGGCGACGCGTTCGGAGATTTTACGGACCTGGGCGCGGATGAACTCTCGCTGACGCGGACTCAATATAGGTGGATGGAACGATGGGCTGAAGGAGATTTCGATGCGGACCCGAACCTGCGCGAGAGGCCATCAAGGCTCGAAGATTATCCTGTTAATGAACAGCCGCATGCGCTCGATGAAGCCAACCTGGAGAGTTGCCTCGGCGGTCCCTTTCATCCGGGCATCGAACTGACCTGGACGCTACGTCAGGCTATCATGTGGAAGGAGCCTTTCCGTCTCAACATATTGCCCGAAGGAGAATCACCGCAGGATGACTTTGGACCGATTCTGCGACCGGAGGTTGCTCTCGGACCGAACGGCGCGATAGCGGCCAGCGGTCCCGGCACGCTCACGCGCTGGATGGGCGTGCCGTGGCAGACGGACGAAGCAAGCTGCCTCTCCGGCTATGATATCGCCACTTACTTGCGTTTGCCTTCCTTCTGGGCGGCGCGAGTTCCGAATCAGGTCATGAGCGAACTGGCTTACAAGCGTGTGCAGGACACGCGCTTGCCGTTCGGACAGAGGCTCAAACATTTCAACTACAGGCAGGAATGGCTGCGCTACTTTGGCCCATCCTATCAACAGCGCATCAACCAGAACGTCGCGCAATGGCATAAGGTCGGCATCATCACGCAGCAGGAAGGCCCGAAGGATTATGCGGAGGCAGGCTTGCCGGAGCGTTTGTGGGTCGAGACAGAACTGGACGATAAATTTACCGTGGGCGATGCGACGTGGCAGCAGGTCTTGATAGCGGAAAATGCCAGCCCCAAAAAGCATGCGCTCATGGCCTCTCAGGAAGTCAAAGCGGAGAAGGAAGAGATTCCCGTCAGAAAACGTCGTCGCGTCCTCAGACGAGACCAACTATAGATGGCTTCACGCGCACAGGCTCAAAGAGTGGTTATCGTCGGAGGCGGCCCAGGCGGCGCGGCAGTGGCGATAACGCTGGCGCAGAAGGGTCTCAAGCCCGTCATCTTAGAAACACGGACTGGTCCGGAATTAAAGGTCGGAGAATGTTTGCCGCCGGGCGCTGGTCCAATAATCGAGCGGTTGGGCCTGAGCGATAACTTACATCAGGACGGACATCTCCCGTCATACGGCAATCGCTCCGTCTGGGGCACAAGCTCGCCCGTCGAAAGAGATTTCATCTTCGGCACGCAAGGCCACGGGTGGCAGTTGGACCGCCTCAAGTTTGAAGCGGCCCTGGCGAACAAGGCGCGCGAAGATGGCGCTGATTGGCGATACGGCTCTAAGCTGGTCCAATGCTCATGGCAGAATGAGCATTGGGCGCTTGACGTGCAAACTCCTTCCGGGAACGAGACTCTAGAAGCCGATTTTGTGGTGGACGCGACGGGGCGTCGCTCGCGCCTGGCGCGTCAACTCGGCGCGCGACAGATACGCTATGACAGGTTGGTCGGCGTCGCGCTCATGCTTCAATCTCGAACTGGCCCAGGAATCCGCGAATGCTTGACCCTCGTCGAAGCGGCCTCATCCGGCTGGTGGTATTCGGCACGTTTGCCCGGTGAAAAATTGATGGTGGTTTACGTCACGGATAGTGATTTATTGGACCACGAGGCAAGCAAGACGCGCGGGTGGTTTGCGCTGCTCGAAGAAACAGAGCAGACCCTGCGTCGCGTTTCCGAGGGTGATTATGGTCCATTAATGGAGCCGCGCATCTTACAGGCGAACGGAGCGAGGCTTGATATGGTTGCGGGTGAGCGTTGGTTGGCCGTCGGAGATGCCGCCACCGCCTTTGACCCGCTCTCTTCTTATGGCATCAGTTCGGCGTTGGGGAGCGGCTTCTACGCGGCATCAGCCATCGTAGATTTTTTCGCGGGCAGCCACACTGCCCTGCCCGCCTACAGCCGAATCATCGAACAGGCTTACGCACAATATTTGCTCATGCACTATGAACACTACGCACTGGAGCAGAGATGGCCTGATGAGCTTTTCTGGCGTCGTCGTCACGAGCGTTCCTGGTCCAGTCATGTATAGGCGAGACCCATCCGCCGCATGAGGTCTGTGAAGCGGGCATCAGCGCGGAGACCGTCGAAAAGGGGATCAACCTTGAGCCAGACCAAGTAAGTGGAGCGTTCCTCATAGGCTCTTTCGAGCCATGTGAAAGCCTGGTCCTTATCGTCAAGCCCTAAGTAGATTAAGGCCGAGTAGAAAGCAGGAACATATTCTTGTTTTGCTCTCTCATCTAATTCTTTGAGCACCGCGAGAGCTTCGTCTCTTCTACCCGCCACGGCAAAGGCGTGCCCGAGCAACACGACCATGGCTGCGCTCCGACCTGAGAGGATGATGGCTTGTTGTAGCTCCTTGCTGGCCTCCTCGTACATCCCCTGCTGCTCATAAGCAGGGGCCAGATAGAAATGGGCCAGGAAGAAATTCGGTTCCATCTCAAGCGTCCTGCGACACTGCGCGACGGCCCGGTCATACTGGCGCAAGAAATAGTAGTGCCGCCCCACGTCCCGGTTGATAATGAGCGAGAGCGGCTCAAGTTCCTGCGCCCGCTTTATCTCCCTGAAACCTTCCGCGAAGCGTCCCTGTGAGGTTAATGAGCAGGCGTACCAGTGATGGGCTTTGACTGATTGAGAGTTGAGCTTGAGACCCCGTTTGAAATCTCTTTCAGCATCCAGCCAGTCCCACTCGTAGAAGGTTCTGATGGCGGCCAGCGAGATGTGGGCCTCGGCCAGCGCGTCGTCTATCTCCAACGCTTTGAGCGCGGCCACTTTC
>JAXDFO010000459.1:0-2970 GCA_034665545.1 Blastocatellia bacterium
AGCCTTACCAGTTTGTGGCGATTCGCAACGACATCACCGAGCTCAAGCGCGGCGAAGAGCAGATCAGAGAGCAGGCCGCACTGCTCGATAAAGCGCAGGATGCCATTCTCGTGCGTGACCTGGAAGACCGTATCCTCTTTTGGAACAAGAGCGCCGAGCGACTCTACGGCTGGACCAGCGATGAGGCCATCGGACAAAAGGCCACAGAGCTTCTTTACAGGGAGATTCCTCCTGAGTGTGAAGAAGCGCAAAGGACTTTCAAAGAGCGCGGCCAGTGGCGCGGCGAACTGCACCAGTTGACGAAGGACGGGCGCGAGATAATCGTTGACGCGCGCTGGACGCTGGTCAGTGACGAGCGCGGCCAGGCCAGGGGCAAGCTCATCGTCAACACGGACATCACGGAAAAGAAGAGACTCGAAGCGGAACTGCAAAGGGCCGCGCAACTCTCGCTCATCGAAGAGTTGGCCGCCAACCTCGCGCACGAGATTAAGAATCCTCTGGCCGGGATACAGGGCGCGGTGGATATTCTCATCCGCAGACGCGAGGGCGCGGACCCTGAGCGCGTCGCGCTCGAAGGGGTCAAGCGCGAGGTGGGGCGCATTGACGCGATTGTGCGGGCACTGCTCGAACGCGCACGCCCGCGCGCTCTTCATCCCGCGCTCACCTCGCTGACGGAAATCGTGCGCCGCGCCGTGCAACTCGCGCGCGACCAGGCGACGGGCGCGGCGGCTCGCGGAAACCGCGTCAGCGTCGAGTTAGAGACCGAACCCGATCCTCTCATCATTTCGATAGATGCGGCGCAAATAGAAGATGCGGTGCTCAATCTGGCCCTCAATGCCATCGAAGCGATAGACGGCGAAGGCCGCGTGACAGTTCGCGTCTCACGTCAGAGCAGCGAGACGAGCGCCAATGGAAAATCCGAAGTGCTGATAGAGGTGAGAGACACTGGGCGCGGCATCAGTGAAACTGACATGGAACTCATTTTCAATCCCTTCTTCACCACGCGGCAGGGTGGGACGGGGCTTGGGCTTCCGGCAGTGCGGCGCATCGCGCGTGCGCATGGCGGTCGCGTCGAAGTCCAATCAATGCCGGGTCGCGGTTCGACCTTCAAGCTCGTTCTGCCCCTGCCACAATCGTCCGCTCAATCGTAAGCGAACCCTCTTTCCGGGTTGTGGATAATTCCACAACCCGCCAGGGTCTTAATCCCCAACCTAATATCGTTACGCATCTTTGACAACAAAATTACGTCGGTTTTGGCGCGGCACATCTCTTGCCATGTACTGAATGGAAAGGAAGCCGCCCGTTATCTTTAGGCGCTGTCAATCTCATGATGAACATCACACGTATTCTCTGTCCCGTTGACCTCTCGCCCGACTCGGATAAAGCCCTGCGCTATGCGGCGGCGATTGCCCGCGCCTATAAAGCGAAACTGTTCGTCTGCTACTGCGCGGAAGAACTGGTCGGCGTCATCCCGGTTTATCAGCCAGAGGCACGCGAAGAGATTAAGAAAGTGGTCCAGAGGGCAATCGGTCTTGAAGCTGTCGAGACGATGGACCTTGATTGGGAAAGCATTATCCTTGAGGGCGATTCTCCGGCGGAAGCCATCACGCTTGAGGCAGGGACGCGCGGCATTGATCTCATCGTGATGTGCTCAAGACGCAGACCCTTACGCGCCGCGCTGCTCGGCTCCACGACTGAATCTGTTTATCGCACTGCGCCTTGCCCTGTGCTCGTGCTCCACCCGGATCAACGCGAATGGGCGACAGCGGGTGAGTCCAACACAGTCGCGCTCAAACGCGTGCTCGTCGCACACGACTTTTCGGACTACTCGGAACTGGCACTGCGCCAAGCGCTCTCGCTCGCGCAGGAGTATCAAGCCGAGTTGCATCTGTTGCATGTCCTCGACGCGCCCGTCCTGGGCGGGCCGGAAATCGCATGGATTCCTTCGAGTACGGAAGGCGCATATCACAAGGCTGCGCGCGCACTGCAAAAAGCAGTTCCCGTCGAGGCTTATCTGTGGTGCGAGGTCAAGCAAGCTGTTCGCTGGGGCAAGCCCTACAGGGAGATTCTCAACTATGCCGAAGAGCAGGAGATTGATCTTATCTGCATGGGTTCGCAGGGTACAGGCTTCGGGATGCGGACGCTCTTCGGCTCGAACGTGGACCGCGTTATTCGCCAGTCGCCGTGTCCGGCCTTCGTCGCTCGCCCGCTGAGGCCGACCCACGCGCCTCTCTCCATGTTATCTAATCACGAGCCACTGTTCTTATTGAAGGAGAAATACAATGAGTCTCTCTAAAAAATCATTCAAGCTGCTACTGCTCACGCTGATTGCTGTTCTCAGTCTTAACAATTGGTGCGCAGGCGCGAGGGCGCAGAAGGTGCGTGCCGCTGCTGCGCCCGTACAGGCGCGTGCCGTCATTACAGATGAACCGCTCTACAGTGAATACAAGGGCATACGCATCGGGATGATGGCTTCAGAGGTGCGCAAGAAACTCGGCGAGCCGACGCAAAAGAGCGATGAACAGGATTTCTACGCCTTCAACGAAAAGGAACTGGCGCAGATTTTCTACGACGATGCACAGAAGGTGAAGGCCATCTCAGTTGATTTCATGGGAGGCACGGGCGCGACCGGCTACAAGGAAGTTGTCGGGACAAAGATCGAGACGAAGGTTGACGGGTCAATGTATAAGATCGTGCGCTATCCGAAGGCAGGCTACTGGGTCTCCTACAACCGCGCAGCCGGAGAAGCGGCCACCGTCACCATCACCATCCAGAAAATTCAGTAGTAACCTAAAGGACACTGAAGTCACTTGAGAGAACCAGCCATGTTAAATACAGCGCTCGTCGAAGAGGAAACTTTGAGGTCACAGGATAGCGCACATAAGTGGGTCTATCTTTTTGAAGAGGGCAGCGGGGATGATAAAAACCTCCTCGGAGGCAAAGGGGCCGGGCTGGCGGAGATGACTCGCG
>JAXDFO010000460.1:0-2546 GCA_034665545.1 Blastocatellia bacterium
GGCGCGCAGAGTCAGTGAAACGGCTAAGACCTCTGCGCGTGCTAGTCCGACTTTGTTCTCACCCGCTCCCACGGACCGAAGGAGCGGGCCAGTTCATCTGCGTGACATCTCGCTCCGCGCGCATGAACAACTTGCGGCGAGACGCTCGTGGCTAAAGTTAATTAGGCAGCGAGAGCCAATTCTTGATTATTGGCAATTGTTTTCCCCTACGCTTTTTAACGAGCCGCATAGAGAAGGCCCGGCATGCATCCATTCAAGCGTTCAGGTTCCTGTCGAAGCCTGTCGCCCCCTCAAAGAACTGTGCAATTATGCTGTTCCTTTAGATGCCCGTCAAGGCGGGCCAAGTTGCACCGGACTGTGGGCAACCACAATCCGAAACGTGGGCCATACCCTTCCATCATCTTCAGAGGTGTGCGATTTTCCCTGCGAGAATTAGTGGTCCTCTTTTGGGCCGTTGCTGTTCGCGCGCCGCGCTGGTGTTGCGTTATAATTTGTCAGGTCGCGGCGACTCTCGTTTCTGCGCGCTGAAACTAAACCCTGGCGGGGCTCGTCTCCTCTGGCCTCGCTCTCTAATAAAGGATAGCTCTCAAGATGTCTTCAAAAGCTCCTGTGCCGAGGCGTTCACTTGCGGCTGCGCGTTTGGAAAAACCGACCGCGCAACGTCGCCATTTCCTGCGCCGTTTCTGGCTGCCCGCCGTGCTCGTGCTGGCCCTGTCTGCCGGAGGCTTGACGGGCATCGTCGCCGCTTACCAGCTTAACTATTCGAGCGTGGCGAACGAGGTCGCTTCCCTGGCGACTTATCGTCCGAGCGAGGTGACGCGCGTGTATGCGGACGACGGCAAGACGGTCATCGGAGAGTTCGCTTTGGAGAAGCGCATCCCGCTCAAGTATGAAGAGATTCCGCCCGTCCTGAGAAACGCGATTCTCGCTATAGAGGACGCGCGCTTTAACGACCACGTCGGGATTGACCCGATTCGCATCGTCGGCGCGGTCATCAAAAACATCACGACGGGGAGCCACGAGGGCGGCTCGACTCTGACGCAGCAACTCGCCAAGAATCTCTTTCTCTCGAAAGAGCAGACGCTCAAACGCAAGATGACCGAATGGGCGATGGCCCTTGAGATAGAGCGTTACTACACGAAGAACCAGATTATGGAGTTGTACGTCAACCACATCTTCCTCGGTGCGGGCGCATACGGTTTCGAGGCCGCCTCCGAAACATACTTCGGCAAACCCGCCAAAGAGTTGTCGCTCGAAGAAGCGGCCCTGCTCGCGGGGATACCGAAAGCTCCAGGCGAGTATTCGCCGACCATTCGCCCGCAGGCGGCGAAGGAACGGCGCGATTTAGTATTGGACCAGATGGCGAAGAACAACTTCGCCACTCAGGCGGAAGTCGAAGCGGCCAAGTCCAAGCCCATCAAGCTGGCCGAGACCGCCTTTTATCAATCGCAGGAACGCTCCTCGCCCTTCGCTTATCCGGTCGAAGAGATAAGGCAATATCTTGAGGACAAGTACACGACGCGCGTCGCGCAGAGCGGCCTCAAGGTCTACACGACCATCAACCCGGACGCGCAGAAGAAGGCCGTAGAGGTCGTGCGCGAGGGCTTGCGCCGTTACGACCGCTCGCACGCGGGCTGGCGTTCTACTTATGTCAACATCGCCGCGACTAATACTAGCGGGCCAATTAATAACACTGCGTCTCCCGCCAACCCCAACGCCGCCGTGCCCGCCGTCACGCAGCAACAGCTTGAGAGCTACAAGCACCCAGACTGGTACGGCAACGATTACAAGACGGGCACGCACATCACCGGCCTCATTATGAAAGTGGATGCGGCGCGGAACGAAGCGGAAGCTCGTTTCGGAAGTTTCAAGGCGACCGTCACGGCCAAAGACATGGGCTGGGGCAATCGCGCTCCGAAGACGGAGTTTCATACGGGCGACCTGGCGGAGTTTGAAATCAAGGGCGTGGATGAAAAGAGCAATCGCTTGCAGGTCACGCTCTCGCAGATTCCTGCGGTCCAGGGCGCGATGATGACTATCAACGCCAAGACGGGCGAGATTATCGCGCAGGTCGGCGGCTACGATTTTTACACCAACCGTTTCAACAACGCGACGCAGGCTTATCGCCAGACGGGTTCATGCTTCAAGCCTTTCATCTACACGGCGGCCATCGAGTGGGGCATGACGCCCGACACGACCGTGAGCGGCGCGCCAATTAAGATCGGTAGCTGGCAGCCGCACAACTACGATGGCTCGACGAGCAACGGCGACCTGCCCTTGAAAACCGCGCTCGCCAAGTCCATGAACATCCCTGCGGTCCACCTGCTGCAAACCGTGGGCATACAGACGGGCGCGCAGATGGTCCGTCGCTTCGGCATCACTTCGCCGATGGCTCCGTATCTGCCTTCCGCGCTCGGCGCGACGGAGGTTCCACTGGACCAGATGGTCTCCGCCTACTCGGCCCTTCCCAACAAGGGCGTGCGCGTCGAGAAGCATCTCATACGCCGCGTCCTTGACCGCGACGACAACGTGCTCGAAGAATGGGA
>JAXDFO010000461.1:0-10382 GCA_034665545.1 Blastocatellia bacterium
CCCGGCAGGCAGGGCGGCGACCGCACGCGCGTTCCCTTTTCCGGCGACCAGTCTGGCCGCAACCTCGCGCGCTTTCTCGCTTCCATCAATCTCAGGCGCGATGACATCTTCTTCACCAACGCGGTCCTCTGCAACCCGCGCAAGGAATCAGGCGCGAACCGTAAACCGACGACACAGGAGATGGCGAACTGCTCGGCGTTTCTGCGCCGCCAGCTTGAAGCGGTCAACCCGCGCGTAATCGTCACGCTCGGCGCGGTCTCGCTTGATGCGCTCAGACGCATTGAGTATCATGAACTGTCTCTCAAAGAAGCCGCAGGCAAAATATATGAGTGGGACGGGCGTCTTCTCGTGCCCGTCTATCACCCAAGCCCGCAGGTGCTGGCCTCGCATCGTCGTGAAGCGGCCCAACTGCAAGACTACCAGGCCATCGCACACGCGCTAGAGCAACTAGGAAGGCGGAAGGATGAAAGGCAGGAGCCAGAAGCCAGGAGCCAGGAGCCAGAAGAAAAGCGATAGCATACCCTTCATGATGAAGGATACGCTCAAGACTCTTCTCTTCATTCTGGCTCCTGGCTCCTGACTCCCTGAATTTTTATGAGCGAAGTTGTCGAACATCTTTTGTTTCGTGAGTTGCCGCTTGAGGCCACGCACAGGCGTTTGGGCGCGAACATGTCCAGGCATGACGAGTGGGTGCTGCCCGCCTCTTATGGCGAGACGGGGGCCGAGTACGCGGTCGTGCGCGAGGGCGGCGCAGGGTTGATTGACCTCTCAACGAGGGGCCGCATTAACGTGAGCGGCTCGGAGGCCGTGCAATTCCTCAACGGTCTCATCACCAACGATATGAAGACCCTTGCGCCGGGCCGTTGGATGCGGGCCGCTTTCCCCAACGCGCAGGGGCGACTGCTGGGAACAGTGCGCGTCATCAACCGCGACAACTCTTTTCTGATAGACACCGAATATGCGACCCACGCGCAGGTCCAGAAACTCCTCGAACGCTTCACCCTCGCCGGAGATTTCCACGTCGCAGACCTTTCAAGCGAGACTCTCATGCTCACTGTCCAGGGCGCACGCGCCTTTGAAATCGTCGGCGCATTACTGGGCCAGGATAACGTTCGTCTGGAACAAGACGGCGTCGCTGTGCTCAAGTGGCGCGAGGGGGATGTGACCGTCATCCGCGCGACGCACACGGGCGAGGACGGCTTCGATATTTTCGTCAGCGCGAGAGACGCCGCAGAGTTGTGGGATGCGCTGGTCGCGGCGGGCGCGCGTCCCGTCGGCCATGATGCATTCGAGATATTGCGTATAGAGGCGGGCCAGCCACGTTATCTTGTGGACATGAACGAAACCAACGTGGTCCTCGAATCCTGTCTCGACGACGCCGTGAGTTTTACGAAGGGCTGCTACATAGGGCAGGAGATTATCGCGCGCATACACTGGCGCGGGCATGTCGCCAAGCGGCTCGCGGGCCTCAGCCTTGATGATGAAAGCGAAGCTATCGCGCATGATTTGCGCGAGGCTCAAGTCAAAACCGTGGACGGCAAGGAGATTGGCCGCGTCACTTCCGCGATTCGTTCGCCGCGTCTTAAGAGGACCATCGCGCTCGGCTATTTGAAGTATGACTACCTGGCACACGGCACGCCCGTGCGCGTGCTAATCGGAGACGAAGAACGCGCCGCGCAGGTGGTCGAACTGCCCTTCGTGCGTGGTAGCTGGGAGCAACAAATTTCTTCTCCGAGCGAAGCGAAAGAATGAGCGAGCAAGGCTATGAGTGAATCGGAGAGATCAGGGGAAGACGGCGCGGGCGCGGGAAACGAGGCGGATGTTTCAGGCCCGCGCGACCTAGATTTTCAGCAAGCGCGTCTCGCATACTCCATCATTGATTCTTTGCTGGAACACACGCGCATCATCAGCGACCTCATCGCATTAATGGCCCAGGTGCTTGACGAAGAGACGACCAAAGCCCTCACCAACACGCCGCACTGGAAAGCCTACCTGGAAAGCCGCCGCGTGATGCAGCGCACGAGCGAAGACGTGGAAAAATTCGCCTTGATAATGAAGCAACTCGGCGAGGACGCAGACCGCTGAAGCCCGCTTTCTTGGACCTTTAGTTAAAACAGCGAAGGCTGGTCCTCTAAATCGCGCGCCTCGACCACTGATTGGCCCAGGAATTGTTTCAACTTGTTCGCGCTGGCGGGCGCATGGCCCTCATAAAAATTGCTGAAGTAGGCATAGACGCGCGGGATGCGCTCGCATAACCCGGCGACTATTTTGGACCAGTCAAGCAAGTTCTCAGCCTGCGGTCGCTGTACGATGTCAAAGCGCGTCAGGTTGCGTGGGCCCATCCAGCGCACGTAGGCGAAATCCGCGCCCGGTTCGGAAGCGAATCGCCGGACATCTTCAAGCGCAAGCCACTGGCCCTCTACGAGCGCGAGGGCGACATTACACTTACGTAAAAACTCCGCCAGCCCGCGTTGACGCAGCCAGTCCGCGCTGCGAAATTCTATGCTGAAGCGAATGTCGCGCGGCAGTTGCGGCAGAAATTCGCGCAACGCCTGCTTGTTCTCAGGCACGGCCAGGAACTGCGGCGGCAGTTGAATGAGGACCGCCGCCAGCTTGTCTCCGAGCATCCGCGCCCGCTCGCAAAACTCCGCGAGCAAGGCCGCGCTGCCGTCCCTCAAGCCGCGCGCGTGCGTTATCTCCTGCGGCAATTTTAATGAGAAGGTGAAGCCCTGCGGCGTGCGCCTGTTCCAGCCCTCTATTGTTTGCGCGGAAGGAATCGCGTAAAAGGTCGAATCAACTTCGACCGTCCCGAACGCGCGCGCGTAGATTTCTAGCATCGCGGCGGCGCGCGTGCCCTGCGGGTAAAAAACTTTGTCGCCGCTCGCTGGACCAGTTATCCAGTCATCGTAATTCCATCCCTGGCATCCGACGCTGACACATGCAGAGGCTTTCATCAGAGACATGACTCGTTTCTCAGTTCGATGATGTTGATGATGCCGAGGGCGAGGCGTTCTTGCTTGAGAAGTCTGAGTCCCGCGCGCTCTGCTGCGAAGGCCGTGCGGCGATTGAAATGGTCTTCAAAGAGCGCGACGGTGAACAAACTCAGCGCGTCGAAGAGCGGGCCAAGCAGTCCTTCCGGGCGCACGTGTTCGAGTAGCACGATGATGCCGCCGGGCCGCACGACGCGGCGCAATTCCGCGAAACAGGCGGCGGGCGAGACGACAGAGCAGAAGACGAGCGTGGCGAACGCCGCGTCGAATGAAGCATCAGGGAAGGGAAGCGACTCCGCGCAATTCTGGACCAGGTTTACGCCGCGCGGTCTCTCTTTGACGCGCGCGATTTTGAGCATCTCGCGGCTAGGCTCGCTGGCCGCGCCGCGTGTCGCCTGAGGATAGAAGGGAAAGTTCAGGCCAGTGCCCGCGCCGATTTCCAGCAGGCGGCTATCTTCCGGCAGAGAGGCGAGGGCGCGTGCGCGCAAGCGAGCGAGAAACCACTTTTCGAGCGGGCGCATGGCCCCGTCATAGCGCGAGGCCAGACGGTCATAAGGGCTATGCTGGTGAACATGTTGAGCGGGGGATGCGCCTTCATCCATTTCTGGTCCAATCACTTCGGCCACGAAAAGTTCAGCGCAACATCATGATGACGCGCCGCTCGCGCCCGCCGTCAAATTCGCAAAGGAAGATACCCTGCCAGCGTCCGAGCAGGAGTTCGCCGTCGGCGAAGGGGACGGTCACGCTTGGGCCAAAGAGGCTGGCCTTGATGTGCGCGTCGGAGTTCTCTTCGCCGTGACGAAAGCCCATGCCGTGCTGCGGCAGGAGCGTGCGCAGCGCGTGCAGCATATCTCGCGGCACGTCCGGGTCCGCGTTCTCGTTGACGGTCAGCCCGGCGGTCGTGTGCTGAACATAAAGCACGCAGACGCCCTCGCGCGCGCCGGACTCATTCAACTTCCGCCGCACCTCTTCCGTTATCTCCAACATCTCTTCGCGCTCGCGCGAGCGCACCTTCAACACGTACATAAAAGCAGGTCGGAAGTCGGAATTGGGAAGGATGAGAGATGAGCTATTCAACCGTTCAATAGCTCATCTCTCATCCTTCATCACAACGGCCTTACTACTTCTTACTTGCTCTTAGGATGGACCAGCCGGAGGGGAGGGCTGCCGCCGCGAGCAGTATCTTGATGATGTCGCCAAGTAGAAAAGGCGCGACGCCCGTGATGAAAGCCTGTTCGGCGGACATGAAGCGAGCGCGCCAGGCCCAGCCGCTCAGTAAGATTAAAACGGAGCCGATGAACATCGCCGCCGCCGCCGTCAGAAAGCGTCTGTCCCATCCACGCTCGGCGAGAAGACCGACGATGAAGGCCGCCGCCGGGTAAGAGAGTAGATAACCGGCTGTGAGCGGGTTGAAGAGATGAAGCAGCCCGCCGTGGCCCGCGTAAAAGAAGGGCAGCCCGCTCGCGCCTTCAATCAAATAAGCGAGCATCGCCAGCGCGCCCAAACGCGACCCCAGCAACGCGCCCGTCAAGAGCACCGCGAAGGTCTGGCCCGTGATGGGCACGTCGCTGAACGGAAGCGGAATCACCACCTGCGCCGCCAGCGCGGTCAACAGGCTGAAAGCCACGACCAGCGCCACGGATCGCACCCAATTTACTGGTCCAAAAACTACGCCCGTCAATGTCTCAGCTTTAGCATATGAAGTGTTCACGTTTTCTCAACTCCCAAGATTTATGGTCTGACACAGAGGACCGGGCAGGGCGCGTTGCGGATGATGAACTCCGCCGTGCCGGTCAATTCAGGATCGCCGCCGGAGCAGAGAGCCGTTGTCGTGGCGATGAGGTCAACCTCATTAGTCTCTGCGTATTCAAGGACGGCTTCGGCTACGCCGCCGCGCACCGTCTTGCAATCCCAGGATGATTCCACGGCCCCGGCGTCCGCGAAAAATTTTTCGAGGATAGCTTTTCCTCCATCAGCAGGCTGCTCGTCGCCTTCATCGAAAACGCAGAGGGCCGTCAGTTGCGCTCCGGTGCGATGCGCGATGCTGGCGGCGGTCGGCAGGATGCCGCGCGTGTGTTCCGCGAGGTCCGTCGCGTAGACGATGCGCGCGAAGCGGTCAATCGGGCGCGTCGTCCGGCGCGGCCCGTAGAGCCTGACGATGATGGCGGGGATGATGGAATCCCTGGCGACGCGCTCTGCGACGCTCCGGCCCAGAAAAAACTGCGCCACGTCCGAGCGGCCATGCGAGGCCATCATGATTAAATCGCAATCGCGCCCCTCTGCCTCACGCATGATAATCTCGGAAGGGTCGTCTAAAGTTTTCTGGACCACCGCTTCCTTTAATTGGACCTGCGAGGGCGTGCCTGCGGGCAACTCAGGAAATTCATAACGCGAGCTTTCCGTGATGTGCGGGTCGCCGCCGTCCGTAATGTGAAGCGCCTGGATGGTCGCGCCGAATCTGGCGGCGAGCGTGATGGCGAGGGGCAACGCGCTATTGGCGACGGCGGAAAAATCCGTCGGAAAAAGAATGGAACGAATCTCTTTCATGCGCGCTGCCCTTCCAGAGAGAGAGAGTTTCAGTTTAAGATTTCAGGCTTCAAAGTAATTTAAACTCGAATACCGAAACCTGCAACCTTAAATCTCCCGGGCGAATAAAAAAAGCCGAGACCGCCAGAGCCTGTAAGCGGCGCTGGCGGTCTCACACTTTTCAGGACCATTAATTAGTCCGCCGCGATTCCTTCTCTATCCGCGCCCATCTCTTTAACTTTGGTGTCCAGCCCTTCCGAGCCGATACGCATGCCGTAGAAAGAGCGCCAGACGAAGGCCATCGAGATAAGGAAGAAGATGGCCGACAGAATGTTCGTGACCATCGCGCCGGAATCGTTGGTCAGCTTGACGGCCAACTCTACGGCCAGCAGTCCGAAGAGCGTGGTGAACTTGATGACAGGGTTGAGAGCGACCGACGAAGTATCCTTGAAGGGGTCGCCCACCGTGTCGCCGACGACCGTCGCATCGTGCAAGGGCGTGCCCTTCGCTTTGAGTTCAACTTCGACAATCTTCTTGGCGTTGTCCCATGCTCCGCCCGCGTTCGCCATGAAAATCGCCTGGTAGAGACCGAAGACGGCGATGGAGATGAGATAGCCGATGAAGAAGAAAGGCTCTATAAAGGCGAAGGCCAGCGTCGAGAAGAAGATGGTCAGGAAGATATTGAACATCCCTTTTTGCGCGTACTTCGTGCAAATCTCTACCACCTTCTTGCTGTCTTCGACTGACGCTTTCTCAACGTCCAGGTTGATGTTGGTCTTGATGAATTCGACCGCGCGATATGCGCCGGTCGTGACCGCCTGGATGGATGCGCCCGTGAACCAGTAGATAATCGCGCCGCCCGTGATGAGGCCCAGGACGAAGGGCGCGTGAAGCAACGAGAGATTCTGCGTGTCCACGGTCAAGCCGTGCGTGAGCGTCATCATGATGGAGAAGATCATCGTCGTCGCGCCGACGACAGCCGTGCCGATGAGCACGGGCTTGGCAGTCGCCTTGAAGGTGTTGCCCGCGCCGTCGTTCTCTTCGAGGAGATGCTTGGCCCGCTCGAAGTTGGTCTTGATGCCGAAGTCCTTCTGAATCTCCGCCTCTATGCCCGGAATCTGCTCTATGAGCGAGAGTTCGTAAACGGACTGCGCGTTGTCCGTCACAGGACCGTAAGAGTCAACGGCAATCGTCACTGGGCCCATGCCCAGAAAACCGAACGCGACCAGCCCGAAGGCGAAGACCGCCGGGACCAACATCAACGCGCCGAGGCCCATCGTGCTGAAGTAATAAGCAATCCCCATCAACGCGACGATGCTGATGCCGAGCCAGTAGCCTGAGAAGTTGCCAGCCACGAGGCCCGACAAAATGTTGAGCGACGGGCCGCCCTCGCGCGATGACGTGACGACCTCCTTGACGTGCCTCGATTCGGTCGAAGTGAAGACCTTGACGAGTTCTGGAATAACCGCGCCCGCCAGCGTGCCGCAAGAGATAATCGTCGCCAGCTTCCACCAGAGCGACGCGTCACCGCCGAGCACAGGGACCATCAAGTAGGAAACGATGTACGTCAGCGTCACAGAGATGAAGGACGTAATCCAGACGAGCGACGTGAGCGGCGATTCAAAATTCATCTTGTCGGCGTTCGCGTAACGCGCTTTGGCAATCGCCTCGTTGACGAAGTAAGCGAGCGCGCTGGCGATGACCATCATGATACGCATGACGAAAATCCAGACGAGAAGCTGGACCTGAACTCTAGGGTCGCGCACGCCGAGCAGAATAAAGGTGATGAGCGCAACGCCGGTCACGCCGTAAGTCTCGAAGCCGTCCGCGCTTGGGCCAACGGAGTCGCCCGCGTTGTCGCCCGTGCAGTCCGCGATAACGCCCGGGTTGCGCGCGTCGTCTTCCTTAATCTTGAAGACAATCTTCATGAGGTCAGAGCCGATGTCTGCAATCTTCGTGAAGATGCCGCCCGCGATGCGCAGGGCCGCCGCGCCGAGGGATTCACCGATGGCGAAGCCTATGAAGCAAGGCCCGGCGTAGTCTCCTGGGATGAAGAGCAGGATGCAGAGCATGATGAGCAGTTCGACGCTGATGAGCATCATGCCGATGCTCATGCCCGCCCGCAAGGGAATCGCATAAATCGGGTAGGGCTTGCCCTCAAGACTGGCGAAGGCCGTGCGCGAGTTGGCGAAGGTGTTGACGCGAATGCCGAACCACGCCACGCCGTAGCTGCCCGCGATGCCGACCAGACTGAAGAGCAGAATGATAATCACGCGCGCCGCGTCGTACTTCATCAGCAGTCCGAAGTAGAGCAGGATAACGATGGCGATGAAAATCTCCAGGATGAGGATGAACTTGCCCTGCGTGATGAGGTAGGTCTTGCACGTCTCGTAGATGAGTTCCGAAATCTCACGCATGGACCTGTGAACGGGACGGTTCTTGAGGTCGAAGAAGATAGCCATCCCGAACGCCAGCCCCAGAAAGCAGACGATAAGACCGACCAGCAGCATCGAGTGGCCGTTGAAGCCGCCGACGAAAGAGACCTTCGAGAGGTCCGGCACGACCAGGTTGGCCTCGCCGCCCGCCTCATGCGTAACGGCTTGCTGAGATGGACCATTGCCGCGCGCATCGCCCGGCGTCGCCCCCCTCTGGGCCAGCGCAGACGAAGCCCCGATAGCTAGCACGGCCAGCATCGCCGCGACGGGCAGCGCGTGGCGGCGAGTTTTTTGGACCAGCATTGAGAAACGCTTACTAAGCGGTGTCCCGGCGCCTCGGATGAGCAGCATGGCAAAGGCCATTGACAGGATTGAGATAACAGAGACCAGCGTGAGTTCCACGATAAAACGATTCCTTTCTGTGCGTTAAATAGAATGACGTGAAAACCAGGTCGCGCTAAAAGCGATTATTATGGCCGATTTACGTATGAACTGTCCACACCGCAGCGAAAGGGCCGCTCGCGGCCTTAGAATTAAAGGGCCAGGAAAAGAGAGTCGAATCAATTGCCACAAAAGAGGCGCGTGCGGTGTTCTCTTTGGTAAGAGGCCGGTTTTATGTCTCACTTCTGTATTTTCTGAATCTCGTTAAGAGGACACGTCCATGAAACTCAAATCCATTTTAAGCGCGTGGCTGATTATCGCCTTGCAGATAAGCGCGTTCGCGCTTCCCCTTCATCATTCATCTACAAAGATAAAGAGCCCGGTCACGGCCTTCGTCAACGTCAACGTCGTCCCGATGGACAGGGACGGAACGCTCCGGAATCAGACCGTCATCATCCGCGAAGGGCGCATCAGCGAGATCGGCCCGGCCACTTCAACGAAGATTCCTGCGGGCGCGCAACGGATTGACGGCAAGGGTCAATACCTGATGCCCGGCCTCACGGACATGCACGTTCACATGCACTCGACTCAGGAATTCGCGCTCTACCTGGCGAACGGCGTGACGACCGTCTACAACCTGAACGGGCGACCCGCTCATCTTCTCTGGCGCGACCGGATAGCTCGCGGGGAGTTAATTGGTCCAACAATTTACACCTGCGGCCCGACCATCCGCACGGCCCAAAAAGCGGAAGAGGCGCGCCAGCTTGTCGAAGAGCAGAGCCGCGCCGGTTATGATTCGATAAAGATTTATAACGGGGTTTCCAAAGAGGCTTATGAAGTGCTCATCGCGGAGGCCAAAAAGCACAACATGCTTTACGTCGGCCACATCCCGCGCGAACCCGGTCTCGAAGGCGTGCTCAAGGCGGGCCAGGCCGTGGCCCACGCAGAAGAGTATATCTACACCTTCTTCAACCATAAGGTTGACGACGAGAGCCGCATCCCCGAAGCCGCCGCGCTCACGCGCGATGCTCATGTGCAGGTGATACTAACGCTCGTCGCTTACGACCACATTCTGAAACAGGCGACGGACTTGCGCGGGCTGCTGTCGAGGCCGGAGACGAAATATCTGGCTCCCTGGATAGAAGAGACCTGGGAACCCGGCAGCAATGATTACGAGAAGAGATTCGGCAACGATAAGGGGCGCGCGGACTTGACGAAGGCTCTCGCGTTTCAAAAGAAGCTGGTCCAGGAAATGCACAGGGACGGCGTCCGCATCATGGTCGGGACAGACGCCATGAACCCTGGAGTCGTGCCCGGCTTCTCCGTTCACGAAGAGTTACAGCATCTGGTGGAAATAGGCTTCACGCCCTACGAAGCTTTGCGCGGGGGCACGCTCTACCCTGCGGATTTCCTGCGCGGCTCAAGCGAGTTCGGCACGGTCACGACGGGCAAGCGCGCGGACCTCATTCTGGTTGACGGAAATCCTTTGCAGGATGTAGGGCGCGCGGCGCATCCTGCGGGCGTGATGGTTCGCGGTCGCTGGCTGCCCGCCGCGCAACTCGCGCGCATGCTCGCGGATGTTCCGACAGACTATGCCAGGCAGTTGCAAATCGCCAAGACCAATCTCCAACGCGACCCTGTCAAAGCCGTTCAGGAGATGAAGACCAACGACCCCTTCGATGACTTCTCGAACAAGGTCGTGCAAGACCTCATCACTGAAAAAGGGACGGCCAGCTTCAAAGAGTTATACCGCCAACTGAAAGAACATCAGCCGGATTCCAACTTGATTTCGGAGGACTACATCAACAATCTCGGCTACGGTCTCATGAGGAGCGGCAAGATTAAAGACTCGATTGACATTCTGAAACTCAACACCGAAGCCTACCCTCAATCCGCGAACACCTACGATAGCCTCGCCGAAGCATACATGAATAATGGTGACAAGGAGCTCGCCATACAGTTTTACAGGAAGGCTCTCGAAGTGGACCCGAAGTACGCCAACGCGGAGGGCGCGCTTGAAGCTCTCAAGAAGTTAGAGGGAAAATAATTT
>JAXDFO010000462.1:0-15647 GCA_034665545.1 Blastocatellia bacterium
GAAGTTCGCAACGCGATTCATAAACGGATTCGCCGGAAAGTGCGCGGGACCACTGAGCGTCCGCGACTGGCAATCTATCGCAGCCTTAATCATATTTACGCTCAGGTGATAGACGACGAGCGCGGGCAGACGCTCGCCTCCGCTTCTACGACCGAGAAGGATTTGCGCGGGGCGACGGGCGGCAACCTGGAGGCCGCAGAGCGTATCGGCAGGACCATCGCCGAACGCGCGCAGGCCGCCGGGATCAGTCAGGTGGTCTTTGACCGTGGCGGCTATCTATATCACGGTCGCATCAAGGCACTGACGGACGCGGCGCGCTCAGCCGGTTTGAATCAGAATGAAGCCGCGCCTCAAGAGGGCGGCGAAGCGGCAGAAGCCGCAGGCAATCAGGAATAGCACATGAGACAACCCAAGCACAGAATTACGGCGCAGGGCCTGGACCTTAAGGACCAGGTCATCTCGATTAACCGCGTGACCAAAGTGGTCAAGGGCGGCAAGAACCTCTCGTTCGCCGCGCTCGTGGTCGTGGGCGACGAGGCGGGCCACGTCGGCTTCGGCACGGGCAAGGCGCGCGAAGTGCCCCTCGCCATCAAGAAGGCCATCGAGGCGGCCAAGAAAAATTTGATTCGCGTGCCCTTGATGAAGAACACGCTGCCGCATCCTTTAATCGGCGAGTACGGCGCGGGCCGCGTCCTGCTCAAACCAGCTTCCGAAGGCACTGGCGTCATCGCCGGTGGAGCCGTGCGCGCCGTCATGCAGGCCGTCGGCGTCCACGATGTCCGCACGAAAGTGCTCGGTTCGACCAACCCGCACAACGTCGTGCGCGCCACCTTCGACGGCCTTCTCAGAATGAAAGACCCTATGGAGTTGGCACGCCTGCGCGGCAAGCAGGTCGAAGAGCTTTAGAGAGCACGCGAGCAGTCGAATAGAAAACCGGGCAAGCGTTTGAATGTGAGATAGCAATTCTCACGTTCACCATTGACCCTCAAAGAGGTTTTGAACATGGCAGAGCAGCAAGAGAAGAAAGAGCAGTCCGGCGCGGGCGGCACGATTCGGATACAGTATTACAGGAGCTTCATCGCCGCCCCGAAGACGCACAAGCAGATCGTCCGCAGCCTCGGCCTGACGAAATTGAACCAGGTCGTAGAGCGCACAGACTCGCCCGCCACGCGCGGCTTCGTCGAGAAAGTGCCGCACCTTCTGCGCATCATCGAATAAACGGAGTAAAGCAACATGGCTATCGGTCTCAATAATCTTCACGCGCCGGAAGGTTCAACGCATAAGAAGAAGCGGCTGGGTCGCGGACCCGGTTCGGGTCTCGGCAAGACTGCCGGGCGCGGTCACAAAGGACAGAAATCCCGTTCGGGCTATTCCGGCAAGGTCGGCTTCGAGGGCGGGCAGATGCCCCTTCATCGTCGCCTGCCGAAACGCGGCTTCACCAACATCTTCAAGAAAGAGTGGATTGAAGTGAGCCTCGCCTCGCTGGACCAGAATTTCGAGGCCAACGAAGAAGTGACGCCGGAGCTCCTGCACGAGCGCGGCCTCATCAAGAAAGCCAAGCGAGATGTCGTCGTGCTCGGCACGGGCGAGATTTCCAAAGCCTTGCGCATCTCCGCGCACCGCTTCACCAAGAGCGCGCGCGAGAAGATAGAGAAGGCGGGCGGCGCGGCCACACTGATTACGCGCATCCCCGCCGAACAGCAGGACGCGGGCGCACAGCCGCTAGGATAGATTACCAGGGGCCAGGACCAGCCGCCTTTGAGACCACTGGAGTTTGCCGCGCTTTTGGTGAGTTGGTAAAAGCAGATGCGCGGCTGTCTCCGGTGGTTTCGTTTGACGAGATGTCTGACACTTGGGCTTGCACGTTCCAACGCCTGTAAGCATAATCGAAGCATCGCGCCGTGAGGGGCACCGAACTTTCTCTTTCGCAAGAGGCACTGATATGGAAAAGTTTTTAGCCGCCGTTCGCAACATGTTCCAAGTCCCGGATTTGCGCAAGCGCATCTTCTTCACGCTGGGGTTGCTGATTGTCTATCGCCTCGGCGCGCACGTCGGCGCGCCCGGCATCAACAAGGACAGGCTCGACGCGGTCTGGCGCGACGTGAGCGGAACGCTGCTCGGCGTTCTGGACCTTTTTTCCGGCGGCAACTTTCGCACCATCTCCGTCTTCGCCCTCGGCGTCACGCCCTATATCACCGCCTCCATCATCTTGCAGTTGATGACGGTCGTTTCGCCGCAGTTGAAAAAGTTGCAGGAAGAGGGCGAGATGGGACGGGCGAAGATTAACCAGTGGACGCGCTATCTGACGGTCGGGCTGGCTGGCATCCAGACCTCCTTCGTCGCGCACTGGCTGCAAGTCAACGGCGTCGGCGCGAACACCTGGGGCTTCTTACTGACGACCGTGCTGACCCTCACAACCGGCACGATTTTCGTCATGTGGCTCGGCGAACAGATTACCGAGCGCGGCGTCGGCAACGGCATCTCGCTGCTCATCTTCGCGGGCATCATCATAGGATTGCCGCGCGGCGTCCTACAGGTCTGGGGACGCGTCAGCACCGGCGACGTGATGGAGACGCTCGGCGTCATCGCGCTGGTCGTGGCCCTGATAGCTTTGATAGCCTTCATCGTCCTGGTTGAATCGGGCCGTCGCAAAGTGCCCGTCAGTTATGCCAAGCGTCACGTCGGTCGGCAGATGGTCGGCGGGCAACAGACGACGATGCCTCTCAAGGTCAACATGGGCGGCGTCATTCCGGTCATCTTCGCCTCTTCCGTGCTGGCGATGCCGCAGACGCTCTTTTCCGCCTTCCCGCCCGACCCGAATAATCAGAACGGAGCGTGGGCCAAGATTTACGGTTTCTTCGGCGGCTTTCACGGCGGCGACCCTTATTACGAGTTGGTCTTCATCACGCTCATCGTGCTCTTCACCTTCTTTTACATCTCCATCGTTTTCAACGTGGAGGAAGTGGCGGACAACCTGCGCAAGCACGGCGGTTTCATGCCCGGCATCAGGCCCGGCAGGGCGACTGCCGAATTCTTGAACACTATCATGACGCGGCTCACGACCGTCGGCGCGCTCTATCTGGCCTTCGTCGCGCTCGTCCCGCAGATTATGTTGAGCGGCTTCAAGGTCGCGCGCCTGCCCTTCATAGGCACCTGGCTGGACCAGTTTGTGAGCAATACGCCGGGCCTCGGATGGATTCCCACGGGGATGGGTTATCAATTCTATTTCGGCGGGACGAGCCTTCTCATTCTGGTCGGCGTGGCGATGGATACCGTCGCGCAAATCGAAGCCCAACTCGTCATGCGTAACTACGAGGGATTCCTCGGCGGCGGCGGTCGCCTGCGCGGGCGCAGGGCGTAGCATCTAAAATCCAACATGAGCAAGATCATCGTCTTGATGGGCGCTCCGGGCGCGGGCAAGGGGACGCAGGCGCGTCTCTTGCAGGAGCGTCTGCAACTGCCGCAGATTTCGACGGGCGATATGTTTCGCGCGTTGAAGGAGGCGCGCACGCCTCTCGCGGAAGAGGTCCGCGCCATCATGGAAGCGGGCCAACTTGTCCCTGACGATCTCACGGTGCGCGTCGTGCGCGAACGTACCGGACGCGAAGATTGCAAATACGGCTATATTCTTGACGGCTTTCCTCGCACGCCCGCGCAGGCCGCGATGCTTGAGAAACTGGCCGTCGAGCAGGGCAACAGGATACAGGCGGTGCTGGTTGACGTTCCGCTTGAGTTGCTGGAAAAGCGTATGGTCGGGCGTCGCACATGTCCCGTCTGCGGCGAAATCTACAACGTTTATTTCAAGCCGCCGAAGACCGATAACGTCTGCGACCTGCATCCCGAAACTCAACTGACGCACCGCGCGGACGATAACCCTGAGACCGTCAAAGCGCGTCTCAATACTTACGAAGAGCAGACGCGCCCGCTCCTTGATTACTACGCGGCGGAGAATCGCCTGCACCGCGTTGACGGCACGCGCGAGCCGGAAGAGATTTACGCCGACATAGAAAGGATAGTGACGGCTGACAAGTGACAGAATAGCTTTTCTCTTATTCTGAACTGTCACGCCTGTCACCTGTTACTCGTTCAAATGATTATCGGGAAGTCCAGGAGAGAGATTGAGAAGATGCGCGCCGCCGGGCAACTCGTCGGGCGCGTGCTTCAGGAATTGCGCCGGATGGTAGAGCCCGGTGTGACGACCCTCGAAGTGGACCAGGCGGCGGAAAAGATGATACGCGACGCGGGCGCGCTGCCGACCTTCAAGGGCTATCATGGCTTTCCTTTCTCCATCTGCGCCTCCGTCAACGAACAGGTCGTCCACGGCTTTCCTTCCAATTACAAATTGAAGGAGGGCGACATCTTCTCGATTGATTGCGGCGCGACGCTCGAAGGATTCGTCGGCGATACCGCGACGACCGTTCCCGTCGGGAAAATCAGCGAGGAGCTTCGACATCTGATACGCGTCGCGGAAGAATCGCTTGAGCTTGCCATAGAGCAGTGCCGTGAGGGCAAGCACCTGGGCGACATCGGTTGGGCCGTGCAGAACCACGCCGAATCTCATGGTTATACAGTGGTCCGCGAATACGTCGGCCACGGCATCGGTCGGCGCATGCACGAAGACCCGCAAATTCCCAACTACGGCACGCCCGGCAAGGGCGTCAAGATTAGAAACGGGTACGTCTTCGCCGTCGAGCCGATGGTCAATATCGGCACCCAGCGCACGAAAGTGCTCGCGGACGGCTGGACCGTGGTCACGCTCGACGGGAAACCGAGCGCGCACGTAGAGCATACGATTGCGATAACGGAGGACGGCCCGCAGGTCTTGACCCGCGTGGCCGAAGCGAAGGAGCCGGTCGAGCCTGTTTTATCCTCGTACGACGCGCCGAAAGCCGCCTACTGACTTGGCAAACCCTCTAAGTCATGTTATTATTTACAGTTTGTCGGTGGGCGCAAATTTAACCTGAAGAAGGGTATGGCGAAGGAAGAGGCGATAGAGGTCATGGCGACGGTTCGCGAGACCCTGCCGAACGCGATGTTTCGCGTTGAACTCGAAGATAATAAGCATGAAGTGCTTGCGCACATTTCAGGCAAGATGCGCAAGCATTTTATACGCATTCTTCCCGGCGACCGCGTGCTCGTCGAACTCTCGCCTTACGATCTGAATCGCGGTCGCATCACTTACCGCTATAAGTAAGTGTTGGAGTTTTCGGACCATTAAAGAGAGCCGGGTGTCAACGAGATGAAAGTACGGGCTTCAGTCAAAAAGATGTGTGATAACTGCAAGATCATTCACCGCAAGGGCGTGGTGAGAGTGATTTGCACAAACCCGAAGCATAAACAGCGACAAGGGTAAAACGATTTTAGATTGGTCCAATAATCTAGAATCCAAAATGGAGTAAAGGAATGGCTCGTGTAGCAGGCATTGATCTTCCGCCCAACAAGCGTGCGGCGATTGGTCTTACATATATTTACGGCGTCGGTCGCTCGCGCGCGACCTCTATCCTCAATGAGGCGCAGGTCAGCCCGGATACGCGTATCCGCGACTTGAACGAAGATGATTTGGGACGCATCCGCTCGATCCTCGAAGGGCAGGGCGAGATTGAAGGCGACCTGCGCAAACGCGTTCAGATGGACATCAAGCGCTTGATGGACATCGGTTGCTATCGGGGCCTTCGTCATCGTCGCGGGCTGCCGGTTCGCGGACAGCGCACGCACACCAACGCGCGCACGCGCAAAGGGCCACGCCGCGCAACCATCGCCAAGAAGAAAGCGCCGGGCAAGAAATAACAGCAGAGCACTGATAACTGAGTTATGGCAAAAGCAACCGGAAAAAAGAAAGTCTTTCGTAAGAAAGAGAAGAAGAATATCCCCGTCGGGATCGTTTATATCGCGGCCTCGTTTAATAACACGATGGTCTCTATAACCGACCTCGAAGGCAATCTGATAGCGCAGTCCTCTTCGGGCGCGCGCGGTTTTCGCGGCTCACGCAAGGGCACGCCGTTCGCCGCGCAGCAGGCCGCCTACGAGGCCGCGAACAAGGCCAAAGACGCGGGGATGCAGCAATGTGAAGTGCGCGTTAAAGGGCCGGGCGGTGGCCGCGAGTCTGCGATTCGCGCGATTAACAACGCGGGCATCCGCGTTATGATAATCCGCGACACGACGCCGATTCCGCACAACGGTTGCCGTCCCCCGAAGCGTCGCAGAGTTTAATGAGACAGTGACGAGTGGCGAGTGACAGATGATGAGAGAAAAACTCTTAACCTGTTAACCGTCGCTCGTCACCCGTCACTTTTTTTGGACCTAAAGGATGAAGGGCCAGCGAGCTCGCGGCCTGTAAACTTTTCCGTCTGGTTTCTAGACTGGAGGCAAAAAAGAATTGGCTAGGTATAGAGATGCGGTGTGCCGTTTGTGCCGCCGGGAAGGCGCAAAACTTTTCTTGAAGGGCGACCGTTGTTACAAGCCCTCTTGTCCGATTGAAAAACGCGGCACACAGCCGCCCGGTCAGCACGGTAATTCGATGAGGCGCGGCAAAGCCCTCGTCGGTTACGGCTTGCAGTTGCGCGAGAAGCAGAAGGTCAAGCGCATCTACTTTGTTCTCGAAGGACAGTTTCGCAACTACTTCGAGAAGGCCGCGCGCCAGAAGGGCATCACGGGCGAGAACCTCTTGTTCTTGCTCGAACGCCGTCTGGATAATGCCGTCTATCGCGCAGGCTTTTCCACCTCGCGTCGTCAGGCGCGCCAGCTTGTCAATCACGGCCACATAGAAGTCAACGGGCGCAAGGTTGACATCCCTTCCTTTCAGGTGAAGGCGGGCGATGTCGTCAGCGTCAAGGAAGGCTCGCGCAATAACCCGCATATAGAGGGTGCGTGGCAGACGGCTGCGGGTCGTGGGCGTCCAAGCTGGATAGCTCCTACCGACGGCGCGGAGATGAGCGCGCGCATTGTCACGCTGCCCGTGCGCGATGACATTGACCGCTCAATCAACGAACAGTTGATCGTCGAACTTTATAGCAAGTAATCCATGTGGACCTCTGGAGGCCAGGCGCGCTCATCACGAAGCGAGGATGCGCGCCCGGCCTGTAGCGGCCACGAGTCTGTTTTTCAAGAGCGAGTACCAGAATCTTATGGCTATGAATCAAAATAATCTCTGGACGGGCTTTCAGATGCCGCGCCGTCTGGCGGCTGACACGGACACTCTGACGAACCGCTACGGTCGCTTTTCCGCCCAGCCCTTCGAGCGCGGATTTGGCACGACCGTCGGCAATTCTCTGCGCCGCGCGCTGCTCTCTTCGATTGAGGGCGCGGCCATCACGGCTGTCAAAATCGAAGGCGTCGAGCACGAGTTTTCGTCCATCGCTGGCGTCGTAGAGGATGCCACGGACGTGATTCTGAATTTGAAGCAGGTTCCATTCAAACTGCACGGCAACGAGCCGAAGACCCTGACCATCACCAAAGATGGCGCGGGCGAAGTCACCAGCGCCAACATAGAGGCGGACGCGGACGTGGAAGTCCTGGACCCCAACATTCACATCGCCACGGTCAGCGACAGCGGCTCTCTACACATCGAGATGCGTCTCAAGCGCGGGCGCGGCTACGTCTCCGCCGACCGCAACTTCGACGAGGACTTGAGCCTCGGTTATATCCCGATTGACTCCGTTCACACGCCTGTCAAGAAGGTCAACTTCACGGTCGAAGCCGCGCGCCTCGGTCAGAATACAGAATTCGATAAACTGACCATCCAAGTGTGGACCGATGGCTCCGTCAAACCGGACGACGCTATCGGGTTCGCCGCCAAGTTGATTAAAGATCACATGACCATCTTCATCAACTTTGAAGAGGACACGGACGATTTCACTTACCAGAAAATGGAGCGTCCGCCCTTGCCGCGTAACGACGTGCTGGACCGCTCCGTTGATGAACTCGAACTCTCCGTGCGCTCTTACAACTGCCTCAAGAACGCGGACATCAAGACCATCCGCGACCTTGTGCAGCGCACAGAGCGAGAGATGCTCGCCACCAAGAATTTCGGCAAGAAATCGCTGACCGAAATCAGAGACATCCTTCATGGAATGGGTCTCGATTTCGGCATGGAGTTCGATGCCCAGGGCAATCCGATTCCCGGCACGGGCGGACGCGACGGCGACCTCTCGGATTACGAAGAAGACGACGAAGAATAATTCCCAAATCGAATTATGAGACACTTAAAGGCACATCGTAAATTGGGTCGCACGACGGAGCATCGCATGTCCTTGCTGCGCAACCTGGCGACATCTCTGATTAACGCGCGCGACGAGCGCATCGTCACGACTTTGCCGAAGGCGAAGGAGTTACGCCCGTTCGTCGAGCGCGTCATCACTCTCTCGCGTAAAGCGCAGAGCCTCGAAGGCGACCGCGCCGAAGTGCAGGCCGTGCATCTACGGCGTCAGGCCGCCACCTTCTTCCATTCCGGCAATCGCCAGCAGTCCGCTTCCACAGGGCAGCGCGGAGGGCAGCGTGCGCCGCGCACGGCTGGCGTCGCCGCCGTCAAACGTCTGTTCGATGAACTCGGCGAGCGTTTCAAAGATCGTCCGGGCGGCTACACGCGCATCATCAAACTCGGCAGGCGCGACGGCGATAACGCGGAACTGGCTATCATCGAACTCGTGGACAACCCGCGCGAGCGTGAGGCCATAGAAGCGTCGAACAAGCGCGCCAGGTCCGCCGGGACAGGCAAACAGAAGACGGCCAAAGCGAGCGAGGCGAAGGCCACAGAGACGGCCCGTCGCGGTGGCAAGAAGGCGGACAAGACTTTCGAGAAGGAAGAGACCACAGCCGCCCGTGGCAAGGGCGAAGCTTCAACCGGCAAGGAAGCGCAGGACAATCAGCCGGAGGGCGGTCGTCGCTCGAAGAAGACGGAATCAACGGCCAACGAGAAGAAGACCGAGAATTAGGACCAGGAATTTATTAATCGAGCGGCGCGCGCTCTTTTGCAAAAGCGTGCGCAGAGCCGACCGCAAGCCCCATAGTTCGTCGGCGCGACAGTTTCAAAGACGGCTGGGGCTTTCGCTTTGCTTGATAACTTTCAGAGAAGAGGCCGCCGTAGATTATTGGACCGGCCCGCTCCTGGAGTCCAAAAGAGAATGAGCGACCAGGAAACATCGCAGCAACAGCAACCCGCAAACGAGGAACGTTCGTCGAGCGCGAATCAACAGGAACGCGACCGTCGCGGCAGTAGTAGCGGTGGTGGTGGCGGCGGTGAACGCTCGCGCCGTCGTCATCGTCGCCCGCACAATCCGCAGCCGCGCCAGGAGACTTCGCTCAACATGGAAGAGTTGCGCGAGTTGATGGAACTCTTTACCGAGCACGGTCTCACTGAATTCGAGTTTGAGCGCGACGAGTTTCGCATACACCTGGGCCGCAACGTGGGCTCGCAAGTCTCCGCTTCGTCGCATGAGATGACGCCGCCCGCGCCCGTACACGATGCCTCTCATGCTCGTGCGGCGCACGTCGCCGGAGCCAGCGCGGCTGGCGCACACGCGACCACGCCGCCGCATCCCGGCGCGCAGGCCGAGGCCGCCGCCTCCGCCGACGAAGACCTGCACATCATCACTGCGGAGATTGTCGGAACGTTCTATCGCTCGCCCTCTCCGACCGCCGAATCCTTCGTCCGCATCGGCAGCCGCGTCGAACACGATACGGTCGTCTGCATCATCGAAGCGATGAAATTGATGAACGAAATCCAGGCCGAGACGAGCGGCGAAGTGGTCAAGATTTACGTCGAGAATGGTCAGCCGGTCGAGTACGGCCAGCCCTTATTTGGAATAAAGAAATGAGAAAGAGGTGACGTGTAACAGGTGTCGGGTGGCAAGATAAAAGCTTGTTCTGACCTCTCGCCTGTCGCTCATCGCCGGTCGCCCTATGACAGAGCCACGCAAATTTCGCAAGATACTGATTGCCAATCGAGGTGAGATTGCGTGCCGGATTATCTGGACCTGCAAGGAGATGGGCATCAAGACAGTGGCGGTCCACTCGACCGCCGACCGCGACTCTCTGCATGTGCGCTTCGCGGATGAAGCCTACTGCATCGGCCCCGCGCCTTCAGCGCAAAGCTACCTCAACATCCCGGCTATCATCAGCGCCGCCGAGATTACCAACGTGGACGCGATTCATCCCGGCTACGGCTTTCTCGCCGAGTCAGCTTATTTCGCGGAAATATGCCAGGCTTGCAATATCAAATTTATTGGTCCAAGAGCGGATGTGATACGCATGATGGGCGATAAAGTGGAGGCTCGCCGGACGATGCAGGCGGCGGGGGTGCCTATCCTGCCAGGCAGTCCTGAGCCTCTGCAAACCGAAGAGGAAGCGTTACGCCTCGCGCGCGAGATAGGCTTTCCCGTCATCGTCAAAGCCTCTGCGGGCGGAGGCGGGCGCGGCATGCGCATCGTCCGCGCGGAAGAGGAATTGGGCCAGGCTTTAGAGACCGCTTCCAACGAAGCCGCCGCCGCCTTCAAGAACGGCGATGTTTACATTGAACGCTATATAGAGCGTCCGCGTCACATAGAGATACAAGTTCTTGCGGACGAGTACGGCAACTGCGTTCACCTGGGAGAGCGCGAATGCACGATTCAGCGTCGCCACCAGAAACTTTTAGAGGAAGCCCCGTCGCCAGTCCTGACGCCCGACTTGCGCGCGCGCATGGGCGAAGCGGCGGTCAATGCCTGCAAGAGCATAGGCTATTCCAGCGCGGGCACGTTCGAGTTTCTACTCGATGAAGACCAGCAGTTCTACTTCATGGAGATGAACACGCGCATACAGGTCGAGCATCCAGTGACCGAGATGGTCACGCTCGCTGACATCGTGCGCAACCAGATACGCATCGCGGAGGGCGAGTCTCTGGGCTATACGCAGGACGACGTGCTCATCGTCGGCCACGCCATAGAGTGCCGCATCAACGCTGAGCATCCCGAAACCTTCGCGCCGTCGCCCGGAACGATTACGGCTTTCAACTTGCCGGGCGGTCCCGGCGTGCGAGTGGATACGGCGGTTTATCCTGGCTATACCGTGCCGCCTTATTACGATTCGATGATTGCCAAGGTCATCGTGCATGCGCGGACGCGAGAGTTGGCGATTGCGAGGATGCGGCGCGCGCTGGAGGCTATGGTCATCGAGGGCATTAACACGACGATTCCCCTGCACCTCAAAATCATGGACGACCCCGACTTTCGCGCGGGCAATTTTTCTACCAAGTTTATGGAGAATTTCCTGTCGAATAACGGCGCGAAGGGGCAACTCAAAATACCTGCTGGCGCGCGTTGACGGGCGTCGCAAAGACACTTATAATAAACGACTTTTCTATGGTGAGCGTGTTTCACCAGTAGGTGGAGGCAACGAGAGAAGATTATGGCTTATGCAATTATTAGAAGCGGCGGTAAGCAGTTCCGCGTCGAAGAGGGACAGCGCGTGCGCGTGCCTATGCTGGACCAGGAAGCTGGCGCGGCCATCGAACTGGACGCATTGATGATCGCGGGCGAGGGCGAGCCTAGACTCGGCACTCCGCTCGTGGACGGCGCGCGCGTCGCCGCGACGATTGTGGACCACGGGCGCGATACGAAGATTATCGTCTTCAAAAAGAAACGTCGTAAGCAGTACAAGCGCACGCAGGGACACCGTCAGGACTACACGACGATCAAGATTGATTCAATCGGATAAAGCAGGAGCCAGCAGCCAGGACCGGAAGAAGGACGCTAACCTTTAATGATTCTGGATTCTGACTCGTGGCTCCTGGATTTCGGAGGGGTTTTAAGCATGGCACATAAAAAAGGGGTCGGTTCTTCACGTAACGGACGCGATTCAAATTCGCAGCGATTGGGCCTGAAGAAATTCGGCGGCGAGCGCGTGCTGGGCGGGAATATTCTGGCCCGGCAGCGCGGGACCAAGTGGAAGCCTGGCAAGAACGTCGGGCGCGGTAAGGACGATACGCTGTTCGCGCTCATAGAGGGCGTGGTCAAGTTTGAAGACAAGGGACGCAGTGGTAAGTTCATCAGCGTCTACCCTGCACAGCAGCAGCAGCAGGAGTCGGGCGCACTCGAAGCAGTGCCTGCGGTAGCCGCATAGCGCCAGAGACACACAGCGAAAGTTTATCAATGCGACGCCCCGCGTAGAGTCTTTTCAGTTGCAGCGTGGGCGTCGCTTTCGATTTTGGATTTCAGGTTAAAGATACTTGTTTATTGATCGGGTCAAGATTCGCGTACAGGGTGGACACGGCGGCAACGGCGTGACGGCCTTTCGTCGTGAAAAATTCGTGCCGCGCGGCGGTCCTTCGGGCGGCGACGGCGGGCGCGGCGGCGATGTCTGGTTGGAAGCGGACGAATCCCTCAATACGCTGCTTCACCTGCGCTATAACCCTGAGCATGTGGCCGAGCGCGGGCGGCATGGAGAAGGCTCTAACCGCTACGGCTACGGTGGCGCGGATAAGGTCGTGCGTGTTCCCGTCGGGACGCAGGTCTTCGATGCGTTGACTGGCGAATTGGTCCATGACTTCACGGAGAGCGGCGAACGCTGGCTCGCGGCGAAGGGCGGTCGCGGCGGCTTCGGCAACTCGCACTTTGCGACCTCCACGAATCGCGCCCCTCGTTATCATCAGGAAGGCAGCGCGGGCGAAGAGCATGAGTTACAGCTTGAATTGAAACTGCTCGCGGACGTTGGGCTGGTCGGCTTTCCGAACGCCGGAAAATCAACGCTCATCTCGACCATCTCAGCCGCCAAACCGAAGATAGCCGATTATCCTTTCACGACCCTTGAGCCTCATCTCGGCGTGGTTGATCTAGGCGATTACAGAACCTTTGTCGTGGCCGACATCCCCGGCCTCATCGAAGGCGCGCACAAGGGCGCGGGCCTCGGCGACCGATTCCTGCGCCACGTCGAGAGGACCAAGATATTGCTTCATCTAGTGGATGTCTCTTCCGTTTCGGGGCGCGACGCCGTGAGCGACTATGAGACCATCAACGGAGAACTCGCCGCTTATGATGAAGGACTCGCGGCCAGGCCGCAGATCGTCGTGGCGACGAAGATTGATGCGCTTGACGAGCCTGAACGGCTGGAACGATTGAGGGCGCGCGCAGATGAAGACGGGAAACCTTTCCATGCTATCTCGGCGGCTACCGGCGAGGGCGTGCGGGAATTGGTCCAGGCGATGGCGCGTTCCCTAGAAGAGATTAACGCGCACGCTGCAACGATTCGTGTCCTGGATGACGACGATGCGCGGCTCGTCTCTTGAGAGGGTATGAACGGACGGCGCAAGCAGCGTATAGCTCTTTACGGCGGAACGTTTGACCCTGTCCACATCGGGCACATCGCGGTTGCAGAGAGCCTGTGCAAGCTATTCGCGCTCGATGAAGTTCTTTTCATTCCGGCCCACGTCGCGCCGCACAAGCGCGATGCGAAGGTGACGCCGGGCTGGCATCGTTACGCGATGCTCGCGCTGGCGACGCAGGGCGCAGCGAGATTGCGTATCTCGACCGTTGAATTGGATGCGCCGGAAAAACCTTACACGGTGGAGACGCTCTCGCGCCTGGCAACGGAACTCGGAGAGGAGGCGCGACTCTTCTTCATCATGGGCGCGGATTCCTGGTCCGAAATTACGACCTGGCGCGAGTGGGAGCGCGTGCTCACGCTGGCAAATCACATCGTCGTGACGCGGCCCGGTTATGAGTTGGAGTCCGCGCACGTCACGCGCCGGATAAGCGAGAAATTAATGGACCTGCGAGGGATGGACCAAGAGAAGCTCTCGGAGGCCGTTGGCGAGAGCGAGGACGCGCGCATTTACGTGACCGACGCGGTCTTGATGGATGTTTCAGCGACGGGGATTCGCCGTGCCGTGCGCGAGGGCCGCGATTCTGAATGGCTCGCGCTGGTCCCGCCGCCGGTGGCGGAGTACTTGAAGAAATACAAGCTGTATAGAGATTAGTATGAGTCAAAACAGTTCGATTAAAGAGAAGATTTTGCACCCCGAACAGAGCAGTAGCGGTGTGAAAAGGGCTGCGACGGAAACGGCGGAGACGACCACTCCCGACGCGCATCCAGACGAGTGCGTTCAGGCTTTGGACGAGCGCGTCTGCGTTGCCTTGCGCGCCGCGAGCGATAAGAAGGCGCTCGACCTGGTGGTCCTGGACCTGCGCGAACTGGCGAGCTTCACCGACTACTTTCTCATCACGAGCGGAACCAACGTGCGGCAGGTCCAGGCCATCGCGGATGCCATCTTGGAGAAACTGAAGGAGCAGGGCACGCGGGCCGAGCGCGTCGAGGGCTACAACACTGCGGAATGGATACTGCTGGATTACGGCTATTTCATCGTTCATGTTTTCGAGGATAAGTCGCGCAAGTTTTACGACCTGGAAAGATTATGGCGTGAAGCCAGGCGCGTCGAGTTGCCCGCCGAATTAAAGGACCAGGAGGCGGGCGCGAGTTCTTTGAGAAGAGAATCGTGATTGAGTTGGTTGCGCAATCGGAAGCGATGCGCGCTTGTGTGCAGATGGCCGAGCGCGTCGCCGCAACGGATGCCAACGTTCTCGTGACGGGTGAATCGGGCGCGGGCAAGGATGCGCTCGCCCTCTTCATCCACGCGCGTTCAACGCGTGCGGCGCACTCGCTGGTGAAGATTGACTGCGCGGCTTTGCCGAGCGAACTGCTGGAAGCGGAACTGTTCGGCTACGAGCGCGGCGCGTTCACGGGCGCGACCGAGGGCAGGCCCGGACGCCTGGAAGCCGCGCACAAGGGCACGCTCGTTCTTGATGAGATAGCACATCTCTCGACCGATGCGCAGGCGAAGTTGCTGCGCGTCATAGAGCGGCGCGAGTTCGAGCGTCTCGGCGGGCGTCGCACGATACGAGTTGACGCGCGGCTCATCGCGCTCACCAATGTGGATTTGGATGAGGCCGTCAGGCGTCGCCAGTTCAGGGAAGACCTTTTCTATCGCCTGAACGTAGTACGCATACACGTCCCGCCGCTCAGTCAACGGCGCGAAGATGTGCGGCAATTGGTCCAATATTTCGTACGGTCGTTCGCGGCCAAGCATGGACGTTCTTTGAAGTCGCTCGCGCCCGCCGCGCTGTCGCTCTTTGATACTTACGAGTTTCCGGGAAACGTGCGCGAGTTATCGAACATCATCGAGCGCGCGACCATCATCTCGCAAGGCGCGCGAATCGAAGAGACGGATTTGCCGGAAGCCCTGCGCGCCGCAGTTGAGATGCAGAAGCGAGGGGCGCGCAAGCAAACGCTCGCCGAACTGGAAGCCGCTTACATCAGCGAGACGCTCAAAGCGGTTCGTGGCAACAAGTCCGAGGCCGCGCGCATTCTAGGCATCAGCCGCAAGAACCTTTACGAGAAACTCGCGCGCTATCAGAAAGAGACTTGAGGCTTGCAGTTGAAAATTATCTGCTCTTTATGCGTTTGCGAATCATCTGGGTCGGGAAGACGAAGAATGAGCACGTACGCGCGCTCGCGGATGATTATTTGAAGAGGCTGACGAGGTTCGCGCGTTGCGAGGTGACGGAATTGAACGCGGCGCGTGCGACGGCGGCTCGTGAAGGCATCGCGGAGGAAGGCAAGCGCATCATAAGCGCGCTGCATTCGCAGGCTTATGTAATCCTGCTGGATGTGGCGGGGCGCGA
>JAXDFO010000463.1:0-6845 GCA_034665545.1 Blastocatellia bacterium
GACCTGCCTGGCAAGAATAGCCTTCGTCATCTCAATGATGGTCGGCGTGTCAAAGAGCACGCGCAAGGGGACTTCGACCTGAAAGGCTTTGCGAATCCATGAGGCAAGCTGCGTGAGCAGGAGCGAGTGCCCGCCCAACTCGAAAAAGTTGTCGTAGATGCCGACCTCTGCGACGGCCAGCAGTTCCCGCCAGATTTGGGCCAACTCCATCTCGACCGGAGAGCGCGGCGCGACGAATCCGCCGCTCAGTTCCGGGCGCGACTGGTCCGGCGCAGGCAGCGCGCGGCGGTCAACTTTACCGTTGGGCGTGAGCGGCAATTGGTCCAGAAATACGAAACCCGCAGGGACCATGTGCTCCGGCAATTTGCGTTGGAGGAACTCGCGTAGCTCCTTGATTGTTGGCTCACCCTGCCGATGACAGACGACATAGGCCACGAGCCGTTTTTCAACGTGCGCGTCCTCCCTGGCGACGACGACGCACGCATGCACGGCTTGATGCTCAGCCAGCGCGCTCTCAATCTCGCCAAGCTCTATGCGAAAGCCGCGAATCTTTACTTGATGGTCAATGCGGCCCAGGTATTCTATCTCGCCGTTCGGCAGGTAACGCGCCAAGTCGCCAGAAAGATAGAGTCGCGCGCCCGGCTCTTCGCTGAAAGGGTCTGGAATAAATCGCTCTGCTGTCAGACCCGCGCGCCTGTGATAGCCGCGCGCGAGGCCCGTCCCGCCGACGCAGATTTCGCCCGGCACGCCGACGGCAGCAAGCCCTTGATGCTGGTCCAGAATATAGACGCGCAAGCATGAAATCGGTCGCCCGATAAGACTACCCGCAGCGAGTTCTGCATCCAACGCGCTAAGAGAACGATAGGTGACATGAACCGTTGTCTCCGTGATGCCGTACATGTTGAAGAGTCTTGGCCTCCCGTCTCCATGACGCGCGAACCAGGGCCGCAGGCTCTGCAACTCAAGCGACTCGCCTCCGAAGATGACCAGCCGCAACGATAATTTTTGAGAGACATCGGTTGAATCTTCCACGCGCATCAATTGACGAAAGGCAGAGGGCGTCTGGTTGAGCACCGTCACGCGTTCGTCGCATAACAGCTTGTAGAAGGCTTCCGGCGAACGACCCGCCCAGTATGGAACCAGGACAACGCGCCCGCCATAGCCGAGCGCGCCCCACAACTCCCACACGGAAAAATCGAACGCATAAGAATGAAAGAGCGTCCACACGTCTCGCTCGTCGAAATGGTAAACATCCTGTGTCGCCTCGAAGAGATGAAAAACGCTCGCGTGGCTCACCAGCGTGCCCTTCGGCTTCCCCGTAGAGCCGGAGGTGTAGATGATATAAGCCGGATTGTCCGGCATCGCTCCGCCCGCAGGATTAGCCGCGCTCTCGCGCTCGATTGCCTGCCAGTCATCATCCAGGCACACGACGCGCGCACCATGCGCGGGCAGAGTCTCCGATAGCTTGCTCTTCATCAACAACACGGCCAGCCCCGTATCCTCCAACATGAAGGCGAGCCGCTCCTGCGGGTAAGCAGGGTCCAAAGGCACGTACGCGCCGCCCGCTTTAAGAATGCCGAGTAGACCTACGACCATCTCAACGGAGCGTTCGAGGCAGATGCCAACGAGCGTTTCTGGTCCAATTCCGAGAGCGCGCAGGTAATGGGCCAACTTGTTAGCCCTCGCGTTCAATTCTCCATAGCTCAATCGCACGTCTTCAAAGACCAGGGCGACGGCTTCGGGAGTGCGCGCCGCGCGTTCCTCGAAAATTTCATGCAGGCACTTGCCCTGCGAACGGTTCGGCGCGGGATTATTCCACTGGACCAGTAATTGACGCCGCTCATCCTCTCCCATGAGCGACAGTTCCGAGAGGCGTCGTTCCGGCTCAGCTACGATGCTTTCCAGGAGCGTGCGAAAGTGGTCCAGCATTCGCCGGATGGACTCGGCCTCGAAGATGTCCGTGCTGTATTCGAGCATCCCCGTCAATCCCTCTTCCGTTTCCATCATGGACATGGAGAGGTCGAACTTGGCTGTCTCGCTCAAGACCTCTAAAGGGCTGAGGGCTAGTCCGGGCAGAGCCATTTCAGGCACGTTGAAATTTTGCAACTGGAAGGCCACCTGAAAAGCATGCGCCCTGCTCGCGTCCCACTCATGGCGCAACTCTTCCAGAAGCTGCTCGAAAGGCAGGTCTTGATGCGAGTATGCGCCGAGCGTCGTTTCACGCACGCGCGCGAGCAGTTCCAGGAAAGTCGGGTTGCCGGAGAGGTCCGTGCGCAGGATGAGCGTGTTGATGAGAAGACCTATCAAGCCTTCCGTCTCAATGCGATTGCGGTTGGCTATCGAAGAGCCGACGACGATGTCCGGCTGTTCAGTGTACCTATGCAGCAAAACCTTGAAGGCCGCCAGCAGGACCATAAATAGCGTCGCCGATTTTTTCTGCCCGAGAGACTTAATCCCGGCGGCGAGACTCGCAGGCAGGACCAGTGATTGATAAGAGCCTTGCGAACTCTGGACGGACGGCCTGGGCCTGTCCTTCGGAAGATTGAGCACGGGCAACCCATCGCCGAATTGTTTCTTCCAGTAAGCGACGCGCGATTCGAGAACCTCTCCCTTGAGCCACTCGCGCTGCCAGTAAGCGAAGTCCGCATACTGTATCGGCAATGGCGGCAGCGGCGACGATTCTCCCTTTAAGAAAGCCTCGTAATGTGTCGTTAACTCACGAATCAGGACGCCCGTGGACCATCCGTCAGAAACGATGTGATGAAGCGTGAGCAGCAAGACGTGCCCGTCGGTCTCAAGACGCAGCAGCCGAATGCGCAGGAGCGGGCCTTGCGCGAGGTCGAAGGGCCGCCGCGCCTCTTCCGTGGCGACGCGTCGCGCCTCCGTCTCCCTCAACGCATGGTCCATCCGGCTCAGGTCCAGTAATGGCATCTTGAGGTCCACCGCATCGTTGATGATTTGAACGGGTCGGCCTTCGATGGTGGGGAACGTCGTCCGCAGGATTTCATGGCGGCTGACTATCTCTCGGAAGCTGCGCTCCAACGCCGCGACATCGAGCGTGCCCTTGAGCCTCACGGCGGTCGAGATATTGTAAGCAGAGCTTTCCGGCATCAACTGTTGTAGAAACCAGAAACGTTGCTGGACGAAAGAGAGCGGCAACTCAACGTCTCTCGGCGCGGGCGTTAAGGGAGGAAGCGACAACTCCTGCTCCTGAGTCATCGCCCTTTCTATCTTTTGGGCCAACTCCGAGACGGTCGCGGCCTCGAAGAGCGCGCGCAAGGGGATGTCAACCTGAAAGGCTTCGCGCACACGCGAGATGACCTGCGTGGCGAGCAGCGAGTGGCCGCCGAGTTCAAAGAAATTATCGCCCGCGCCCACTTCTTCGAGTTTCAATACTTCGCGCCAGATGCCCGCCAGCATCTCTTCCACGGGAGTGCGCGGAGCGATGAAGCCGTCGGACCATTCCGGCCTCAGACGTTCCGGCTTCGGTAACGCGCGGCGGTCAATCTTCCCGTTCGGCGTCAGAGGCATCTCAGGCAAGCTGACGAACACTGACGGCAACATGTATTCCGGCAACCTGGCCCGCAAAAATTCTCGCAACTCGACGGTTGATAAAGCGGCATCCTGCGCGCTCACGACATAGGCCACCAGTCGTTTCGCGCCGGGCGCATCTTCCAATGCCTGGACCAACGCCTCGCGGATTGAAGGATGCCGGGCCAACACGGCCTCTATCTCTCCCAACTCGATGCGATAGCCTCTTATCTTGACTTGATTATCAGAGCGGCCCAGAAATTCTATGTTGCCGTCCGCAAGATAACGCGCCACGTCGCCCGTCTTGTAGAGCCGCGCTCCCGGCTCAAGGCTGAAAGGATGCGGGATGAACTTCTGCGCGGTAGACTCCGGTTGGCCCAGATAACCGCGCGCGAGACACGCGCCGCCGATGTGAATCTCACCGGGCGCGCCCACGGGGACCGGCTGCGAATTCGCATCCAGCAGGTAGATTTGCGCGTTGGCGATGGGACGACCGATAGGCACGCTGCGTTGATGATGTTGTGCGGGCTGGCAGACCCGGCAGGTCACATCAATGGAGGTTTCCGTTGGCCCATAACCGTTCTGCAATTCCGCATCGGAGATTGAGAAGAAGCGTTCCTGTAGTTCGACTGATAAAGCCTCGCCGCCGCATGATGCCAGGCGCAGGCTGCGACACTTCTCGAACTCAGGATGACTCAAGAGCGATTCGAGCATGGACGGTGTGAAAGCGGCCACGGTAATTTCCTGGTCCAACATCATCTTGATGAGATAGTCGCTATCCTGTGACCCGCCTTGCTCTGTTATCACCAGGCACGCCCCCGCCGCGAAGGCCGTGAAGAATTCCCACACGGAGAAATCGAAGCTGTAGGAATAGATTTGCAAGAGACGATCCGCCTCCGTCAGCTTGTAAAAGTCACGCCCCCAACTGATGCGATTCGATAGCCCGCGATGGTTGAGCATCACGCCCTTTGGTTGCCCTGTAGAGCCGGAGGTGTAGATAACGACGGCGAGATTATCCGGCCTCGCTTCGCCGGATAAATTCTCAGAGCCTTCCCTGGCTATCTCATCCCACTCGCGGTCGAGGCAAATGAGTTGCGCGGAAGGTTGCGGAAGATTCTGGACCAATTTCTCTTGAGTCAGGAGAAGCGACGCTCGCGTGTGTTCCATCATGTGGGCTAGACGCTCGCGCGGATATGCGGGGTCCAGAGGCACATACGCGCCGCCCGCTTTCAGGATGCCGAGCATCCCGACCGCGAATTCGATTGAGCGTTCCACGCAAATGCCGACCAACACTTCCGGGCCAACTCCGCGTCTTCTCAAATAGTGGGCCAATTGATTCCCGCGCCGGTTCAATTCACCGTAAGTCAATCGTTCGTCGCCGAAGACGAGCGCGGTCGCGCCCGGAGTGCGCGCTGCCTGCCCCTCGAACAACTCTTGCAGGCACATTGCGGGCGAGGCAGCCGCGCTCGTCTCGTTCCACTCCGCCAACAATTGATGCCGCTCATCCTCAGATAGCAAAGGCAGTGCGTCGAGCGTTTGCGCGGGGTTGGCCGCGATGGCTTGCAGGAGCGTTTGTAGATGGCCCGTCATGCGCGCGATGGTCTCCGCGTCGAAGAGGTCCGTGTTGTACTCCCACGTTGTTCTTAGACCCTTTTCCGTTTCCGTCATCGAAAGGCCCAGGTCGAACTTGGCGACCCCGCTTTCTACCTCAAGCGGAGAGAGCGTCACGCCCGGCAGGTCCAGAAATGTGCGCGCCGGACTCTGCGCATCGAACATCACCTGAAAGATCGGCGAATAGCTCAAATCTCGCTCAGGCTGCAACTCCTCAACCAGTTTTTCAAAGGGCAGGTCTTGATGCTCGTATGCGCCGAGCGTCACTTCGCGCACGCGTTCAAGCAGTTGCGTAAATGTTGGCCCACCCGACAGGTTCGCGCGCAACGCCAGCGTGTTGACGAAGAAGCCTATCAACTCTTCTATCTCCGCACGGCGACGGTTGGCGATGGGCGAACCGATGACGATGTCCGTCTCTCCCGTGTAGCGATAGAGCAGAGTTTGAAAAGCGGCCAGCAGCAGCATGAACATCGTCACGCCCTCGCGCTGGCTCAACGCTTGTAAAGCCAACGCCAGTGACGCGGGCATGACGAACGAATGCGTCGCGCCACGATAGCTCTGCATCGCCGGGCGCGGGCGGTCCGTGGGCAATTCGAGCAAGGGCGGACTGCCGTCCAACTGTCGTTTCCAATAAGCGAGTTGCGCGTCAAGCTCCGCGCCCTGCAACCAACCTCGCTGCCAGTGCGCGAAGTCAACATATTGAATCGGAAGTTCCGCCAGCGGCGAAGGCTCTCCCTTTGAGAGAGCTTGATAGAGCATCGTCACTTCGCGCAGCAGCAGGGTCATGGACCAACCATCCGAGACGATGTGATGCATCGTCAGCAGCAGCACGTATTCCTGCTCGCCCAGGCGCAGGATGCTGCCGCGCATTAATGGACCACTCGCCAGGTCGAAGGGTCGTTGCGCCTCCAACGTTGCCAGCCTCAAGACTTCCGCTTCCATCTCCCTCGCGGGAAGTCTTCGCAGGTCCAGTAAAGGCAGCGCAAGGTTTAGCGTGGGCGCGATTAACTGCTGCGGCTGGCCGTCCACTACCTTGAAGCTGGTCCTTAATACTTCATGACGCCGGACCACTTCGTTGAGACTACGTTCAAGCACGCCGACATCGAGTGGGCCATGAAGGCGCACGGCGCCGGGGATGTTATAGAAGGGACTGCCCGGTTCCAACTGGTCCAGAAACCAGAGCCGTTGCTGTGCAAAAGATAAAGGAAGCTCGCCGCGCCTCTCCATAATCTCAATCGGGTTGAAGCGTTGGCCCACATCGGTTGCTGCGACCATGTCAACTCGTTCAGCCAAACCGGCGACCGTCGGAGATTCAAACATGCTGCGCAACGGTAGCTCTACGCCGAACGCTTCGCGCACGCGCGAGATGACCTGAGTCGCCAGCAGAGAGTGCCCGCCCACCTCGAAAAAGTTATCCTCAACACTCACACGCTCAACCCTCAGCGCCTCGCGCCAGATGGACGATAACCTCTCCTCTGTCAACGTCCGCGCGGGCACGAACGCGCGCTCTTCCGTCGGCCTGTTTATTAATTCGGGCGCGGGCAGTGCGCGGCGGTCAATCTTTCCATTCGGCGTCAGGGGCAACGCCGCAAGTTCTATGAACGCGGCGGGCAACATGTACTCCGGCAACTTCTCTTTCAGATAGCCTCGCAACTCACTCGCCGATGGCCCAGTCTGATGAAGCGCAACCGTGTAGTATGACA
>JAXDFO010000464.1:0-9899 GCA_034665545.1 Blastocatellia bacterium
CCGCCGTGATGGTGATGGTGTTGCTGGCGGTATCAATCTCGATACTGTTCTTCTCGCTCTTGTCAATAATCTCAATCTTCTCTTTGCCGTCCTCGTCGGTCAGGCGTATGACGTGCCCGCTTCTCGATTTGAGAACGCGGACGTTGTTTTTGCCGTCATCATTTTTGGCGGGCGGCGTGTCCTTGCCGTTCCACAGGGAGCCGAGCACGTAAGGGAAACGCATGTCGCCGTTCTCAAAAGCGACGAGCACTTCGTCCTCGACTTCGGGCAGCAGGTAAAGGCCGCGCTCCTTTCCAGCCATCGGCGTCGCCACGCGCGCCCAGTTGCTCTCGTCCTCATCGCTGAGCCAGGGAAACTTGACCTTGACGCGTCCCATCTCATCCGGGTCTTGATTATTGGTGACGATGCCGACCACGACGCCGCCGATGCGTAGGTCTCTGGCGTCGCGCTCCGCGCCGTCCATGAACACGTCTAATAAATTCAAGAGGCGTTTCTCCGAATCGTGAAATGAGTTTGATAACTATGCTGCGGGCTATATTGATGGACCACTCCCGTGACGTAGTATTGACCGCTAAAACGCTTGCCGACGCCCTCGATTTTAATGACCGTGCCTGAACGCAAATCCGTGCGTCCCTTGCAAACGCCGTCGCCACTGATGAGCGTCAGGGCGCGTTCGTTGAGACGCGCATGCGCCATCTGGTCCGCTTCGGCCTGCGTCATGACGGGCCGCGTGGCGATGATTCCCGCGACATCACCGAACGCGCCCTGGACCAGTTGCGCCCCGCTCTTCTGCCCGCCCATCGTAGATGATTCATCGCCCACGCCCGCCTGTCCCATCAAGCTCTTCTTATCCTTCGGACTCCAACCCATCACCTTGACCTCGCTAATCTGGCTTGAAGATGTCAGGCGCGGGTTAAATTCCAATAGGTCTTCTTCCATCTTTAAAGTCAAGACTTCGCTCGCGTCGTTATTGACCGGACGAAAGAAGAGCGTCTTGTCGTCAATCCCGACCTCAAACTGAATACGGCGCGCGCGCTCCTGCAAAAACTCCATATCGGTTTGATTGGCCTGGACCACGTAATCATGGACCACTATGCTGTCCGTGACCTGCGCCGTGAGACCCGCCCCACTGGCGACCTGCGAAGCGATGTCGCTGTCCTTCTGCTGAACGAAAGTCTTCGTCTTGCGACCGAGTTGGAGACGATGGCGACGGTCATATCCGCGCACTGTCAAACCCGGCAAACGGTCGAAAGCGAACTCAGGTTCGAGTCCCGTTATCTCGCCCTTGAAGAGAGTCTCTAATTTGTCCGAGTACCCCATCTTGATTTCCACCACATGGCCCAGCGAGAAAAGATTCTCGTCGTCAATCCACGGAATCTCCTCGCCCTTCTCGTCAGAGCCAGCCATCTCCAACGTGAACATGCTGGGCAACGCCACTTGGTCGTCAACGCTGACGCCCACGACATACGCCTGCATGTCCGCCGTCATCGCCGTGCCGTTAATCACGACATCGAACTCCGGGACCAACGGGCCATCTGGATTCAACACCGGCATCAGAACTCTTTCCCCTTATCCGATTTTCGGAATCGAGAGTATCTGCCCGACCGTCAAGCGGCGCGGGTCGTCTATCTCGTTGGCTTCCGCGATGACGCGCCACATCGTCGGGTCGTGATAGACATCCGCCGCGATACTGCTCAACGTCTCGCTGCCCTTCACGAAGCGCGTCGTGAATTCCGGGTCCGTCTTGCGCTGGTCCAATCCAGGGTCCAGAAATTCCGTGAAGACGACCGAGAGCGTCGCGCGCACGGGCCTGCCGTCGCTGGTGAACAAAGTGAACCTCTGCGTCAGACTGCTCACGACTCCCGTGAAGGGAAAATCAGAGCCTTCGGGCGAGACAGTGCCCCACGAGATTTCGACTGCGGGCGGACGCTTCAAGTCTCTGTCCTTGACTGTCAGATTAGCTATCTTGTTGGTCTCCCGTCGCACGTCGAAAATCTCCAGCGACTCCGTTACGTCATAAAAAAGTTCAAGCGATAACTGTCGGTTCGCGCCGCCGCCGTATGTCAACGTCGGAGCGTTCAAGTTCCTGTCCGTCTGCGGACGGCTCTGCGCCTTCGACTGCGGCGTGCTCCACGTGACGGACTTCGAGACGGAGTAAGTGTTCGGATTGAAGAGCACCTTGAATCGCTTCTCTTCCATCCTCCGCCCGTCCTTATCGAGCGGCGTGATTTCCAGCTTTGATAATTCCATCCTTAGAATCCTCTGCGCTCGCGTTCGATTGCGAGTTGACGAAAGATAGCGCGGCTCACATGCTCCGTGATTCGCTCAAGGTCAACTTCCGGCGCGGCGTGCGCCTGCGACGGCCCGGCCCCATGACCTGCCCTCTGCACGACCGATGCTGGACCAGTTTGCGCCGAACCGCTCTCGCCCCCCGCCTGTCGCTGGACCTGCATTGATGTCAAAGGCATGGAGGACGAAGAGTAACCATTCCCGCCGCTCGAACCTGGCCCATCCTGCGACGACTCGCCCGCGCTCTTTCGCCACACGATGCCCGGCGCTTGCCCGCGCGACGAAGCGGGCCTCATCTCCGACGCCACCGCCGTTGACGAAACTTCCGCCCCCTCTTCCTCCCTCATAACTGGCCCAACATTTTCCCGCGCAGCCTCCCGCCGTTTGAGTTGGACACGCGAGGAAACAGGCTCCGCCTTGACGAGCGGGCGATGCTCCACTATTGGCCCATCAACCTCCACACTCTTCATCTCCCGCGCGACGGTGTGAACAGTTGCCCCGCCAGCCACACTCTCATCCTTCATCTCTCTTGAAGGCGACGACGCAACGCCGCCCGTTGAAACTGCGCGGCTGACGCTCTCAGCCTCAGAAGGCCGCGCCGCCATTGTTGTCATCGTCAGTGGCCCATCCATTCTGGATTTTCGCAGGAGCAGATGAGAGTTCCCCTTTGCGTGTGATTGTTGGTCCAATGCTGAAGGCTTTTCAGGAGAGACGGGCAACCTCTCACTCGCCGCCTCACTCGCCGCCTCGCTCGCCGCACGCTGGACAATCGCTCTTTCTTTAACCGGGCTGTCGCTCGTTTTGTCATGACCGGCGGGCGAGACGAACGGCTCCTGTTGATGAACAATGTCCGGGGCCGCGATTGTTCCTCCCTCGTCTATTCCCGCGCCGGATGATTTCTGGTCCAGCTTGCCCGCCCTCTTTCTTGAGAGACGAAGAACAGGCTTCGGGGCCGTTGATGTTGAATCGGTGGCTATCTCCGATGCCTTAGATAGACCTTCCACGGCTGGCGGCGTCGGTCTAGTCTCCGCTTGCTGAAGATGAGTTGCGGGGCCGCGCATGCTCTCCGTCGTCGCTTGAGTTGAAGCGGCGGGCGATTCAGGTTGCGTAAGCTTGCCAGCCGTAGATACAGGCTTGCGGCTGACGCGAAACTTATCTGATGACGCGCGCGCAACCGTCTTGGATTTCTTCGGAGCCTCGAATGATTCTCCGCCGGAGATAGAAGAGCGCGCATCCGTGTGGATTGCTTCGGCGTGCGTCGGCTGCTCTTGAGAAGTCTGGTACACCATGTTGCCCGTGGCGGCTTGTTCATTGCTCGAAAGGTCGTAACGTTCCTTGAGTTGGTCCAGTAACCCTAGTCGCTGCGCGGGCCATTCCGTGAGACGCGAATAATGGTCCTGCGTATGACGCATGTCTATCACGCCGAGCGGGCCCGTGCTTCTCCCCATGATGCGCCGCGCCAGCGCGTTGTCTTCGAGACCTCCCGCCTGACTCAAGCCCTTTTGTTCTTGCGAATCATCCAACGCCGCGTTCCTCCGCTATATGACCTGCGTGCTCAATCCCTCGTGCGCGAGTTCTATACTTTCAAAAGCGACACCGCTCGTCCCCGCGCGCAGGTCCGGCCCGGTCCAGCGTATCGGGTAGGCTCTAAAAAAATGCCAGAGCTTGACGGTCTGCCCCTTGCTATCGAGCATGTGTATCGTCCCGTTGCGGCGAATGACGAAGCCCTTAGCCACCATCCTGTGCCAGTTCCACAACTCGTTTGAGTCCGTCATGCCGCGCCGCAGGACAAGCGGCGGATATTTAGCTGGACCAGCGAAACGATGCGTGTAATCGTTGACGCCGCCCTCGCGGTACTCGAAAGATTCGACCTCGGCGGAGAGGCCGCTGCATTCCGCGAAACCTGCGGCGGTGATGCCTTCAATCTCGACTATGAAATTGTAGGCTTGATACGGGTCTTGGCGTTTGTTGCCCTGAACCATCTTGAGCAAACCCCCATCTCGAAATTGCTAAATTGGACCAGTTCCATCGTTGAGTCGCCGGTTGATTTTGGCTATCTCTTCAACCCAGCGTTGTCGTTCCAAATGGTCCAATTCCAGAATCTCCGCGTGCGGCCAGTGAAAGTGATAAGCAATGTACGCTACCTCCTCATAGAGCCGCTCTAAGGGGTAGCGCCAGACCCCCCCACGCTGTCTAGCTCCAACTCGAACTCTTTCGTACAGTGCGGGCACTGCGTCCGTACGCGTTGATGACCATTCTCATTGATGCGCCGGTAGAGGTCTTGCAAGTAGGCCAGGTCCGCCGCGAACGATCCTTCCATCGTCTTCGGATTGATATGTTCGAGCGTCCCCAGCCTGGTGATGACGCGCGAGAGCAGGATGATTAAGAGATAGCCCGGATTGCCCTGCACGCGAGGGTCTCTGAGCGGCGCAATCTCATCGAAGGCGGTCGCCAGCCGCATCACGCCCTCGCGGTGCAGATTGCCTTCCTCATCCGCATAGCCGAGCGGCAGCGTGAAAGGGAATTCCGTTTGCAACATAAAATTACTGGTCCTTGATTTCCAACCGGACGAAAACTCCGCACGACGCGCGCTCAAGAGAGCAAGGAGCGAGATAGCATGCTCCTAATCTCTGCGCCCTGCGCGAACTGAGAATGAGAGGCTCGCTTACTTGGCCTTCCTCAACTCTTCGTGCGTGATTTCCAGGGCTTCGATGGCGACCGCGCTGGTGGCGGCGTTGAATGAGGGGCCGGTCCACTTCGACGGCCAGGCCGCGATAAAGTTCCAGCGAAGTTGCTCCTTGCCCGTCTGGTCCAGTAAGACGATGGAGCCGTTCTTCCGTTCGGGATTGCCATCAATCGCCGTCTGCCGCCACTTCCACAACTCGTCGGAATCGGTGATGCCGCGTCTCAGCGTAATCGGCGTGTACTTGTTCAAGCCCGCCAGCTTGCGCGCGTGTTGCGGGTCGTTGCCCTGGCGGTAATCAATCACGTCTGTGCTGGTGTCAAGGCCGCTGCATTCTTGAAAGCTGGCCTGTGATATACCGTCAAGCTCGACCAGAAAATTGTAACTGCGAAATGGATCGTTGCGTTTTCCTGTGGGCATAAAGATTTCTCCTTAGACTATGAGTCATGAAGTCTGGGTCGTGCCGACCCTTTGAATAATGCGGATGACGATGAACTCCGCAGGCGAGAGGGGAGCCAGTCCGACTTCCGTGACGGTCTGTCCGACCTCGCGCACTTCCTGCGGATTCGTCTCAGCATCGCACTTGACGTAAAAAGCTTCGTCGGTGGTCGCGCCGTTAATCGCCCCGGCCTGCCAGAGACCCGTCAGATACAGAGTGAGTTCACGCTGGATGCGAATCCAAAGTTCGGGCGTGTTCGGCTCGAAGTTGGCCCAGGCCATATTCCTGTCAACCCAGCGATGCAAAGTGATGAAGAGCCGTCTCACGTTGATGTAACGCCACTGCGCATCGCGGCTCAACGTGCGCGCCCCCCAGACCCTAAGCCCGCGACCGGGAAAGCTCCTCAGACAATTAATCCCGACCGGGTTAAGCTGGTCCTGAATGCTATTGTCTATCTTCACTTCCAGGTCCAGCCCGCCGACTATCTCCTCATTCGCGGGAGCCTTGTGAACGCCCGTGCGCGTGTCGCTCCGAGAGTAGATGCCCGCGACATGTCCGCACGGCGGAACAAAGCGTCCCTTCTCCGTCATCAACCAGGGATAGTAGAGCGCGCCGCTCACCGGCTCGGTCACGTCTCCCGTCATGCTGTTGCGCTGGTCCATGATGAGAGCAATGCTACTGCCGCGTATGGAGTCCAGAATGGCGAAACGATTGCCGTGCTCCTGGCAATGTTTGAGGAGTTGCCTCTGCACTTCCAGAATGCTCTCGGTGTCCGGCGTCGAACTCGCAACCGGGTTGCGCATCCCTTTGGTCACTTCGATGTTGAGAGCCATCGCGTCCGGAATCGCCACCAGGTCCAGGTCATCCAGAGGCGCGAGCGATTCAAGCGCAGCGAGCAGCGACGCCGCACGGTTCGCCGCAGTCGTGTCCGCGCAGACCACGTAACACTGCGAGCCACCGTTGCCGAAGAAGCCCGCCACAGCGTCCGCCAGATAACTGCCGGAACGATTGACGAACGCCGTGTCGAAATCATCTTTCCGGTGCAAGGCGACGGGCAAATTGGGAACGATGCCGCTCCCTTCGCGGGCGTCCGCGAAGCCTACGAATCCGGGCAGGCCCGTCGGCAATTGTGCCTCCGGCGCGATGACCAATTCCTGCTTGTAAATCCCCGGAACGTTGTAGTCGAACTGCATGCCTTAGCTCCCTCGCTTTTCAGCAAAGCTCTCACTCTGCGTTCTAGCTCGGCGCGGTCCACTGGCTGATGCGGAAGATGACAAACTCCGCAGGGCGCACGATGGAGACGCCAACTTCCGTGATGACCTGTCCGATGTCCCGGACTTCGGGCGGGTTAAGCTCTGCATCGCACTTGACGTAGAAAGCCTGTTCCGGCGTGTCCCCGAAGAGCGCGCCGTCGCGCCAGACGTTGAGAAGGAAAGCGGTGATGTTGCGTTCTATCTTGGCCCAGAGCGCGCTCGTGTTCGGCTCGAAGACGACCCACTGCGTCCCTTCGTCAATTGACTCGCGTATGAAGAGAAGCGTGCGCCTGACGTTGATGTACTTGAGGTCCGCGTTGGCATCGCCGCCAATCGTGCGCGCGCCCCAGACGCGTATGTTGCCGTTCATGTTGCGAATGCAGTTGACGCCGCGCGGGTTCAACCCGTCCTGCTGCGCTTTGGAAAGGTTGTAGCGCAGGCCCAACGCTCCGAGGATGGCTTCGTTAGCGGGCGCTTTATGCACGCCGCGCACGGAATCAACGCGCGCGTAGATGCCAGCGATGTGACCGCTCGGCGGCACGAACTGCATACCATCGCCCGCAGGATTCACGAATTGAGTGGCCGGGTCGAAGACCTGTATCCACGGAAAGTAGAACGCGCCGTAATCCGTGAAGGCAGGCATCACGCTCTTTGGCGTCGCGGGGTCGAACAGGGTCAGGTCGAGCGCGCCCGTAGTCTCAACCGCCGCAGGGCTGTCTAGAATGGCGAAGCGGTCCTGCGTCAACTGCGCGCAGTGAGTGATGAGCAGGCTCTGCGTGTTGGCATCTATAATTCCAGGCGCGGCGACAATCGCAATCTCGTCAATCGTCTCGAAGTTTGCCAGCGCGGCGGCGATGCCGTTGGCGGCAGCCGCGCGGACCACATAGCAACGCGTCCCGCCGTTGTTGAAGAAACCATAGACGGCGTGCGTCAGGTTGCGTTGCCCGTCGTCGGTCGAGAAGTCTCCGAAGAACTTCTTATAGTCGCTGAAGGTCGTGCATAAGTGGACCTCTGCGGCGGGCGCGACCGTGAAGGCTGGCTTCGGAATATAGTCAACCGTGATGACGTTGCTGCCAGCCGGTGAGCCGGAGGCAGGGGCCGTGCTGAAGGTCACGGTCGAAACTTTCTTGGCGTCATCGTTGGCGATGGTGGCCGTCGTGACCGCACCCTTGACGCGCACCTGAAACGAACCGGCGTCCGTCACGACCGGATAGCTGGCTAAATTAAAGACGGTCTTGTTTCCGTTTCCCGCGCCGACGTTCTCGTTGGTCACGGCGCCGCCCGGAATATTGACTACGTCCGGGACGATGCCGATGAAACCGGCAGTGCTGGTGCTGACCCCCGCGATGGGTTTCATAGAGGCGGGGACTTCTTCGACGTAGACCCCCGGTGATAGATACTGCGGCATAATCTGCTCCTCCTTCGGGTAATTGTTTTACCCTGTCAATTCAATTTCACATCGTATTGGTGACTGGCCGTGGCCGGAATAGTAATGCTGACGTTCTTAACTTGATTGCCAGATTTGACGCGCAAGGTATAAGAGCCTGACGGCACGGGGGCAAAACTGTATTGACCATCCGCGTCCGTGGCCGCCGTCAGTTTCGCTTCGAGAAGTTGGACCAGCGCATTCGCTACCGGCGCGTCAGTCTTATTAGTGATAAGCCCTCCTATCGAATAGGACTCCTGCAAAGTCGCTGGCGTAAGGTGCGTGCCCGTCGCGTCCATCTCTCCCAGACGCACCTCGCTGGTCACGACGAGCGGCGCGGTCTCGGCTATGAAGGGTTGCATGGAGATGGTGACGGTCAGGCTGATGGAGGTCCGCAGCTTATTGCCGAGCGCGGTCCAGAAATCCGAAGGGTCTTTGAGACCTTCCATCTGCGAAGTCATCATGGGAAGCGGCGGGTCTTGCCCGACGAGGCTCCCTTTTAAAAACTTCGCGGGTATCAGAGTGTAACGAGAGAGGACCAGTAAAGCCTGGCCCAGTAATTTCTGCTCCTGAAGCGCGAGGTCCGTTCCGCCGACGGGCCATGCCGTGAGCAGGTACGAGCAGGCCACGCGCAAGGGGCCGGGAAGGAGCGTCGCCTGTCCGTTGTTGCGAGTGATGACAGGCTCGCTATCGCGCAGTTCGACGTTCTCACGAATGTCGTAAAGATAAAGATTGAGAGTCGTCTGCGCCGGATTGTAAGGGTCTGTCGGACGGTCAAAACTGACCTGCGCGGCGGACAATTCCGGGAACGCGGCGGTCAAGCCCGGGTCATCCAATATCGCCTGTAATGTCCTGCTCAGATCGTCAATCATGGGGGAACAATTTCTCCGGCTTTGACTCTCTCTTCAACGCTCTCACTTCAAGGCTCGCATCACTTCTTTGTTTTCGACTCGTCCGCCTTAGTCTTAGCTTCTTCGACTTTCGGCGGCGGGGCAGTCCCGCCCGCGCCCGCCGCGTACCAGAAATATTGCATCCAGTCCGTCTTAGTCGCGGTCGTGGCTGCGGCTGCGGGAGTTGCGGTTGGGGGCGTCGCTGCGGGGGCGGTTCCGGTCGCGGGAGTCGTTGCTGCTGGTGTTGGTGTGGCTGCTGCTGCCGCCGCAGCTTTGTCCACAGCTTCCGCCGCTTCCATAGCCTCCTTGCGGGCCTTGTCGAGCGTTGCGCCGCCCGCGAGGCCGGTCCAGTTCGGATGATATTCCCAGTGGTCCGCGTCGTTAATCGGCTCGCCCCAGACAAAATTCTGTGGCGATAGATGCGAATTCAATTGTTTGAAAAGCTTGTACCAGGTCTTCGGGCTGCTGTTGTTATCAATGATGCCGCCCTTCTCGTCGAAGAGATAAACGTCCATCGCCAACCCGTAGTTGTGCAAAGAGGACCAGCCGGGCGCGGCCCTCGTGCCACCCGCCTTGTACTTCTTGTACAACTCATCCGAACGCTCAATCGAACGAAACGCTTCATGGACTCTGGGCCGGAGTCCTGCTGCCACTGCGGCGGCCAAGCCCGTCTGCGCCGCCGTCTTGAATTCGGGATTAACGCCCGCTTCGTCCAGCAACTTGTCCGGGTCATAATCCCACGTAGGCTCGGCGGCCTTCTCTTCCTTCTTCGCCTCTTCCTTCTTATCCTTGACCTCTTCCTTAGCCTGAAGCTGTACGACCTGCCCACGCCCTCTCAACTGTCTCTGGACCAGAGACCCGCCCGCCTCCACTGGTCCAGCAATCCTCTCGCCCCGCATCACCTGTTGAGCCACATGGT
>JAXDFO010000465.1:0-31858 GCA_034665545.1 Blastocatellia bacterium
AGGCTGCATCTGTTTCTGCGCGTGTATTTTCATGAAGCCGTTTCCCTTCCTAAGAAACTTTAACGCCTGACGCAGGAATCGAAGTGCCCCTTATATCACTGCTCCCGTTCTCGTTCAAGATAACTTCACAACACATGCCCGCCCGTAGTGTTTCACCGTCTATCACATCGCAGAAAAGGCGGGAATAACGCGCTGATCCAGAGTTTTCAATTTTTTCTCTTGACAATGAAAGGCAAGCGAGTAAGATTCTTATGCTCCACGGTAGGTGCAGGAATGAGCCTCACACAGCACATTCATGCACCAGGCGCATCTCAATATTCACGAGACACAGTGAAAGTTGAGTTGTTGCTCAACCAGGACATCGGAAGCGACAGGCCGGAGAGTGAAAGCTCGCACGTGCCGGTGGCTTCTTTATCTCTGTAGCCAAATCCTGAACAATCGCACAAAAAGGAGCCGCCTCCAGATAGCCGCAGTGTGCCCAGCACTCAAGTGCGCTGCTGTCAGCGTCCGGCCTTACTCTTCTTATGAGCAAAAGGGCCGGGGCCGCTGAGCCTCATGGACACGGACTACTTCATCCTTAAGGAGACCCTCATGCTTAACATGCGCAAATCCAGTTTCATGCTCGCGATTCTAACCATCATCAGCCTTTCGCTCATCATCGTGCCCGTGCCCGTCACGCGCGCCACAGGCACACCCGCTTACACCGTCACGGAGCTTTCCCTCGGCGGCGAAAGCTACGCCTACTTTGACCGTGTGAGCGGCCAGGTAGTCGGCTATTCGGACACCTCTTCCGGGGGCAATCACGCCTTTCTCTACGACTCCACGGGGTTGCATGACCTCTCGCTCGGCGGCGCGTATAGCTCCATCACCAAAATCAACGCCGCCGGTCAAATCATAGGCCGGTCTAGAACATCCGGCGGGCAAAACCATGCCTTTCTTTACAGTGGCGGGACGATGACAGAGTTGTCCCTCGGCGGCTCAAACAGCATCGCCAAAGAGATCACAAGTTCCGGCGTGGTCATAGGCGAGGCCGAGGACTCCAACGGAGATAGTTATGCTTTCGTTTACAACTCGACGGGGATGCACGAGCTTTCGCTCGGCGGCACGGCCAGCAACGTCAAGGACACAAACGTCTCCGGCCAGATAGTCGGTCAGGCTTTAACTTCCACAGGAGCTGACCATTCTTATCTCTATAGCGGCGGCACGGTCACGGACCTCGGCACGCTCGGCGGCAGTTTCACTCACGCAGAATACATCAACGCGTCGGGACAAATTGCAGGCTCATCGCAGAATGCTGATGGAGAGGAGCACGCCTTTCTCTATGACGGCGGGACGATGACGGACCTCGGCACGCTCGGCGGCACGCTCAGTTTTGCGAGCGGGATTAATGCTTCAGGCGATGTCATAGGGCAATCGGACACGTCCGGCGCGACCGCCCAACTCGCTTTCGTTTACAACTCGACGGGGATGCACGAGCTTTCGCTCGGCGGAACCGCGAGCCATCCGATGATACTCACTGACGCCGGTCAGGTGTTGGGAGACGCGGAGACCACCGCCACGGACCCGGAAACGAGCAGTCCGATTCGTCACGCCTTTCTGTATAACTCGACGGGGATGCACGAGCTTTCGTTCGGAGGCGGGAATAGCGATGGCTACGGAATAAATTCTTCCGGTCAGGTCATCGGCAGGTCATACAAGGTTGACGGAACATCTCACGCCTTCCTCTACAGTGGCGGCACGCTGCATGATCTGGGCACGCTCGCCGGGCCGAACAGTTCAGCCGATAACTTCACGGCTTCGGGCAAGATTACCGGCTCGTCGCAAACTGTCGTCGTTGATGGTTATGAGGATGTCTATCATAGCCACTCCTTCATGTATAGCAGCAGCACGATGACGGACATCTCGCTCGGCTATACCGCGAGCGATAGCTACATCCTCATGGTTAATGGTTCTGACAATGTGCTCGGCTACGAGTACACTTCGGGCGGCGACGAACGCGCCTTCGTTTATGACGGCACAGGGGCGCACGAACTGCTGCTCAGCGGCTCTTACAGCTTTCCGGGCTACATCAACGGCACGGGCCAGGCCGTCGGCTCTTCAGAGATTACGGGTGGAGCTATTCATGCCCTCGTCTTTAGCGATGGCGTCACGCAAGACCTCAACGATTTGATTGACTCGAACTCCGGCTGGGAGTTGAGCACCGGAGACGACATCAGCGACACGGGTCTCATTCTAGGAACGGGCAATTCCGTCAACGGAGATTACCGCGCCTTTCTTCTCACGCCAGTGACAACGCCATAAACGGCGACCATCAACCCCTTAAGTGAAGACGAGAATAACGCCCGGCTCTTGTGTAGAGTCGGGCGTTATTCTTGAAGGGCTACGAGCGTGGTCAAGCGGGCGGCTATCGCATGTCATTCGAGCAGGTCCAACATTGAAGCGGCGTTGCCGCCAGACGATTGCCCGGACGATTCGGTTTTGGGAGCGCGCCCACTGCTGCCGCCGCCGAAGTCTGCCAGCCGCAACAGCAGATTGTTCTGATTCGTGGCGTAGGGCATAGCCTCATCTTTGCCTACCAGACCCTCTCGGATGAGGTTCTCAATTACACTATCAAAGCTCTGCATTCCTTCCTGCTCGCCCTGCTCCATCGCATCGAGCAGCGACTTGCCTTCCTGCTCGCCCTTCTCCACATAGTCCCTCGTGCGCGCGGTTGATTTCAATATTTCGATGGCCGCCAGCCGCCCCTTTCCATCCATGCGAGGAATCAATCGCTGCGAAACGATGAAGCGGAAAGACTGTGCGATGCGTTTGCGAATGGCTGGCTCTTCGTTCTTGGGAAACGTGCCGATGATGCGGTCAACGGTCTTGGCGGCATCAATCGTGTGCAGGGTGGAGAGCACTAGATGGCCCGTCTCCGCCGCTTCGAGCGCGACTTCAATCGTCTCGCGGTCGCGCATCTCACCGACCAGAATGACTTTCGGAGCCTGCCGCAGGGCCGCTCGCAGGGCCAGCGCGAAATCCGGCGTGTCCGAGTGTAGTTCGCGTTGATGGACCGTCGAACTCTTATGACTATGCAGGAATTCTATGGGGTCTTCGATGGTCACTATGTGATAAGACTTGGTTTCATTGATAAGGTCAATGATGGCGGCGAGGGTCGAACTCTTGCCTGAGCCGGTTGGACCCGTCACTAACACGATGCCGTTTTTGAGTTCGGCGATATCTTTAAGTTGCACGGGGAGATTGAAATCGCTGAAGCGTGGCGGGCGCGATGGTATCACGCGCATGACGATGGCGTGCGTGCCTCGCTGCATGAAGATGTTGACGCGAAAACGCGACAACCCCGCGCTGCTGTATGAGAGGTCCGCAGAGCCTTGCCTTTCGAGGTTCTCTGCGGCCTTCTGGTGATTGCCTATGATGAGCTTGGCGATGCCAGCCGTATGCGCGGGCGTGAGCGTGTCTATGCCCTGAATGGCGACGGGCTGAAGCTTGCCGTTGAGTTCGACCTGTGGCGGGCGTCCGGGGGAAAAAATCATGTCGCTGACTTTTTCCGAAACCGCCAGCATGTGCTGAAGAATGGAGGTGAAATTCATCGCGCCCCCCGGCGCAGAAGTCTGCACGGGAGGAGGAACAGGAGTATTCGGACCTTGTGTTGAGTTCATAGCGAGGGGAAAATTCCTTGTTAGCAGTTGAGAGTTTTGAAGGAAGAACGAGTGAGAAAGTATGTCTCACGTTAGTGAGATAACTCATCAGTCAGGCAAACGCGCCGCGCTCGCCTGCTTTCTCATCATAGCATTAACTTCGGGGCTTGAAGCAAATAATTGCGCACCAAATTCAACCCAAAGAATTCAATACTTGAACCCTCCACAAAATCATGCGATGCTCTGCCGCGCGCCGCCTCACGAAATTGCGCCGCAGCATTCGTTATGTATCCGTGCCAGGGGGTAAATCCGCCAGTTAGGAGTTAATAAAATGAGGATCATTCGCTTGCATTTTTCAAGACGCGCCATCTTAGTTGCGTTCCTGCTCTTATTGCCCTGCGGGAGCGCGATCCGGGCGCAACGCGCGGGAGGACATGACCCCGGAGCGGATTGGACCAAATCGGTTGTGGGAGGCGCGGGCGCAAATAACAGCGCGACGGCCTCCGCCAGTGGACGCGCCTCAACAGCGCGTCACGCCAGCAGCCCTCCGGCAGCGCAAAGAACGCGCAGGCGGCCCGCCAGACCCGTCCAGAGCGGCAAGCAGGGCATGGACGCAGATGCCTACAATAGTCAGGGCGACGAGTTTCTGAACGCTGGCAAGTATGATGAGGCGATGGCGGCCTACAAGCAGGCTGTCCGGCTGGACCCCGCGCTGGCGGAGGCGCATTACAGCATCGGCTGGATATACGACGAGGCGAAGGAGTACGCGCAGGCGGTTGACCCGCTCAGGCAAGCCGTCCGGCTCAAGCCTGACTACACGACCGCGCTCTCCGAACTGGGTTTCGTCTATCGCAATCTCAAACGCTACAACGAAGCGTTTGAGGCTTACAGGCAAGTGGCCCGGCTCCTGCCCGATGACCCCACGCCTCAATACGAGATTGGCTGGACCTATAACGAAATGGACCAGTGCGCGCAGGCCATTGAGCCGCTCACGCGGGCGATTCGTCTCAAACCGGATTACGCGGAGGCGCACAACGAACTCGGTTATGCTTATCGCAAGTTGAACCGCAACTCCGAAGCCATCCTCGAATACAAGGAAGCGATTCGCCTCAAACCGGACATGGCCCTCGCTCATCTGGGTCTGGGCGATGTCTATTACTACAATACGAAAGAGTACGGCGATGCGGTCGTGGCTTACAAAGAGGGTCTGCGGCTCAAGCCGGACAACGCCACGGCCTATTTCAATCTCGGCTGGTCCAATAATGAATTGAAGCAGTATGCGGAGGCTCAGAAGGCTCTCGCGGCGGCAGTCCGGCTCAAGCCGGATTATGCGGCGGCGTATAACGAACTCGGCTATGCTTATCGCAAGCTGGGCGGCGAGCAGGAAGATAACTCGCCGCAAGCTAAGGAGAGATTCGCGGAAGCCATCGCGGCCTACCAGCAGGCGATTCGGCTGAAGCCGGATTATGCGCTGGCCTATTCGGGGCTGGGCGATGTCTATTATTACGACACGAAGCAGTATCCTTTGGCGATAGAGGCGTATCGTCAATCGCTCAGCATCAAGCCAGATAACGCGACCGTGCAGTTCAATCTTGGCTGGTCCTATAACGACCTGGGCCGTTACGCCGAAGCGATTGGCCCACTCAAGCAGGCGGTGCAGTTGAAGCCCGAATTCGCAGAGGCGCACAACGAACTCGGCTATAGTTATCATCAACTGGGCCGGGACGCCGAAGCGGTCGAGGCTTACAGGCAGGCCGTCCGGCTTGAGCAGGATTATGCGTTGGCCCATTACAATCTGGGCCTCTCGTATCTCGCGCTGGGCAACCGGAACGGCGCGATGGCCGAGTACCAGATTTTGAGAAAGCTCAAGCCGGAATCCGCGACTAAATTACTGGACCAGATTAACAAGTAGTCCGGCCTCCTTAAACGACGTTCTCTCAGCTATGAATTTTGAAACGAAAGACGAACAGAGGCTCGCGCTGGCGATTCACGGCGGCGCGGGGACAATCCGCCCGGAGGAGATGAGCGCGGAACGTGAGACCGCTTACAGGGACGGTTTGGAGCAGGCGTTGCTGCGTGGTTGGGAGGTCTTAAGCCGTGGAGGCGCGTCGCTCGACGCGGTTGAGACAAGCGTCCGCGTGCTCGAAGATAACCCGCTCTTCAACGCCGGGCGCGGCTCTGTCTTTACTCACGACGGAAAGCATGAGATGGACGCGGCGATTATGTCCGGCAAGGATTTGCGCGCAGGGGCCGTGGCGGCTGTCACCCATATCAAAAACCCCGTCACGTTCGCGCGCCGCGTGATGGAAGAGACGCCGCATGTGCTGCTCTGCGGGAGCGGCGCGGAGGAAATCGCGCGCGAGTTGGGCTGCGAATTCGCGCCCCCCGAATACTTCTTCGACGCCTTCCGCCATGAACAACTATTGCAGGCGCGGCGCGAACAAGTTGTGCGCCTGGACCATTCAACTGCCAAAACAATCGGCACGGTCGGCGCGGTCGCCTGCGACGCGCTGGGACATCTGGCGGCGGCCACCTCGACCGGAGGCATGACCAACAAACGCTTCGGGCGCGTCGGCGACACGGCCATCATCGGAGCGGGCACTTACGCTGATGACCACACCTGCGCCGTCTCATGCACGGGTCACGGCGAGTTCTTCATACGCGCGGTTGCGGCTTATGAAGTGGCGTGCCTGATGAAGTACAAGAACTTGAAGCTCAACGAAGCCTGCGAGCGGGTCGTCGGCGTCACGCTGTTGGAGATGGGCGGCGAGGGCGGGCTCATCGCGGTTGACCGCATGGGCAACGTCGCGCTGCCCTTCAACAGCGAAGGCATGTACCGCGCCTGGGTCACTCACCATCGCCCGCCGCAAGTCGTCATCTACCGCGACTGAAATTTCAGGCATGCTGGTTGGGAATGTCATCATGCACAACTTTGACGGGCATGCGTTGTTCGCGGAACTTGCTGACGAGTTCGACTGAGCGCGCGACGTTGTCTGCGAGAATGACGAGCAGTTCGCCTTTGCGCGCGTTCTTGAGGGCGAAATTAATCGCTTCGGGTGCGTCCGTGATTTCCCTGACGGGCATGTCCGGGTTGACGCTCTTGAGTCCCTCTATAACGAATCGCGTCGCATCGCCGGGCGCGCGCCCGCGCCTATCGTCGTCTTCGCGGACGATGACGTTGGTGAACATCTGCGCGGCGATGCGCCCGTACAGGAGCAGGTCGTCATCGCGGCGGTCGCCCGTGCCGCCTATCACGCCGGTCTTAATCTTGTTGGGAAACTTGCTGACGAAGCGTTGCAACGCTTCCATTCCGGCGGGGTTGTGCGCGAAGTCTATCAAGACTGTGAAGTCGCCCATCTCAATCAAGTTCAAACGTCCGGGCGTCTGCGCGACCGAAGGCACGAAGGTCGTCAGGCCGACTCGTATATCTTCGATGCTGATGTTTTGCAGGTAGGTGGCGAGCGTCGCGGCCAGCACGTTTTGAATCATGAAGGCGGCACGCCCGCCGTAGGTCAGTGGAATGTTGATGACCTTCTCGACCCGCACCTTCCACTTGCCCTTGAGCAAGGTGACGTAGCCGTTCTCGAAGACGCACGCGATGCCGCCCTCGTTCGTGTGCTCGACGATGTGCGGGTTATCCTCCTCCATGCTAAAGAGCGCGACGTGGCCGGGCGTGTCCTCGCGCATCCCGAAGACGAGTTCGTCATCCGCATTCAAGACTGCATAACCGCTCCGCCCGACCGCGCGCGGGACCACAGCCTTGACACGCGCCATGTCTTCAATCGTCTCTATGTCTTTGAGGCCGAGGTGGTCAACCGTCACGTTCATCACGACGCCGATGTCGCAACGGTCAAAGCCGAGCCCCGCGCGGATGATGCCGCCGCGCGCGGTTTCAAGGACGGCGATTTCGACGGTCGGGTCTTTGAGCACGAGTTGCGCGGAGACTGGACCAGTATTGTCGCCGGGTTGAATGAGACTGTTGCCGATGTAGATGCCTTCGGTCGTGGTAAAGCCGACGTTCAAGCCTGAGTTTTTGACGACGTGCGCGATGAGCCGCGTCGTGGTCGTCTTGCCGTTCGTGCCCGTGATGGCGATGACGGGCACGCGCGAAGGCGTGCCGGGCGGAAAGAGCATGTCTATGACGTGCTCGGCGACGTTGCGCGCGATGCCTTCGGAGGGCGCGAGATGCATGCGAAAGCCAGGCGCGGCGTTAACTTCAATGATGCCGCCGCCGTTCTCCGTGAGCGGCGTCGAGAGGTCATTGGCTACTACGTCAATGCCCGCCACGTCCAACCCTACGATGCGCGCGATGCGCTCGAAGAGCGAGACGTTGAAGGGGTGGACTTCATCTGTGCGGTCAATCGCCGTGCCGCCCGTGGAGATGTTCGCGGTCGTCTTGAGACGAAACACTTCGCCTGCGGGCAACACCGTTTCCAGCGTGTATCCATGAGCGGCAATGAGGCTCTCCGTCTGCGCGTCAACGTTGATGAGCGTGAGGACGTTCTCATGACCATAGCCGCGACGCGGGTCTTGATTCGTCAGGTCAATCAACTCACGAATCGTATGCTCGCCGTCGCCCGTGATGTGCGCGGGGATTCTCTCCGCGACGGCGATGAGGCGATTATTGACGACCAGCGCGCGGAAATCCTGTCCCTCAAGCGATTGCTCTATGATGACACGGCGCGAATATTTTTTCGCCAGAGGGAAGGCCGCGCGGACTTCTTCAAGGGTCTTCAAGCCGACGGTGATGCCCTTCCCGTGATTGGCGTCGAGAGGTTTGACGGCGACGGGAAAGCCTAAGCGCGAGACGGTCTTTTCAATCTCTTCTTCGTCAACAATCAGGTGGCCCAAAGGCACGGGCACGCCCATGCTGCCCAGAAGTTTTTTCGTCGCGTCTTTATCGCTCGCAAGGTCAACCGCAATCATGTTGGTGCGTCCGGTGACGGTCGCCTGGATGCGCTGCTGGTTGATGCCGTAGCCGAGTTGGACGAGCGATTGCGTGTTGAGCCGTATGTGCGGGATGTCGCGGTTCTCCGCTTCCTGAACGATGGCCCCAGTGGAAGGGCCGAAGCGCACGTCCTCGCGTATCTCGCGCAGGCGTTGCACGTCGTCGGCAAACGTCTGCTGTAGCTCTTCAAGCGGTTTTCCGGCAGCGAGGTCTTCAAAGAGTTTGACGGAAGCGCGCGCAGCGTAACGTCCGGCCTCCTCTTCTATGTAACTGAAGACGACGTTATAAACGCCCGGCAGGCTCGTCTCGCGCGTGCGCCCGTAACCCGTGTCCATGCCAGCTAAGGTCTGCAACTCAAGCGCGAGATGCTCAACGACGTGCCCCGCCCATGTGCCCTCTTCGACGCGGCGCAGAAAGCCGCCCTGCTTCTTATAACTGCAACCATGATTGACGAGGCTCGGCATCAATTCCTGCAAGCGCGCGGTGAAGTTTTCGATTTTGTCCGTCGGCTTCTGCTCGAAGTCTTCCAGGTCCAGCCGCATCACTATCAGTTTGTTCCAGTAGCCGCTCCAGTAGTTCGGCCCGCGCAACGCTTTGATGTTAAGAATACGCATGTCCGTAGCGTCCTGTAAGTTTTTGTTATTCGATGTCCGGCAGCAAAAATTCTTCGGCGACGGGAATCGGCGCGCGGCGCGTGAAGTCGTAGCGCAGGCCATCGCGCAGGATATGAAACTGCACGCCCGTCACCGCGAAGGGTTGAAAGTCTTCCACTTCCGCGATGTCGTTGTAAGTGATGCGCGAGCCATCTATGACGGTCACAGTGCCGTCGCCGCAGACTTCGAGCGTGCCATCGTGCGAGATTATGACGGCGGTATTCTCATCTATCCCTAACCCAAGTTGGCGCGGGTTGTAAGAGACGGCGGTAATCAGGCGGCTCAAACGACCGCGTTCGGTGAAGTGCTGGTCAATGATGATGTTCTGCAAAATTCCCAGGCCCGGAGAGAGGCGTATGGCGTTTCGATGCGGGTGCGTGGTGGCGTCGCCGCGCACAATCATCGTCGAACTCATGCCCGCCGCGCCCGCGCTGGACCCCGCGAGCACGAGTGAAGTTTGACGCACACGCTCTTCCAACAGGCGCGCGAACTCCGTGCCGCCAAGCATGGAAACTAAACGCATCTGGTCGCCACCGGAGATAAAGACGCCCGTCACGTCTTCGAGCAAATTTTCCGCGTCGGCGTCAATCACAGCCTGGCGCGAAGTAGCGCGCAGGACTTTGACACGCTGTAGACCAAGATTGCGAAACGTCTGTGTGTATACGTCTGCGGAAAATTCCGGGTAGTCGGAAGCGACCGGGACAATCAGGATGCGCGCCTCGTTCTCGCCCGCCAGCGTGACGAACTTACGCAACAGGCGTCGCTCGTTATACTTATCTTCAGCCCCGCCGATAATCACAAGATGGCCGCCGATGAGTTCGTTATCAGAAAATTCTTTCATTAAGCTCAAGACCGTCAACGCCCGAATAGCATGACAGTCTTCTTCCCTTCACTTTTGAGAGGTCTCACACTGCATTACTTTAAGTTGATAAAACTTTGCTGTCTTAACTATGAAGCAAAGCCAATTCGCCGCGCAACTCTACGGGCGACGGTTGCGAAAATTATTTTCAGAGCGGCGAGTGGCCCACGGCGATTTTATCTACATGATTCTGACGCGAGCAGACATGAAAAAAACGGCGCGCCGTGAGAACGTCTTGATGCTACGCTCTCACGACACGCCGCGACTCGCTTCTCAACCTTACGCTGTAGCCGTTCTCGGCTCTCCGCCTTCAAACGCTTCCTGATACCATTCGATGGTGCGCCGCAAACCCTCCATGAAATTGACGCGCGCGCGAAAGCCGAACATCTCATCAGCCCGCGCCGTATCGAGCACGCGGCGAAGCTGACCATCCGGCTTCGTCGCATCCCAGACGATCTCTCCCTTGAAGCCCGTCATCTCTGCTATCAAGCGGGCCAGTTCACGAATGCTAATCTCCTGGCCTGAGCCCAGATTGACCGGGTCGCGTCCATCATAAGCTTCCGTAGCCAGCACGATGCCTTCCGCCGCATCATCCACGTAAAGAAACTCGCGCGTCGCCCGTCCCGTCCCCCACACTTCAACCGAAGGGGAGCCGCCAGCAACCGCATCCATAAACTTTTTAATCAACGCCGGAATCACATGCGAGGTGTCAGGGTCGAAGTTATCGCCCGGCCCATAGAGGTTGACGGGGAGCAGGTAGATGGCATTTAACCCGTACTGGTCACGATAGGCTTGCGCCTGGACCAGCAAAGCTTTTTTGGCGATTCCATACGGGGCGTTGGTCTCTTCCGGGTAGCCGTTCCACAACTCGTCTTCCTTGAACGGCACGCGCGTAAACTTCGGATACGAACAGATGGTTCCGATCTGAACGAACTTGTCAACACCATGCAGGCGCGCGCCCTCTATCAGTTGCGCGCCCATCATCAGGTTGTCGTAGAAGAAGCGTCCGGGGCTGTTTCGATTCGCGCCGATGCCGCCCACGACGCCCGCCAGATGAATCAACACTTGAGGCTGCATCTCGCGGTAGAATCGCTCGACATCTTCACCGCGAACGAGATTAAATTCACTGTGAGGCACGACGCATGTTTTCACATAGCCGCGAGCCTGAAGACGCTCAACGACACGACTTCCCAGAAAGCCACTGCCGCCAGTGACGCAAATTCTTTTGTCCTCCAAAGAGATTCTCATCCCCTCTTCTTCCGTCTCATCTTCAACTTATTGAGGGCTTGTCAACCGGCTCGTATGGCGAGACACGATGCGCCACTGCCCGTCCTGCCTGACCCAGACATCCGTCAAGAGAAAGCTCCCGCTCGATGGCTTGCCCGCGACGACCGCCTCCTGTTTGTACAGGCCATTGATGAGCGCGGTGTCACCATAGATTCGCACATTCAACTTGTCGAAATCGTAAGACTTCAACTGCCAGTCGCGCAGCGTGCTCTCAAGATACTGGGTCTTGTCCTGCATCGTGCGAGCGGAGAGCGCGCTCGTGAGCGTGAAGTCGTCAGACAAGATGCGCTTGAGCGCGGGCGCGTCTTGAAGTTTGACGGCGTCCATCAACTTACGCTCAAGCGCGTTCAGTCTCTTCTCAGTCTGCTCGAAAGATTCCGCGCCAGCCTTACCTGCGACGCTGGCGGCAACCTCCGCCGTCGGCGCGGCTTGCTCTTTTTCGGGCAGCGCATTTCTCCACGCGTCAACCGTCGTGGCCGGTTGCTTCTGCGAACTGTCTTCGGTCTTCGGCGCGTCCTGCGCGGCGGCGTTGAACGAAATAAGCAACAAGAGGACCAGTGGCCCAAAGGCTGCGATGAGGACTTGTGGACTTGCCCTTCTCATAGAATTACCCTTTCAAGAGTTTAACCTTTAGATTTACCCGCCGCGATACGGAGTTGATTCTTGATGCCTTTGACGCCCTCAACTCCATGCGCCAGTTGTTCAGCGCGGGCTTTCTGTTCGGGAGTGGCGACGGTCCCGTTGAGCGTCACGACTCCGTCGCTGATATTGACGACGATGTTCGAGTTCTTCAGTTGCTCGTCCTGGTTTATCTCGCCGTGTATCTTGCTGAAGAGATAAAAGTCATTACCGCCGGAGCCGATGACGCGCTCCGGCGGCTTGCCTGCCGCCGTGGCGGGCGGCTTGCTCTTCGCGGATGTTTCGGGCAGACCGCTAATGCCGGGCGACTCAGGAGAAGCCGGACTAGGGTTCGCGGTCGCGGCGTTGGGCGAACTGGCGTTCGTGTTCGGCGGCGCGGGGCTATTGGTGACAGTCGCATCTTGCGCGACATTGTTATCCGTCGTCTTTGTGCAACCGGCGGCGCAGGCGAGCAACACCACGGCACTGGCAGCGTATAGCATCATTCTCATGTTCTTCATAGTCATTCCATTTCAAATTAATCCTGGCGAGTCTTCAATTCATTTCAGCTTCAAACTAAACGGGCTGCATATCGTGTAAACATTCGCGCACGGCAGCGCAGACGAAGCTGACATCCTCGCGCGTCAGCCCGGCCCAGGTCGGAAGACTGAGGCCGCGTCGCGCGATTCTTTCGGCGACCGGATACGCTTCGTTTCGAGCGAGTTCAAGATACGGCGGCAGGATGTGCATAGGGTAAAAAACGGGGCGCGTCTCGATGCCGCGCTTTTCCAGATAAGCCATCACTGCATCACGCTCTGCGTGTACATCATCATTCAGAATAATCGAGAACAACCAGTGCGCGTGTCTGGCCCATTCTTTCTCGGCTTGCCAGGTGACGCCGGGCGCGTCCCGCAGTTCTTCCAGATACCAAGCGGCAATCTCTGAGCGACGCTGCAAGTTGCAGTTGACGCGCTCAAGTTGGGCCAGGCCGATGGCCGCCGGAAGATTCATCATGCGATAGTTGTAGCCGATAATGGGAAACCAGTAACGACGCTCGAAGTCCTGCCCCTGTCCTCTGAATTGCGCGACGCGACGCGCCAACGCGTCGTCATCCGTGACGACCATCCCGCCCTCGCCCGTGGCGATAATCTTGTTGCCATAAAAACTGAAAGCCGCGATGTCGCCGAGCGAGCCAACGCTTCGTCCTTGATAACCGGCCCCGTGCGCCTCCGCCGCATCCTCTATGAGAAAAAGCTTGTGGCGACGGGCGATTGATTCGAGCGCGCACATGTGCGCCGGATGACCGTAGAGATGCACGGCGATAATGGCTCTCGTGCGCGGTGTAATCTTCGCTTCGATTAACGCGGGGTCGAGCGTCCATGCTTCAGCTTCAGAATCAACGAAGACGGGGCGCGCGCCGCAGTAGGTGACGGCGTTGGCCGTCGCCACGAAGGTGAGAGTCGGCACGATGACCTCATCGCCCAGCCCCACTCCGAGCGCGAGCAGCGAGAGATGCAGGGCGGCGGTCCCGTTGCAGCATGAGATGGCGTGCTTCGTGCCGCAGAACTCGGCGAAGGCCGCCTCGAACTTCTCCACGTACTTGCCCGCAGATGAAATCCAGCCCGATTCCATGCAATCCATGACGTAGGCTTTCTCGTTGCCGGAGAGTGACGGCGACGCCACGGGAATCCAACGCTTGTTCATTGATATTGGACCTCAACCTGTGTGTGAGAATCATGCGGCGACTCGCCGTTCAAAAGCTGGCGGTCCTCTTCGCTCAGGGCGTGGCCCGCAGCGCGACGATACACGGCCCTGTACATTTTCGCCGTCCGCTCAAGGCTGAAATCCCGCATGCGCCTCGCGCCGCGCCGTCGCAGTTCCGCGCGCAACCCTTCATCGGACGCCATCTGTGAGACGGCCAGGGCTATCTCTTCAACCGAGAAGGGGTCGAACAGCAGCGCGGCGTGCGCCGCCTGCTCCGGCAAAGAGGTGACGGAGGAACAGGCTACAGGGACATCATGCTGCCATGCTTCAAAGAGCGGCGCGCTGGCCGATTCAAAGAGCGTCGGGACGATGACGAATTGAGCCGCATCATACAGGGCGCATAACTCTTCGTAAGGAATAATGCCGAGGAACCTGACCTGCTCTTGAAGGCCGAGGTCGAAGAGACGTTGCTCGATAGTGGGCCAGAATTTGTTCTGCTGGCCCGTGCAGATGAGATGAATTCTCAGCCCGTGCTTCTCACGCAAGAGGGCCAGGGCTTCCAGCAGCCGTATGTGATTTTTGTGTTCCCATGTCATCGCCGGATACAGCGCGAAAGAGGCATCCGTCAATTGATATTTCGCTTTGAGCCGGATGAAAGCTTCGCTCGCTGAATAGTCGCCTGCCTGCTGAAGCGGCGGCGCAGCCCACGGGATTAATTGGACCTTTTCCGGCTCTAGCTGGTAATACCGCACGAGGTCTTGCTTGACGAAGGAAGAGGCGACGACGACCGTGTGGGCAGCGCGGCAGGCCGCCGGATAGATGGCCTCGCGCCACGCAAGCTCTGAACGCGCGAAGAATTGCGGAAAGTAAACATGCTGTAAGTCATGCGGGTTATAGACGGTCGGCAGCGCGCACCTGACGAAAGATTGAAAGGGGAAATGGATAACATCACAACCCAGTTGCTCATAAAAGCCGTCGGAGACGGGCACACCATCTCTAGCCTTCGTCGCGGAAGGCGAAGAGAGCAGCCGCTTGAGCTTGTGCGCTCCGGGCAGCAGAGGTTCGAGCGCGGGCTTGAGATGTTGCAGTGGACCGGAATCCCATCTGGTCTTAGTTGAAGGTTGCGGTCCACGTATAATGCGCTTGTCAGAGCCCAGAAGAGGTTGCAGCCAGTCCGGTCGCTCCCACGGGCCTATGAAAAAATATTCCTCCGGCCCGTCGAGTCGCGTCAACGCGGTGAGGGCCATCAACACGGTCTCGATGCCTCCCGCCCCACTGTTCGGCATGATTTGAGCATTGATGGCGACCCGCAATCTCTCAGTCAAAATTCACCTGCCTTAAAAGCTTCTCAATCAAAAATAGCTGCCCTCATAAAATCAATCGGACGGATATTGGGCCAACATTCCCCTGCACCACTGTTCCAGGACCAGCGCCTTGAAGGAGAGCGGGCAAATCGCCCCCGCAGAGATCGGACCCGATGACAAACGCTCGCCGCCTTCGCGGCTCAAAACTCCGTGCCCTGTCAGGAAGCCTTCGCGCAACGAATCGCCGTAAGCCGCGAAGAGAGCCTCGTGCCACTTGCGCACGGGCGGAGTGAAGCCACGCTTGGGCCTCTCTCTCACCTCCGCAGGCAGCAGGTCTTTGACCGCTTCCTTGAGCCAACTCTTGGCGGGCAACCCGATGTCGCTGCGCGCCTTGCGCAAGCCGATAATCGTCTCGACCAATTTATGGTCCACTAAAGGCAGACGCATCTCGACGGAGGAAGCCATGCTCAGGCGGTCGCCCTGCGCCACGCCGTTCTCCCGCAGGTAGGTCGCGCACACGAGCCTCGTCAACATCACCTCTATATTGGACCAGGGCTGCGCGACTGTGAACAAAGAGCTCGCATTGCTCTCATGAAGTTGCCCCGCGAAATCCTTGCCGTACAGTTGTGGAGTCTCATCGAGCGCGGTTCCGAAGTCCGGCGAGAGGTCGTAAAAGACCAACTGGTCCGCAGGGGTCCGGCGATGCTTTTGAAAGCGTTGCCAGCCTGTGCGAAGGCCGCCCAGGTCGCGCGCCCATGTGGATAATTCTTGACGAGAGAGACGCGCCGGAGGATTGAAATAGATGTATTGAAGCGGCGCACGAAAGGCATGCTGTTGGGCCAACTCCTTGAGCGTAGATTCCAACGCCGCCTGCCGCAATATCGGATAGCCCCAGAACAACTCGTCGCCGCCCTGGCCCTGCAACACGACGGGCACGCCGCACTCCCGCGCCAGTTTCATGACGGCGTAATAACTATGGCCCGCGATGTCCGCAATGGGATCGTCGCGCCAGTAGTTCAACTGGGGAAAGAATTGGACCACGCTTTCGATGTCGAGTTCGATTTCATGAAAGTGAAGACCGAGATGTTGGGCCAACTTTTGCGCCTCTGCACGCTCATCCGATTCGGGCCGACCGCTATAGCCGACGCTGAACGCATGGACCTCGCCGCGCCCCGCGCGCGCAGCGAGAGCGGCGACGACGCTCGAATCCAGCCCGCCGCTCAAAGCGACGCCGACGGGCACATCTGCGCGCATCACCTGCCCGCTCACCGTCTCAAGTTGTTCGCGGATTAAGCTGCCCGCGTCGCCCTCAATCGGCGGCGCATCCTCCATGCGCCAGTAACATCTTTCGGTGACGCGCCACTCGTCCACGTCCAACGTGAGCAGGTGCGCCGCGTCAAGCTTGCGCACGCCCTTGAGCGGCGTCAGGGGTTCAGGCACGTACTGGTAATGAAAGAAGAGATTGACGGCCTCCGGGTCCAATTCAAATTTGACATGGCCGGAGCGGAGCAACGCTTTGAGTTCAGAAGCGAAGAGAAGTTGCCCCTCGCTCTCGTAAAGATAGAGCGGTTTCTCGCCCATCCTATCGCGGGCCAGCAAGAGCCGCCTGCGCCTCGTATCCCAGAGGGCGAACGCGAACATCCCGCGCAGGTGCTTGACGCAGTCCAGGCCGAACTCTTCGTAAGCGTGGATGATGGTCTCGCAATCGCTCCCGGTGCTGAACTGATGGCCCAGCGCGCCGAGACGACGACGCAACTCGATGTAGTTATAAATCTCCGCGTTGGCAATCAACATCAGCGAGCGGTCTTCGTTAAAGAGAGGCTGCGAGCCGCCGTCCAAATCAATGATGCTGAGCCTGCGCATCGCCAGCGCAACGTGTGCGTCTTGATAATCGCCGGAGCTATCCGGGCCACGATGAGAGAGTCCGTCATTGACCGCCAGAACTCTTTGAAGCTCGACGGGCGTTATCCCTCGCTGACTGGCGATGCCGCAGATTCCACACATGGCTACTGTTTCAACTCTCCCTGCTTGACCTTTTCCCCTGCATGTTTGCGAGGCGCGGACAGGGTTCTATAATCCGCTCCATGCTGGCAGAAGCCAGGCCCCATGAGAGTCAGTAAGCCCGCGTGCTTTTGAAGAATCATAGTCAACAGCCGCGCCAGCATGGAGGGCGTCGTAGAGTGTGGCACAAAGCGATAACGAAAGAACATCTCCCGGTAATCGGCGGGGCGAAAGAGTATGTCCTGTAGAAAATTGCCCCAACGCTCCTCTCCGATTAATTCGACGACGCCGCCCGCGTGAGCCGAAGGCAAGAGCATGTTAGAGCCATGAACGCCGGCGACCAGATGGCTCGCCGCGTAACGCTCGCACCACAACCGCTCAACCTCCGCATCAACTGTGGGCCTGCGCAGGTCCAATATTTCGTCCTCGAAATCTCCGGGCACGCCCAACCCTGCGACGGCGAAATCTACGTTCGGCAGTTCGCCCCGCAAAGCTCTGGCGAGTTCCGAGACGCGCCAGTGTTGTCCGGCCAGCGAGTTGGAGTTGCGGTTGAGCCTTCGTTTAATTTTATCCAGATGGCCGCCCGCCGCATCATTCGTCTCTTCCCACAAACGGTCTTCGCGCCAGATGAAGGTGACGGTCGGGCGTTCCATTCGCGTCTCCCATTCATGGAGCGGAAACGGCGCGACGCGTGTGAAGCGTTCAATCTCGTAATCATTCGGATGCGGGTGCGAGAAGGCCATGCTGAGATAGGCTATCGGATAAGCTTCAATCCGTCGCTTAATTTCACCGGCGAGCCAGTCGTTCCATTCAGTGCCGCGACGAAGAGGCAAGCCGACGCTCCACACCTCAGCCACGCCGTCTGGAATCATCCATTCGAGAAAGGGTTGGACCAGCACGATGACATCCAGGTCCGCGCGTTGGTCCAGGTAATACTGAGCGTTGAGCAACTTGAGCAGCGAGTGGCCGTAGAGCGTGTCAAGGCAGTTCAACAAGACGACCGGCCTCGTTATAGGCAAACGTTCCTGCACGACGAAGGGGAGCGTTTCATCCGTCCGTTGCGCGAAGGATTCACGCAGCCATCCAGCGAACCACTCGACGCCGTAAAAATCATGGACCGTCCCAGATTCTCTCTCCAACAACATCGGCGTGTACAAAGCCTGGCCCGCCGGAAGGTCCGCGTAAAAACGCGCGCCGCATTGCGGGCATAGCAGGTCCGCCAGATTACGCATCCCGGGCATGTGCCAACCCTGGCACTTCAATGGCGCGTGGCAATTGACGCAGGTGAAGTTCGCTTCGGGAATGGGATGCAGAGGAATCATCTTTGAATATCTTAATACCGTTCGTTGCAACGTGAACAGTATGAGAGATGTGCTGTCCCGGACCATTTATGGCCCTGCCTGGCACAGACCTGCGTTCTCAACAACCTGTACAGTCTTGAGCGTAAGAACTTCGGCAATACTCTCATTACTTCCATATGATTATCCCGCACGCATCATCAACTTTTAATCCAAGGCTATATGATAGTTTTCAGAAGACCGCTGGCGATGCCCGTCTCGTACGCGTACCAGAGTCCGAAACAGATGCTGAGCGCCCCGGCGATTGTTTGCAGTCCGTAGTTGAAGCCGCTGAGCCGTCGCGCGCTGAGCGCGAAGGGCAGCCCGACCAGGAATGACATCAACAGCATTCCTAAGATGGAGCCGATGCCGAAAACGGTCAAGTAGAGCAAACCCAGTATCGCCGAATCTATCTGCGCCAGCACGAGCACCGTCAACGCGCCCGAACCGGCGAGGCCGTGCATCGCGCCGACCAGCAAGGGCTTGAAGCCGATGCGCGAGACGACGTGCGAGTGGGCCACAAGCGGCTCCGCGTGCTCTGTCCCGTCCTCGTGAAAATGTATGTGCGCGTGCGAAGCGCCTTCGTGCGTGTGCTGGTGAACATGCACATCGCTACGCCCGCGCAACGCGCGCACGAAGGCGTTGATGCCGAGACCTATAATCATCAGCGCGACGCCGAACTCCAACCAGTTTGAGACGTGCTCAGGGATGGCGACGCGCAAGGCCAGCACGATGATGCCGACGATAATCAGGGAGGCCGTGTGGCCCATGCCCCACAGGCCGCCGACGAGCGCGGAACGCCACACGCTGCGATGCTCGCTGACGATAGTCGAGACTGCGACGACGTGGTCAACTTCCGTCGCGTGCTTGAGTCCGAAGACGAGACCGAGTCCGAGCACCGCGAACGCGCCGAGGGATGCTAAAGATGGTCCTTCCGCTCCAACACCTCCTGCTCCTGCCTGCGCGTTGCCCTGTCCATAAAGATACCCTGTAAGTGCGGAGAGATGAACGCCCGATTGCGCGAGCGCTTCATAACAGATGGCCGCGCCGACGCAGGCTATGACCAGCGCGCTCAAGGCTGGCAACACGCGCACGATGCGGCTCTCTCGAATTGGACCTTTAATCAGACTCCCGGCGTAGACGAAGGCCAGGCCGATGCCCGTGAGCGTGGCGGCCAGTCCAACGCTGAAGGCCAGGACGAGAGCCATTCCATAACCGACTCGATGCAGCGAGATGGCGGAGAGCAGGACCACCAGCGCGGACGGGCACGGCAGTAGCCCGCCCGAAATGCCCAGCGCGAGAAGATTCCGCCACGTCACACGACCGCCATCGGCTCCCGGCGGAAGATGCGAATGCGCGCGCCCGCCATGTGAATGGACCAGCGATGAATCAACATCATGTTGATGCGTGTGCCCAACATGAGCATGTCCTTCATGCTCATGTTGGTGATGGTGATGAGGCTCTGGCTCTTGCGCCCTGTCACCGAGCGAAGCGCGTAAGCGTTTGATGAAGAGGCTCAAGCCGATGGCAAGCACGATTGCGCCTGAGACGAAACTGAGAACGGGAAAGAGCTTCTCCGGCAGAATGTATTGCGAGGCGAAGAGCGTCACCACTCCGAGCGCGAAGACGCCGATGGTGTGCGTGATTGTCACCGTCAATCCGAGGAAGGCCGCGTGCCGCGCCGTGCCCCTCGTCCCGACCAGATACGCGCCGACGACCGTCTTGCCATGCCCCGGCGAAAACGCATGGAGCGCGCCCAACCCTGCTGCCAGCATCAAGCCCAGAAGCGCGACTAGCGGCGTTACCTCCTGCACGGAAATCAATTCGGCGAAGCGGTCTCGTGACTGTTCCGCGACGCGCCCGTCTCGCGTGCGGAGCGCGGTCGCGCCCGCCGGTATCGAACTATTGGTCCAGGAAAGTTCCGCCGTCCGCTCGTCGAGCGGCACTGTGAGCATGTCTTGCGGATACGTTTTAAGCTCGTCCGTCACAGCAGAGCCGTAGGCGTTGCTATTGAAGATGCTCAGGCCCGCAGCCGGAACGACCACTATCTCGTGCCACCCGATACGCTCTCGCTGGTTGGTATCCTCAAGGCGCAGGCGATGCGCGCCGCTCGCTGCTTGGGCCGGAACATCTCCTTCAAAATCGCACTCGACTCTCAGGGTCCGAAGGCCGCCGGAGCCTTGCGGCATGTTGATGGACTGCGACACGACGCGGAGCGGGACGCGCGCCCCGTCCACATCTATCAACAACCCGGCGGCGTACTGCGCAGCGACGCGCGCGAGATAAGTATCGAGCGCATTTTTCGAGGGCGCACCGCCAGCATCAGCGAGGCCCATCTCCTGCGTCGCCTGAAAGGTTGGAATCTCCGCCATGTCAACCACGTAATGAACGCGAACGCGGGACGCGCCCGTTTCAAGCCGGACGAAATGATTGACCGTGAAATTTCCGAGCGGGTGGGCCATGACGACGCCCGCGCTCGTGAGGATAAAGAGGGAGGCAATCAACAGGCGGCGTACAAGGTAGTGATCAGACATAGAATTTTTAACTGCGCAATTTATATTTCAAGCTTTAATCGTCGCCAGAGTTCGTCTGGCAACGTCTGACTGTAAGACATCGAAAGAGGGATTAATAGCGAAAGCTTGTTTCAAAAAGTTCGCGGCCTTGTGCTCATCGCCGCGCGCGTGTGCGAGCATGCCCGCGTGATAAAGCAGGCGCGGGTCTTTCGTGCCGAGTCGCAACGCCTCATCCATAGCCGTTTGCGCTTCCGTTAGCTGGCCCTTCTTGTACAGACACCATGCGAGCGCGTCGCAGGTGTAGATGTCTTTGCGCGCGGCGCGCTCGCGCTCTGCGGCGGCGAGCGCATCATCCAGGCGCATGTCGTGGTCTGCCCAGAAGAGAGCCAGTTGACGCGAGTAAGTCCCGTCCATCGCGCCCGTCTTCTCAACGAACTCAACCAGCGCATACTGTTTCTGCGCCTCATCCTTGCGTCCGAGTTTATGATAAATATCGCCGAGCGCGCTGGCGTAATCCGGCAACGGGACGCGCTCAACGGCGCGCGTGTAAAAGGCTATGGCCCCGTTCGCATCGCCTGCGGCAAGCCTGGCACGAGCCTTCGCGGCGAGCGCGAGGTGATAATCCGGGAAGAGGAAAAGCGCGTGGTCGTATTCGCGTTCGGCTTCCGCAGACTGGCCCGCGCTCAAGAGTTCATCGCCTAGATGCACGCGACACCAGGCGACGCTTTCAGGGTCTTGCGGATTGGCGGCTTGAACGGCCAGACGCATCGCCTCAATCGCGCCTTTGTTATCACCGTGCAGCGAGCGCAGGTAAGAGATTCTGGAATAGGACGCGGTGTCCGGTCGCAAATCAACCATCATCTGCGCGGCTTCGACTGCGCCCGCGTAATCGCCCAACTCTACAAGCGCATCCGTCATCGCCCCGTACACGTCATGGTCGCGCGGGTTGACGGCTTGCGCCCTGCGCGCCGTCTCAAGTGCGTCCGCGAAACGATGATAAGTCAGCAACAGCTTGGCGCGAAGCTTGAGCGCGTCGTAGTCGTCGGGCGCGACCTTGAAAGCATGATTGAGCGCGTCTTCGGCCTTCGCGTTGAAACTGAAGTCGCCCGTCTCTCGCGCCTTCTGCATGAAGGCGGCTGTGAGCAGATTGTAACCGGCGGCGTGCGACGGGTCGCGCTCAACAGAGCGTTGGGCCGCGATGATTAAGCGGTCGCCCGGCGTTACAGGTCCGGTGTAGTTCGTCAGAGATTGAGAAAGCTCTGCTTGCGGCGGCGCGTGCTTTGAAGTGGCGCGAACGATGACGAAGACGGCCAGCCCACAGATGATAAGGATTCCCGCAAAGATTGGAAATTTCTTTCGCATCATTTTTATCGTGAGACCCCTCGAAACATATTCAGGGGCCGGGCCGATTTGATTCGGCCCGGCCCCGAAACGCGAACGCCTGCCCGTTACTTCAAGCGAACGCCAGTCATGAACGAAACGCGCGTCTCGTATTAAGGTCTTGGCGGAACGGGCGTTGGCCCAGGCGTGACCGTGTCGGCTGACCCGGTGCGCCCGCGATAAGGATTAGAGTAGCCGTCAACGGGCGAGGCCAGATACGGGAATGTCGTACGGAACGGCCTGTCGTTCTCGTTGACGCCATCACCGAGTTGATTATTCGGAGCGGTGTTGCAGTTGACCGTCCCGCCCGCGCAAGAGTTGCCCGGCAGGAGCACGCCCGCCGCTACGCGCAGCGTGATGTCAACCACGTCGTCACCGACTCGTCGCCCGTTCGGATAACCGGCGAGGTCGCCAGCGATGACGCCCAGACGGTTCGGCGTGTTCGTCGCCGGAACAGCCGTGTTGAGACGCATGTACTCCGCAGGAGCCGAGCCTGGTCCAGCGTCCGGGTCATTCGGGTCGGCCTGGAACGGAAAGCGCGTCGCGCCGGGCACGCCCGTCAGAAAGACTCTGACGAGGTCGTTACGTCCGGAGGTCGGCGCGTCGGCGACCGGCGGGTAGAGTAAGTTGATGAGTTTGACAGGCTCGACCGGACGGCTCGCAGTGCCGCGCACGAAGTCTATGCGGTTCACGTCGGTGGCGGGCAGTTGCGCGTTGTAAAGGTCTTTATCGTTCTCCGAAACGGTGGGCGAAGTGCCCATCGGGATGAACAACTCGTTGAAGAGCGGATTGCCCAGGCGCGAAACCTGAACGCAGTTCGCGGTCGGGGCCGTGCCCAATGGAGCCGACGCAGTGCCGCAGCCGGAGGTGTCTTCGGTCTTCGTGCCGTTGATGTTGAGCACTCTGGTTCCGGGGCGGCTGGCGGTCGAGTAGATGCCGATGATGGCGGTCGGGTCGGTGGGCCCACTCGGAAGCAGGCCCGTGCGCGTCAACAATTGAGTCGGAATCTGAATCGCAATCGTGTGAACGTTGGAACCGGCGAGAGCGTCTACGCCGTTGGAATTCGGCAGAGGCGCGAGGTGCGCCGAGTTGAAGGGCCGCAATCCGGCCAGGTCGAAAATCGAACCGAGGTCAACGTAGAAACCTTCGTCGCGTTGGCCCGCGAACAATTTGATGTCGCCCGCGCCGGTCGGAACCGTGCTGATTGAAGGCTCCGCGAGATTCGTTTCGTAGTTGGGCGTCGAACGCGGACCGATATTCACGGGCGGCGTCGGCAGGTTCGTGCCGAGCACGAAGGTCGTGAAGGTCGGGTTGGCCGGGTCGCCCTGACGAATCAGCGCGGTCACGTCCATGAACTGTTTGACGTTCCAGTCCGGGTCGCTCAAGCTATCAATCGTGTTGGTGTTGTAGAGGAACGTGTCGCCGTTGCCGACCACCGTTCTGAAGCGGAATTGGATGGCGAGGTCGAGCTTGCCATCGCCGTTGTTGTCGAACCGGATTTGATAGAGCACGCTGTCATCGAACTTGAAAAAGTTCGGGCCGCCCGCAGGATTCTGGTCCGGGATAAAGTTGGCGAGGACAGTAACGGTGTTGGGCCTATCCGGGCTGATGAAGGCATACACGTCCGTGTTATCAGCCAGAGGGTCTTGAGAAATTAGCGGAGCCTCTCGGTGGCTCGAAGCCTCCACGACCGGCGGCTTGACGGTCCCGACCAGCAGCAGTGAGGCCACCAGCAGGCCGAGAGCAGTAGCCTTGAGAGTTCTCCTTGTTGATTTTCGCATTTAATCTTCCCTTCCTGGTTATGTCGCTCATGCCCCTGGCCGCCCGGTCGTGACATCAAGACCACACTCCGAGCCATGCAAGCCGGTATGAGAAAGAATTTTTCCGCGCCCTGAATTTCAAGGGCGGAATGAATGTGACGATTGGGGGTAAATGTGGCTTTGTACAGAATACCAGGTGGCGGTCTGTTTTGCTGTCGTGGTAAAACCGAAAGCTTTGTAAGGGAATTCCCTTATGTGAGCGCGCGGGCCGGTGGCTCCGAATCCGGGTCTGAGAGTCATGCTGGAAGAGACCTCAACTCGTTTCTCAACTCGTTTGCAGCCAGCCCTGATGCAAGGCGTAGCGCACAATATCAGTGCGGCTATGAAATTCCAGTTTCTCCATCAGGCGGGCCTTATACGTCTCCACGGTTCTCATACTGATGTCGAGCTTGTGCGCCATCTCTTTATTGCTATAACCCCAGGCGACGAGTTGTAGGACTTCCGTCTCGCGCTCGCTTAAATCGGTTTTCCGAAGTTCGTCTTCAACCGAGCGTCTTCGTATGTAACTGCCGATGACCTTGCCGGTCAACGCGGGGTCAAGATAGACGCCGCCTGCGGCCACGGTGCGGATAGCATGAATCAACTCTGCGGCGACGGCCCGCTTGAGCACGTAGCCGCAAGCCCCTGCTTTGAGCAACTGGCGCAAGTAACCTTTATCCTCATGCATGGTGAGCACCAGGACTTTGACCTGCGGGCATTGTTGTTTCAATCGCCCGGTCGCATCTATGCCATTCAATTCGGGCATCGAAACATCCATCACGACCACATCGGGCAGGAGTTCGGACGCCTCACTAAGAGCGGCCCTGCCATTCTCGGCTTCGCCTATCACATGCATGTCCGGTTGAGCGTTGACGAGCGACTTTAATCCCTCGCGCACTACGGCATGGTCGTCTGCCAGGAAGACACGTAATTTATTCATAAGCTTTCTCTACATTTCCATTGGTCGGCGTCGGGATGCGGACGAAGACGGTCGTGCCGATGCCGGGTGATGCTTCAAGATTGAACGTTCCGCCCACCAGGGCCACGCGCTCTCGCATACCCAACAAGCCAAGACCGCGCTCCCTGATCGGCTCACACAACACGGCCTCAAGGTCGAACCCGCGCCCGTCATCCTCCACGATGGCGAAGACATGATCCGCACGCTGCTCAAGAATCAGGCTGACGCGCTGCGCCCCCGCATGCTTGAGCACGTTGGTCAGCGATTCCTGGATAATCCTGTAAAGGGTCGTTTCGATGTTGGAAAGCAATCGCCGGTTATCGAGGCCGACGCTGTGAAAGTCTATGGGAATCAGCGCGCGTTCAGACCATTGCTCGACGTAGTTGGAGAGGGCCGTGTGGAGCCCCAAATCATCGAGCGCGGGCGGGCGTAATTCCAGGGCCAGCGAGTGTGTTTCCCGGACCAGTTGATCCGTCATCTCCTGTAACTGCGCGATGCGTTCCTGGGCCGGAGAGAGGGGGCGGCACACGTTGCTCAAAGACTTGAGACCCAGAGTGAGGGCCGTGAGATGTTGGCCCATCTGGTCGTGTAGCTCAAGAGCGATGCGGCGTCGCTCCTCTTCCTGAGCGGTGACGAGCCTGCGCAGCAACTCCTGACGCGCCTCTTCGGCCTGTTTGCGCTCCGTGATGTCAAGCGTCACGCCCACCATGCGGAGCGGCTTCCCGCCTTCATCGTAGAGGCCGCGACCGCGCGCGATAATCCAGTGAATGCTGCCGTCGGGCCAGATGTTGCGATACTCCGCATCGTAATCCGACTGGCTCTCCACGGCTTGATTGACGGCCTCGCTGACGCGCGCGCGGTCGTCCGGGTGAATCAACTCGAAGAGAATTGTGTAGGACACTTCGGCTTCCGGCGGGAGGCCGAAATTCGCCTTGCAAGTATTGGAGGCGTTGAGCTCTCCGGTCGCCAGGTCGAGTTGCCATGAACCCATCTTGCTGGTCTTCAAAGCGATTCTCAGGCGTTGCTCACTCTCGCGCAAGGTCTCTTCCGTGCGCTGGCGTTCGGCGATTTCCGCTTGCAACGCCACGTTGGCCTGCGCCAGTTCAGCCGTCCGCTCCGCGACGCGTCTTTCCAGTTCGTCATGCGCCTGTCGCAGCAATCCCTCGGCCTGCTTGCGGCTGGTGATGTCACGAATAATGGCTTGCAGTAATCCGGACTGGAACATCCTCCCGCTAATCTCGACCGGGAGCAGTGTCCCGTCTTTGCGACGCACGCGACGCTCGCTGATGATTGTTTTGCCCGCCCGTAGATCATCGAAGCGCAAAGGGTTGGCGGTCAGGTCCGCCGGAGGAATAAGGTCATTGACTTTGAGACGAAGAAGTTCCTCCCGCGTATAGCCCAGCATGTCGCAGAGCTTCGAGTTCACTTCGATGAAGTTGCCTTCCAGGTCATAGGTATGGATGCCGTCGGAGGCTTCCTCCATCAGCATGCGATAGCGGCTCTCGCTTTCTCGCAACGCCTGGAGCGTTCCACCCCCAATGTCATTCACGATTCTAGTCATCTGTTGCCGATTGGTTTCTATCTTCCTTTGGGAGTGAGGGCACGCCCCTTGACGAACACCTTAAAACATATTTACGTGATGAACGCTCTTTCGGATTTCCCCGCTCGCGCTTTTGAATCAACTTTCGCTTGAGCGAATGTCAAATATTTCACGAAGGTATGAACATCCGTTGACCAACTTGCCATTCAACGCAGTTAGAATGAATAATGCGCTTTGTGATGAATCCATTCTCAAGAGAGATTATTATCCGACCGCTTCAGGTTGAAGACGCCGCGCTCGTGTCTGCGCTGCTGAAGGCGCAGCCGCCTCAGTACGCGCGCTTTTTTTACGCTTTCAGTTTTGAAGAGACTTCCATCGCGGCGATACTCTCCGAAAGAGAGAGGGATATCTACTCCGGCATCTTCTGGCAGGGAGAGATGGTCGGTTTCTTCATGCTGCGCGGGTGGGACGCGGGCTATGAGGTTCCGGCCTTCGGCGTGTTGATTGACGAACGGCATCGCGGGCGCGGCTTCATGCAGTTGGCCCTGGACATCGCCAAGCTCACCAGCAGGCTCTGCGGCGCGCCGCGACTGATGGCGAAAATTCATCCTGACAATGTTTCCGCCAGGGGAGCGCGCAGGCTCGGACTGGTCCAGACGGGTGTCGAGGCTGAAAGCGGCAATCTCATCTATCACCTTGACCTTTAAAGGAAGCTGCGGCCATGCGTTTGCTGAAGCTCGCCATCTATCATCCGGTCTATCTGAAACAGTTTTACGCCGAGCGTGCGGGCCTCGCCTCGCAGCCCTATGCCCTCCAACACGCGGCCCTCATGCGAGACTCTTTCGGCTCGTCCGATTTCTGGACCACTGCCTTGAACGGTCTGGGCTATGAGACGGTTGAGACCATCGCCAACGTTGAGCCGATGCAAAAGAGTTGGGCCAGGGAGCACGGCGTCTCATACGGTGAGGGCCGTTGGCTATTCGACATCGCCACGGCGCAGGTCGAAGCCTTCCAACCAGACGCGCTCATCGTCGCAGACTACTCAACCTTGAGCGCGGATTTTCTGCGACACTTAAAGAGCCGGTGTCCTTCGATTCGATTAACGCTCGGCTGGTGCGGCGCGCCCTTTCGTCAAACCTCGGTCTTTCATGAATGGGACATCGTGCTCTCCTGCGTGCCCGAACTGGTCCAATATTTTCGTCACAACGGGCATCGTTGCCATCATCTGAACCACGCCTTCGCCCCCGTCACTCTGGACCGGCTCAAGCGCACGAATGCGAAGAGCGCGGACTTCGTTTTTTTGGGGTCCATCGTCAAGAGAGAGCAGTTCCACGAAGAACGCGAGAGGATTCTAGTCGAGTTGGTCGAGCAGACGAATTTGCAAATCTGGTCCGACATCAATCAACCGCCCGTCTCTCAACAAAGGAGCGCGTCGGCGCGACAGTGGGCCTATGATGCGGTCCACGCGGCGCAACGCGCTGGCGTGCCTTCCGCTCTGCTCTCTGCGACACCGCTCATCAACAGGGTGGTCCAATGGGAAGCGCGCCCGGAAGTCTCGCGGCCAGTTGATGCGCGACTCGCAGCCCGCGCGCGCCCGCCGCTTTTCGGCCTGGCGATGTTCCAACAACTGCATGACAGCAAGCTCGCGCTCAACACGCACATAGACATTTCGCCCGTCAGCGCGTCCAACATGCGTCTCTTTGAAGCGACGGGCGTGGGCGCTTGCCTGCTCACCGACTGGAAGGAAAATCTCCCGGACCTGTTCGAGCCGGATGTGGAAGTCCTGACATATCACGACTCTGCGGAGTGTCTGGAAAAGGCCAGATATATCCTGGACCATGATGACGCGCGACGCGCCATCGCCGAAGCGGGCCAACGCCGCGTCTTGCGCGAGCATACCTTCGCGCACAGGGCGACGCAGATTGACGCCATCATCAAAGAAGAGCTATTCCAGCGATGAAGCCTATCATCAGGGTCAACAATTTGAGCAAGCGTTATCGCATAGGGGCGCGTCGTGCGCCCTACTCGACTCTGCGCGAGACGCTTGCCCAAAGATTTCGTTCGTCCAGCAAGATGTTCTCAAGCGTTGATGGCAACGGCGAACGCAATCTGTGGGCGCTCAGCGATGTGAGCTTCGAGGTCATGCCGGGCGAAGTGGTCGGCGTCATCGGTCGCAACGGCGCGGGCAAGTCAACGCTGCTGAAAATCCTCTCGCGGATTACAAGGCCGACAGAGGGGCACGCGTTGCTTTACGGGCGCGCGAGCAGTCTGCTGGAAGTCGGCCCAGGCTTTCACGCGGAGTTGAGCGGGCGCGAGAACATCTACTTGAACGGCGCGATTCTGGGCATGAAGAAGACGGAGATTGACCGCAAGTTCGATGAGATAGTCGCCTTCGCGGAGATAGAAAATTTTATAGAGACGCCGGTCAAGCGTTATTCGAGCGGCATGTACGTGCGACTGGCCTTCGCCGTCGCCGCGCATCTTGAGACGGAGATAATCATCATTGATGAAGTGCTCGCCGTCGGTGATGCGCAGTTTCAAAAAAAGTGCCTCGGCAAGATAGGCGACGTGGCGAGAAGCGGTCGCACCGTTCTCTTTGTCAGCCATAACATGGCGGCGGTCGAGCATCTCTGCCGTCGCGGCTTATTATTGGACCAGGGCCGCCTCGCGTACGCGGGCACGCAAACAGAGACCATCGCGCGCTACCTGGCGACTTCAAACACGGGTGTAGAGGATTTGCGCGAACGCGCGGATCGCCGAGGCTCAGGCGAAGTGGCGGTCATCAGGATAGAGATCAAAGACACGCAGGGCAGGCCGCTTGAGACCATCGCATCGGGCCAGGACGTTGACATCTATTTGCACTATGAAGCGAAGCAGGGCTTTCATCATGCGAATGTCATCGCCGGATTGCTTGTCAGCACACCGCTCGGCGTTCCCGTCTTCTTGCAGCACAACCGGCTGACGCGCGACGGTTGGGGAGACAACTTGCCAGCGCGCGGCGCGTTCGTCTGTCGCCTGCGGCGGCTGCCGCTTCCCGCTTCGACCTATCATCTGACTTATAGCCTGATGCGCAATGAAGAGTATCTGGACACGCTGGACAACGCGTTCGAGTTGAACGTGGTCGCGGGCGATTTCTACGGCTCAGGCGAAGTGCCGCCCGCGACGCACGGCTGCTGCCTGGTGGATGCCGAGTGGCGGCTGGAATCCGGGACGAACGTTCATCAAGAGGCTGAGAGCGAAGCTGTCGGAGGCCATCATTGAAGAAGACGCTTGCGACTCTCGCCAGAGGATTGCGACATGCGATGGCGCGCAACGGGCCTTCATCGGCTTCGTACGTGGAGGTCGAGCGCGCGGAGCAGATTTTCTATCTGGAATACTTGCGCGAGGGCATGACCGTCTTCGACGTGGGCGCGAACGTCGGAGAGTTGACCTTGCTCTTCTCAAGATTCGTCGGTGAAGGACGCGTCCATTCTTTCGAGGCGAGCCGCAACGCTTTCGAGCGTCTCAACAGCATCTGCCGCGCGGCCTCTCGTCGCAATGTTCAACTCAATCACCTCGCGCTGGCCGAAGCAGAGGGCACTGTGCGTCTACATGTCTATGATGATGATTACTTGAGTTGGAGTTCGCGCGCGCTGCGCCCGCTTGAGAATTATGGAATTGATGTCAAGCCCGTCGCGGTGGAAGAGACGGCGGCCACGACCCTGGACCTTTATTGCGAGCGCAACGGCATCGCACGCATTGACCTCTTAAAAATTGACGTGGAAGGCGCGGAGTATCAAGTGCTGCTCGGCGCGCGGCGCATGTTGAGAGAAAAGCTGATCGGCTGTCTCACGTTCGAGTTCGGCCAGACGACTTTCGACATGGGCAACGACCCCGGCGAGATGGAAACTTATCTAAGCGGCCTCGGCTATAAGCTGCGCAACATCGTGAAGGGCGAACCCGTTTTTCCCGGTCGGGAGAGCGTCGAGACCGCGCGCTTCTCCATGCACGTTGCGACGCCATGAAGCTCGCAAAAAGTTCTGCTCAAGTTACGGCCTGGCGATGATGAGCGGGGATGCTTCCGCTTCGCGGCGATAGAAGACGCGCGGGCGTTGGACCTCCGCATCATCCTGTAGGCCGAACCCTCTCTGTTTTCCCTGCGGGAGATTCTGGTTGCTCTCTTCCTGCATCTGCGGTACGCGCTCTGTCGCGTAGTTGAGCCATTCACGCAGCAGCACCGCCTGGTCCTTCGGCTCTCTGTCCGCCGCTCCCTTCTGCAAGCCTTCGACGACGAGCGCATAGGTCAAGTAGCCGTGACCGAACCGCGCGGCCTCCAACGCCTGCTGGTAGCCCTGCGCGGCCGTGAGGATATACATCCCTTTCTCATAAGCCAGTTGGGCCAACCCCTTCGAGTTGATGGGCCCTCTGCGTTTCTCTTCGGCTTCGAGAGCCTGCCCGCTATTGCAGGCGTCAATGACGAGCAGGATTTGCGCGGCGTCAATGCCCTCGAAGGCTTGCTCCAACTCTCTGTCCGAGATGCCGTGTTTGAGGATGGAGCTTAATCCTGCGGCGTCCAGGTGTTCGCGCTCGCCCGCGTAACCCAGGTCGTGCGGAATCAGATAGAAAGATTTGTCCTGTGCCGTCCCGTGCCCTGCGAAGTAGAAGATGACAGTGTCTTCGGGCTGCGATTGTTGGGCCAACTCTGCGAGCCGCCGCATGATGTTGGCCTTCGTCGCCTCGGCGTCGAACAGGGGGATGACTTCGACGCGCTCGTAAACGCTGAGACGGTCCTGCTGTCTTTTGACCTCCGCGCCGAACTCCTGCGCGTCCGCCTTCGCGTAGCGCAGATTATACTCTGCGTTGTCGTACTGATTAACGCCCACCGCCAGAATGTAGGCCGTGCCGCGCCGCTTCAGCGCGTCTGCTCCGATGGCAATCAAGTTGGCGTCGGAGCTTTTCACGTTGTCGCGGTTGAAAGCGTAAGCCGTGAAGCGATTCTTTCCGGCGACGAGCGGGACGGTGGCCTCAAGCGTCGCGCGGCTCGCTCCCTTGAGCGCGTCTCCGTGCCAGACTTTGACGAGCGAGTTATTGCGAAAGAGTCGCACGTCCTGCGCGCCGCTACCCGCCGCGTGCTCGGCGTCGGCAGGCTGTTCCGCGATGTTGAGTTTGAGAGTTATGCTACGCGTCGCGTCCGCGCTCGTTGCGCTCGTGCGCGCGGCTTGCCCTGCGGCGATGGCTAGCTCTACTTGAGGTTGGCGGCGGTCTTTCTGCGCGATGTCCTGCGTCGCCGCGACGTGGGGAATTTTGTGCTTGATGAAGAGTTCGGTGAGCAAGCCGGGA
>JAXDFO010000466.1:0-7426 GCA_034665545.1 Blastocatellia bacterium
CGAAGCCGAGTTTGCGCGAAGCCTCCTGCTGCAACTTGGAAGTGATGAAGGGCGGCACGGGGTTGCGCTTGCGTTCTTTGGTCGTGACCTCGCTGACGACGTAAGTTTGCTGCCCGGCCTCCGCCACAATCTCCCGCGCCTGTTCCTCTTTGCCGATGAGGATTTCGTTCTTCTTAGGCTCCTGGTCGAAGCCGCTGGTCTTGACCGTCTGCTCGCCTATCTTCAACAGGCGTGCATCGAAGGCCGGTGGCAGCTTCGCGTTGAGGTTCGCAGCGATGGTCCAATATTCCGTCTTGACGAAAGCCTCTATCTCACGCTCGCGCTCGACCACCATTCTGAGCGCGACGGACTGGACGCGGCCCGCGCTCAAGCGTCCGCCCACCGTGCGACACAAGAGCGGCGAGACCTTGTAACCGACCAGACGGTCAAGCACGCGACGCGCCTGCTGCGCATCAACGAGGTTGGCGTCTATCTCCTTCGGATGAAGGAAAGCCTCCTGCACGGCGCGCTTCGTAATCTCGTTGAACATGACGCGAAACGAAGGCTTCTTCGGTCGCTTGGGCACGACCTCTTCCGCCAGGTGCATGCAGATGGCTTCGCCCTCGCGGTCAGGGTCAGCCGCGAGATAGATGGTCTCCGCGTCACGCGCAGCCCTTTTCAATTCGGTGACGTGTTTCTTGGCTTTATCCGTCACCTCGTAGGTCGGTTCAAAATCGTGTTCGACATCAACACCGAGACCCTTCGACGGCAAATCTTTGATATGGCCGTAGGAGGCCATCACCTTATAATCCGAACCCAGATATTTATTGATGGTCTTCGCTTTCGCGGGTGATTCAACGATGACTAAATTCTTCGCCATTATTTCCTCTATTGATAGTTAATGAGTGACGTGCGGCGAGCCTCCCTCGCGGCCCTCGTCGCCATTCGTCACTCATCAATACGGTTCTCTTAATCAATAATACATTAACACTACTTGGATGCCTGATTGGTCCAATTCGCTTGCTGTGAATGCGCGGCAATCGCACTTTAGAGCGTCTCGCCAGGTGTGTACATAACACCAAGAAACACTCCAAAGTCAAATAGGGCGGCGAGGCTTCGGGTGGAACACGCCTCAAAGTCTTCTCACAAAACATCTGCCCGGAAGCTGCTGTATGAGGTCTCGCATTTCGAGGCCGAGGAGCGCGCCCGTCAGTTCCGGGATGGACAGTCCCGTAGTCTCCGCGAGCGCGTCAATGTGCGTCGCCGTGTCCGTCAAAAGCAACTTGAAGATGATGTGTTCGGCGGAAGTGAGGTCGCCTGGAACGAGCGAGAGTTGCTCTACGATGCCTTCCTCCGTCGCCTTCTCTTTCGTCTCAGGAGGCAGCAGCCGCGCCGCCATGTCCGGCGGCAACTCCGCAGCCACGTCCTGCCATTGCTGGACCAATTTTGCGCCCGCGCCCTTAATCAAGTAGTTCGTGCCGAAGGAATTTTTCGAGGTGATGTTACCGGGCACGGCGAAGACTTCGCGGTTCTGCTCTATCGCCATCCGCGCCGTAATCAGCGAGCCGGAATTCTCCGCCGCCTCCACCAGCAAGACTCCCAGGCTCAACCCGCTGATGACGCGATTGCGATACGGAAAATTCTGCGGCGCGGGCGGCGTCTCCAACGGAAACTCCGAGACCAGCGCGCCACCGCCCGCCAGTATCTCCTCCGCCAATCTCTTATGCTCGCGCGGGTAAATCTGGTCAACGCCCGTGCCCAGCACCGCCACCGTGCGCCCGCCCGCCTCTAACGCGCCCCTGTGCGCCGCCGCATCAATCCCTCGCGCCAACCCCGAAACAATCGTCACGCCCCGCTCTGCCAGGTCGCGCGCCAACCACTGCGCGGTGTTCTGCCCGTAGGTAGAACACCTGCGCGAACCGACCATCGCCACGCAAGGCGCATCAAGGCATGTCTCCCACGCGCCCTTCACATACAAGGTAATCGGCGGGTCGAAAATCTCTCGCAGGAGAGACGGATAGACCCCGTCGTCCAGCAACAATATCTCCGCGCCGAGAGCGCGCACGCGTTCAACTTCATCTGCGGCACGCTCGAACAAATCCCGCGCCATGATGCTCTCGACCGCTTCCGGCCTGAGCCGCAACGACTCCAACTCCACACGCGACGCCTCGAACACAGCCTCCGCCGACCCGAACATCTCCAACAGTTTCGCGGCAGCACGCGGCCCCACACCCGGCGTCATGTTCAGCGCAATCCACTCACGCATAGCGAAGGCAAAACTAAAAAAATGAAAAGGTAAAAGTGAAAAGGCGGCCTTCTTATCGTTGCCTTTGACCTTTTTACTTTTGCCTTAATTTTGGCGGAGGCGTGTAGGAATCGAACCTACCTGAGCCTGTTCTCACAGGCTCACAGACGGTTTTGAAGACCGCGCCGTTCACCAGAACAGATGCGCCTCCGCAATCGAATCAATTTTCTGAAGCTACATGACGGCGGGAAAAACCCTACGCGCCGCCCACGCCGCCTGTCAAGCCTCGCCGCTTGACCCGCAGCCCCCGGCGCGTTATTATTTTATTCGAACGAACGTTCGAACGAGCCAGATGATGAGGAGAGATGAGGCGGGCCGTTTGTGATTCTTCTTCGGAGCCTGCCACGTGTGAAGCTTGATGATTAATTTCGAGACATCGCCGGATCGCTACAAGCACTGGCAACTCAAGATAGACGGCGCGGTCGCCACTCTTTCGATGGATGTGCAGGAGGACGCGACGCTGGCCGAAGGCTACAAGCTCAAGCTCAACTCTTATGACCTGGGTGTTGATATAGAGTTGGCGGACGCCGTCCAGCGTCTGCGCTTCGAGCACCCGGAAGTTTCAGTCGTGGTCGTCACCAGCCTTAAGCCGCGCATCTTCTGCGCCGGGGCCAACATCTACATGCTCGGCACATCATCGCACGCCTTCAAGGTCAACTTCTGCAAGTTCACCAACGAGACGCGCTGCGCGATAGAGGATGCTTCCGCGCATTCGGGACAGCGTTACCTGGCCGCGCTCAACGGCACTGCCTCCGGCGGCGGCTACGAATTAGCCATCGCGTGCGATGAGATTCATCTCGTTGACGATGGCAACTCCGCAGTCTCTCTGCCGGAAGTTCCATTGCTCGGAGTCCTGCCGGGCACGGGCGGCTTGACCCGTCTCGTTGATAAAAGAAAGGTGCGACGCGACCGCGCCGATGTCTTCTCGACGCTCGCGGAGGGGCTCAAGGCGAAGCGCGCGAAAGAGTGGGGGCTGATTGACGGCTATTTTCCGACCAGTAAATTTCAGGAATCGGTGTCGGCACATGTGAGAAACCTAGTCGAAGCGAACGGGCAGCAGAAGGCTTCGCAAGGCATCAAGCTTAACCCGCTCGCGGTCGAGACGAGCGAAGATGGACGCGAGTACAAGTATGTCAGCGTGAAGCTCAACCGCGAGGGCCGCTATGCGGACCTGACGATTCGTGGTCCAGAAAAGAGCACGCCGAAGAGTCTCGAAGAGATAGAAAAGCTGGGCGATGCTTACTGGCCCTTACAGGCTTATCGTGAACTCGATGACGCGCTGCTCAACTTGCGCGTCAACGAACTTGAGACGGGGCTAATCTGCCTGCGCACGACAGGAGATATTGAGGACGTGCTCGCGGTTGATGAGACGTTGGCCCAACACAAGGAGCACTGGCTCGTGCGTGAAATCATTCTGCACATGGCGCGCGTGCTGAGACGCCTGGACCTCACCGCGAAGAGTTTCTTCGCGCTCATAGAGCCCGGCAGTTGCTTCGCGGGCAACCTGTTGGAGTTGGCCCTCTCCGCAGACAGGACATACATGTTGAACGACCCGGAGGCTGTGGTTGAAGTCGCGGCGAGCGAGTTGAACGCGGGCGCGTTGCCTATGAGCAACGGGCTGACGCGCCTTCACTCGCGCTTTCTCGCCAACCCTGAAACAATCGCGTCTGTGCTTGAACATGATGGCGCGTTCGACACGGAAGCGGCGGAAGCGGCGGGGCTAGTGACCTTCGCGCCGGACGAACTGGACTGGGAGGACGAGATACGCGTCGCCATCGAAGAGCGAACATCGCTTTCGCCCGACGCGCTGACGGGCATGGAAGCCTCGCTCAGGTTCGCTGGTCCGGAAACTCTCGACACCAAAATTTATGGCCGCCTGACGGCCTGGCAAAACTGGATTTTCCAGCGTCCCAACGCGGTCGGCGAACACGGCGCATTATCCAACTACGGCAAACCGACCCAGGCCCAATTCGATTACAGAAGAACATAGAAGAGCAAGCGTGAAGGCGGAAGGATGAAAGCATCATGAGCATGAACTTGAACGAGCGGATACCGAATAACGTCAACCTGTCGGGCGATAAAAAGTTGCAGCGCGCGTTGGAAAAGTGGCTGCCCAATTATCTAGATTGGTGGCGAGAGATGGGCCCGGACGGTTTTCAAGATAAGGACGTGTACCTGCGCACGGCCATCAGCGTCGAGCCTGAAGGGTGGGCCCACTTCGATTACATCAAGATGCCTGACTATCGTTGGGGCATCTTTTTGAAGCCAGCAGAGGCCGATGCGAAGGTCGGTTTCGGTGACAACTACGGGATGCCCGCTTACCAGGAAGTGCCCGGCGAATTTCGCAACGCGCTGCGTCGCATCGTCGTCACGCAGGCCGACACCGAGCCTGCCTCCGTCGAGCAGCAACGCGAACTCGGCAAGACCTGCCCTTCGCTTTACGACATGCGCAATCTCTTTCAGGTCAACGTCGAAGAGGGCCGCCACCTGTGGGCGATGGTCTATCTGCTGCATCGCTATTTCGGGCGCGACGGGCGCGACGAGGCCGAAGAACTTTTGCAACGACGGAGCGGCAACCCCGACAAGCCGCGCATCCTGGAAGCCTTCAATCAACCCTGCGACGACTGGCTCAACTTTTTCTGTTTCACGATGTTCACGGACCGCGACGGCAAGTTCCAGTTAGCGGCCCTCGCAGAGTCCGGCTTTGAACCCTTAGCGCGAACCTGCCAGTTCATGTTGACGGAGGAGGCGCATCATCTCTTCGTCGGCGAGACGGGAGTGGGCCGCGTCGTCAAGCGCACGGGCCAGTTGATGAAGGAGAGCAAGGACGCGGACGTGCGCGCGCTCGGCGGCATCCCTCTGGACATCATCCAGCGATACATCAATTTCTGGTACAGCTATTCTCTCGACCTCTTCGGCGGCGAGATAAGCTCGAACAGCGCGGACTTCTTCGCCGCCGGTCTCAAGGGTCGTTTCAAAGAACAGGAATATTACACGGACCATCTGGCCGCTCATGAAAACTTCACCTTGATGGTCGTCGAAGACGGACAACTGAAGGCGCGTGACGTTCCACTTCGCAACGCGCTTAACGAAGTCCTGCGCGGCGAGTATGCCAAAGATTGCGAGCGCGCCATGACGCGCTGGAATAAGTATCTGGCCGAGGCTGGCGTGGAAGAGCAACTCTATTTGCCGAGCATGCGCTTTCATCGTCACGTCGGAGAATTCGCCCGGCACAGCTTCGACATTCACGGACAGCTTATCTCTCAAGATGAATTCGAGCGCAGGCGCGACGAATGGTTGCCGACCATTGAAGACCGCGAGTACGTCCGCAGCCTCATGCATCCAGTGACCGAACCCGGCAAGATAGCCAACTGGATCGCGCCACCCGCCGCCGGAATCAAAGGCAGGCCATTCGAGTTCGAGTACGTGAGACTGTAAAAAGCAGGAGCCAGGAGCCAGAAGCCAGTAGCCGGTAGAAGAGCTAAAGAGGTTGACCGTTTTCCTTCCGGCTCCTGACTCCTGGCTCCTGGATTCCTTTGTTCGTTATGATGAATAGTCTTCCAGAAGATTTTTCGCGCTATGACCAGAAGCTGGAGTTTATCCTGCGAACGAGCGCGCGCATCTTCGCGGAGAAGGGTTATCATTCAACCTCCATGCGCGACATCTCGCGCGCGACGAAGGTCAGCCTCGCGGGGCTTTATTACTATTGCCGCTCGAAAGAGGAACTGCTCTATCTGATTCAGGACAACTGTTTCGGGCACGTCCTCGAACGTCTCGAACGACGCCTGCGCGAGACGAAGGAGCCGCTCGAAAAGCTGCGCTTCGTGATAGAGAATCACCTCTCCTTCTTCGCGGCCAACATGTCTGAGATGAAGGTTCTCTCGCACGAGGCCGAATCGCTCGCGGGCGAGATGCGCCAACAGGTCTCCGGCAAGAAGCAGCAGTACACGCGCCTCGTGCGCAAGATTCTCTCGGAGGTCCAATCGAGCCACGCACGCGAAGAGGGTGGCGCGCAGAAGATTGACCTGACCGTGGGAACCTACGCGCTCTTCGGGATGATGAACTGGATTTATAACTGGTACGACCCATCCGGCAAGCTCTCCGTCGGCGACCTCGTGGACAACATGACGCGCCTCTTCCTCAACGGATTCCTCGCCGGAAACATGGTCCATGAACTACAATTCGCCTCGAAGGCCAGAAAGGCCGAACGCCTCAGCGTCTGGCGCGCTCCGCAAAATTGAGAACTATCATTTGAGGAGAGACGACAACATCAATGGCAGAAGCAGAATCAAAGATGGACAAGAACGACGAGAAGGGCAAGCTGGTCCTCTATCGAGCGCAGGACGGCATCGCCGTTCTCACGCTCAACGACCCTCCGGCCAACACTTATTCCTATGAGATGATGCAGGAGCTTGACCGCTCGATTCTCGCCGCGCGCATGGACGAGAGCGTGCATGTCATAGTCATCACGGGGCAGGGCGATAAATTCTTTTCGGCTGGCGCGAACATCAAGATGCTGTCGGAAGTGACGCCCGTCTTCAAGTACTTCTTCTGCCTGCACGCCAACGAGACGCTCTCTCGTCTTGAACAGACGCCCAAGCTCGTCATCGCCGCGCTTAACGGCCACACCGTCGGCGGCGGCCTTGAGATAGCCCTCGCCGCAGACCTTCGCCTCGCGCGCAAGGGGGCGGGCAAGATGGGCCTGCCCGAAGTCACGCTCGGCGTGTTGCCGGGCACGGGCGGCACGCAGCGTCTCGTGCGCCTCGTCGGCAAGTCGCGCGCGATTGAATTGATGACGACAGGCGAGCTATTCGACTTTGAGACGGGCCTTGAACTCGGCCTCATCAATCGCATCTACGAGGCGGAGACGGGCGAGAGTTTCCGGGAGCAGGTGATGGATTACGCGCGCCAGTTCACCTTGCCGGACAAGGCCGCGCGCGCCGTCGGGCATATCAAACGCAGCGTCCAGTCCGGCGCGGAGATTCCCTTCGAGTACGGCCTCGCCCTCGAACGCGAACTCCAACAGCAACTCTTTCAATCCGATGACGCGCGCGAAGGGCTGGACGCCTACGTCCAGAAACGCAAACCACAATTTAAAGGGAGATGAGTTTGCAGCTTTGAGTTTGCAGCAAGGCGGCCTGT
>JAXDFO010000467.1:0-6074 GCA_034665545.1 Blastocatellia bacterium
TTCTGCCAGTGAGGCTCGTGGTAGACCACCACGTTGATAGGGTGGGTATGCAAGTGCAGTAATGTACTAAGTTGACCACTACTAATTAGCCCCTAGGCTTGACCGTAAAATTTACTCTCAAGCAACATACGCGACAAATTTGCAGCGCAAGTTAGCAGTAAGCTTGCTTCTGCTTTGAACATCACTATTCGATTTTCCAAGCCCTCTGCAAAAGGGCCAGGGCGCGCTCACGAATTTATATTCGGTTTAATACGGTGAGCGCCGCCAGCAGTTCTTTCAAGTTTTCCGGTGGTTCTGTCGAGAGGGTCACACCCGTTCCCATCCCGAACACGGAAGTTAAGCCTCTTGGAGCCGATGGTACTGCACGCGAAGGTGTGTGGGAGAGTAGGAAGCCGCCGGGATAATTTTCAGAAGAAAGCCCGCGAGAGTATAAGCTCTCGCGGGCTTTTCGCGTATTATCTCTCTTCGGACAGCAAACAAAAGCATGCGCCCCGGAGTCTAAAAGAATTCTGGTCCATGACATTCAGCACTTTCTTCAGAGTCTCCTCTTACGCGATGGTCGCCTGCGGCGCGCTGGCCCTCGCCGTTTCGGGCTGCCTGGGAGAAGTGCTGGTCTGCATCTTCGCGGCCTTGCTGGTCCTCTCCTGGAAACTCGAAGGCTGGCAACTTGAAGGGGTCAGACGTTGGCAATTATCGGAACGCGTAGGGCTCGTCGTCGTCCTGCTTTCTCTTCCGCTTTTTTATCTGGACTGGCAATTCCTTGAGGGCCTCGGCGAGCCTAGAGAAAAGGTCGGGGCCAGCGCGCTCGCGCACCTGACGCTCTTTCTCTCTGCGGTCAAGCTCTTGCAGACGAAGGCCGACCGCGATTGGGTCTTTCTTTATTTAATCTCCTTCTTTGAAGTTCTGCTGGCGGCGGGCCTCAGTCTCAGCCCGCTCTTCATGGGCACGCTCGGTCTCTACATGCTGTTCGCGCTCTGCACGATTCTCTCCTTCGAGATTAAAAAGGCGCGCGGCCATTTGCAGGCCACGGAGACGCGCCTGCTGGTCGCGCCCGATTCGACACTCTTCAGGCGTCTCACAGGACGGCGCGCGCGTCGTCGCCCGCTCCATAGCGAAGCGAGGCGTCTTCCGGTGATCGCGCTCATCCTGCTGGTATTGATATTCGCCCTCGCGCTGCCCCTCTTTCTGGCGGTCCCTCGTTACGGGGGAAACGCTTTAGCGCGGACGGGAGCCGGGCTTGGAGGCTTCGTAGGGTTCTCCGATTCCGTGACCTTAGGCGAGATAGGCCGCCTGCAACAGCACGACCAGGTTGTGATGCGCGTGCGCGTGGATGATGCGCAGGCCGAGCGCAATCGAAGTTTAAGATGGAGAGGCGTCGCGCTGGACGAGTTCAACGGGCGCGGGTGGCGAAAGTCCAGGATGGCGAGTCAGCTATTACAATCGAGCAACGAACGCGGATTTTTTCAGTTCGGGACAACGGGCGGCTTGCATCGTCTGACGACGCAAACATTTTTCTTAGAGCCGATAGACACCCCTGTCCTCTTCGCCGCTCCGCGCGCGGTGGCCCTGCAAGGCTCGCTTCCTTTCATCTATTTTGACAGGGAAGGCGGGCTGCAAACGCGCCCGCACAACGAGGAGCGCATCACCTACAAGGCTTACTCGGACACAGGCGAGCCTGACGTGGAACTCCTGCGGCGTGTCAGTTCGTTTTCCAACGTGCAGCCTGACGCGGGCGACCTCTCTCGCTATTTGCAGTACCCCAAAAACCTGGACCCGCGCATCCCGGAACTGGCTCGTCAAGTCATCGCTAACTCAGGCGCGCGTAATCGTTATGATGCGGCGCGAGCTATAGAGTCTCACTTGCAGAACGATTACGGCTATACGCTGGACCTCAAGGCCGGGGGCGCGGACCCGCTCGCGGATTTTCTGTTTCGCGTGCGCGAGGGCCACTGCGAATATTTCTCCACGGCGATGGCCGTCATGCTGCGGACGCGCGGGATTCCGTCGCGCGTCGTGAACGGCTTTCAGATGGGCGAGTATAACGACTCGGCTGATGTCTATACGGTGAGCCAAAGGGACGCGCACTCGTGGGTCGAGGTCTACTTCCCGGAGGTTGACGCGTGGGTTACGTTCGACCCGACGCCCGCCGACGGGCGGCCAGTGCGCGAGAGCACGGGCATCAAGGCGCGGCTCGGCAAGTATGCGGAGGCGTTGGACCTGATGTGGTTTCAGTACGTCGTCGGTTATGATAAGCAGGAGCAGCGACAGCTTGCGACGACGATGGGCAATCGCCTCGCCACGTTTCGCCGCAACCTCGGACGACAGACGGACAACTTCAAGGCTCTGGTCCAGAAATTGTGGAGCGCGCTCCTGGACGGGCCTGGGCCCACGAACACCTTCTCCGCGCTGGCCTTCGTGATGGTCCTGACGCTTCCCTTAGTGCTCTTCGCATTACTGGTCCTGTTACTGTTGGGCAGAATCAGACGGCTGGGTTTCCGTCGCGGCCTCAAGCTCTGGCACAGGGAACAGCCGCGCGGCTCCGTCGTAGAATTTTACGAGCGCATGACGCGGCTGCTCAAGGCGCAGGGTCTTGAGCGTGAGGCGGACCAGACGCCTCTGGAATTCGCGCGCGCGATTAACATCAACGAAGCCTTAAAACTGACGCGCGCCTATAACCGCGTGCGCTATGGTGAGGAAAAATTATCCCCCTCGGAAACGGCGGAAATCGAACAGTGGTTGAGCCGGATGGAAGAGCAGGGATGAAGTCGGAAGGATGAGAGATGAAGTGAAGGGCGCGGGCGGTTCATTCTCATCTTGATGCTGTTATCGTTTGGATTTAGCCATGAAGAAAATAGGATTTGTAAGTTTGGGTTGTCCGAAGAACCTTGTTGACAGCGAGGTGATGATGGGCCAACTCAAGCAGGCCGGTTATGAGATTACTTCGGATGCGAGCGAGGCCGATACGTTGGTGGTCAATACCTGCGGGTTCATTGATTCTGCGAAGCAGGAATCCGTTGATGCGATTCTGGAGGCGGCGCGATTAAAGACCGAAGGGAAGGCGACGCGCCTTGTCGTGGCGGGCTGTCTGGTCGAGCGTTATCGTGATGACTTGCGTGCGGAGATGCCGGAGGTTGACGCCTTCATCGGCACGAGCCAGATTCAAGACATCACGAAGGTTTGCGATGATAAAGTCAACACACGCTTCCTGCCCGTCGTGCCGGTAGGCAACCAGAGCGCGACTTATCTTTATGACGAATCAACGCCGCGCGTGCTCGCCACGCCGTCTCACTACGCCTTCGTCAAGATTGCAGAAGGATGCGACCGCCCGTGCGCCTTCTGTTTTATTCCGCAGATGCGCGGCCATTTTCGCAGCCGCCGTTTCGGCTCGGTGATGGTAGAGGCTCAGCAACTGGTAGACGAGGGCATCAAGGAGCTCATATTAGTGGCCCAGGATTCCTCCCGCTATGGCGAAGACCTCGGACAGCAGGACGCGTTGGCCCATCTCATGCGCGAACTCTCGCACCTCGCGGGCGTCGAGTGGGTGCGCGTCATGTACACTTACCCGACGCACATCAGCGATGCTTTTCTTGACGTGTTGGCCCGGGAACCGAAGGCCGTCAAATACCTTGACATGCCCTTGCAGCACGCTTCCGCCAACGTCCTTAAACTAATGAAACGCGGCGGCACGCGCGAGAGTCTCGAACGATTGATTAAGCGTGTCAGAGAGCGAGTGCCGGACATCGCCATTCGCACGACTTTTATCACAGGCTTTCCGGGCGAGACGGAGGAGGACTTTGAAGAACTGCTCGCCTTCGTGCGCAACGCGGAATTCGACCGCGTCGGCGTCTTCACCTATTCGGATGAAGAGGGCACGCACGCTTTTGATTTGCCGGACAAGGTGGATGCGAAGATTGCCGCGCGTCGTCGCGCTCGTTTGATGAAAGAGCAAGCGCGCATCTCTCGCAGGCGCAATAAGCGGCGCGTCGGCTCGACGGTGCGCGTTCTCTTCGAGGGCGAGTCGGAAGAATCCGACCTGCTCTGGCAGGGACGCATGGAGACGCAAGCCCCGGACATAGACGGCTGCGTGCTCATCAACGACGCGCCCGAAGGCTTCGAGCCAACGCCCGGCCAGTTCGTCAACGTCCTGATTACAGAAGCGCACGTCTACGACCTCGTCGGACAAATCGTAGAACAGCAATAAGTGACAGGAAGAAAGCTCTGCTCTTATTACCTGTCAACTGTCACAGACTTTATGCCCGTTAAAGAATCGAGCGACGAACTGAATCCGCCCGTCATAACGAGGGGCGTTTCTATAGCTCGTCTCTCATCAAGCGCAAAGCGCAGCGCGGGCGATTATCTTGCGCTCGCGCTGGCGACCTGCGGCGTAGGCTATCTGCCGCTCGCGCCTGGGACGTGGGGTTCGATGGTCGGCGTAGGGCTTTACGTGCTTCTGCGCGCGGCGTGTCTGCGCTTGCTCGTCACGAGCGCGGGCGGGCGCGGCATTATTGGTCCAGTATCCGAACTGCTCTACACGACGTTGAGCGTAGCAGTGATAATATGCGTGACGGCGGCGGGCGTGTGGGCCGCGACGCGCGCGGAAAAGTTGCTCGGACGCAAAGACCCCGGCGCGGTCGTAGTGGATGAAGTCGCCGGACAACTCATCACGTTTCTATTCGTCCCTCTGAGCTTTGAGTTGAAGTGGTGGATGGCGCTCGCGGGCTTTCTTCTGTTTCGCTCCTTCGATATTTGGAAGCCGTATCCTGTGCGCCGTCTGGAAGCGTTGGAGTCCGGGCTGGGCATCATGGCGGACGACGTGCTGGCGGGCTTTTATGCCGCCATTTGTATGCTGGTCTTGACGACCGTTTATTCACTCACATAGGAGAATCATAAGATGGAAGCTAAAGACCCTAAATCCGCCGAGACCTCTACGGGCGACGGCGGCGAGGCCGAGAGCCTTGAGCCTGGTTCGGACGCGACGAGCGACGAGACACTGAGCGATCTGGAAAAAGAAGAGAAAGTGTCGGACTCGCAAGACGAAAGCGAGAGCGGCAGCGCAAGCTCCGCGACGCCTTCACCCGACGGCGCGTTCGACGACACGCGCGGCGGCGACGGCGGCGTTGGGCCAATGTGAAAGGCAGGAGTCAGAAGCCAGGAGCCAGGAGCCAGAAGAAAAACGTTCGCTTGCTTTCCTTCTGGCTCCTGGCTCCTGGCTTCTGACTCCTGCTTTTCTTCATTCTCTTTCTTTTCCGATCCAGCCTTTGCGGCGGAAGTATAGGAGCATGAAGATGGTGACGCTGATCATGACGAGCCAGACGATGTAGTAGCCGTAGCGCGTGTGTAGCTCCGGCATGTTGTCGAAGTTCATGCCGTAGACCCCGGCGATGAAGGTGAGCGGGAGCATGATGGCAGAGAAGATGGTCAGCACTTTCATTATCTGGTTGAGGCGGTTGGAGACGACCGTGAGATACGCGCTGAGCGCGTCGCTAATCAAGTCTCTGTAATTTTCCGCGAGGTCCGTGACGCGCCCTATGTGGTCGTAGATGTCTCTGAAGAAGGGCAGCGTCGCCGGAGAGATGAGCGCGAACTGGCCGTGGCTGATGCGGTAGAGAACGTCCAGTTGTTTGGAGGAGATGCGGCGCAGGCGCAGGATGCTCCGCTTGAGGCCGAGGATTTGTTCGAGCATCTGATTGTTCGGACGCTGCCGCTTGAAAATATCATCTTCCATCTTGTTGATGCGCTCGTCGAAGCTATCCATCACCGGCAGGTAATCGTCAACGATGAGGTCTATGATCTGGTGCAGCAGAAAGTCCGCGCCGCGCTGGCAGGTGACGGGGCTGGAACGCACTATCCGCTTGACCTTGTCCACGCTGTTGAAGGGGTCGTGATGATATGTGACGACGTAGTTGGGGCCTAGATAGCCGTCGAGTTCGATGGTGTCGAAGCGGTCTGGCCCCGTGTTCGTATGGACGCCGTGGACGATGAAATAGAGGTAGTCTGGAAACTCCTCCACCTTCGGGTGATGGCGATTGGCGCGGCAGTCCTCGACCGTCAACGGGTGAAAGCGAAAGATGTCT
>JAXDFO010000468.1:0-4581 GCA_034665545.1 Blastocatellia bacterium
CAAGCATCCTGTGGTCTTTTTTCCGCTCTACCCGCTGGCCTCAAAGCTACTGACGGTCGCCCTCGGCATCAACGAAGCCGTCTCCGTCCTGCTCATCGCAAACCTTTCAATTCTCGTCGCCATCCCCCTCGCCTTCAAACTCATCAAAGACGTGTACGGAGAGACAGCGGCCCTCTCATCAATCGCGTTCCTCAGCTTTTTCCCGACCTCGTTTTTCTTCTCCGCAGGCTATACGGAATCGCTGGCCCTGCTCCTCATCATCGCGTTCTTTCTCCTGCTTAAAAAGGACCAATATTTATTAGCGGCCATCTGCGCCGCGCTGGCCCTCGCCACGCGCGCCTCCTGTATAGTCCTGCTGCCGCCCCTGCTCTGGGAACTCCGGCGCAGGCACGGGCGCGAGCCGCAGCGGCTGGTCCTGATGGCCCTCGCCTGCACGATAACGGCGACCTCCGGCCTCTGGCTCTACATGCTTTATTTATGGACCAGATTTCAGAGCCCGCTCGCGTTCATGAAGGGCCATCGCGCGTGGCTCGAAGGACAGAGGGTCAGCAGTAATCTCTGGCAGGTTCTCACGCTGCGGCCCTTCGTCTATCTCGGCGCGCTCTTCGTCGAAGGCCCTAACCCGAACACGCTGGACCCGTGGTGGTTTCTCTTGTTTCTGGTCCTCATCGTATTATTTAGAAAGCGGCTGCCGGTCTCATTCATACTCTTCGCGCTGGGCGTTTTACTCTTGCCCTACATCACGCTGAGCGGGGGCTTGGGCTTTCGCTCGTTCACCAGATACATCATTCTGGCTTTCCCGGTCTTTATCATTTTCGGAGAGTTGATGCGCAAGTGGACCTGGGCCGGGCTGGCGTTGCTCGGCATCTTCGCCGCGACCCTCTTCATGTACACAGCCATGTTTGCAGAGTGGTACTGGGCAGGGTGAAAGGCAAGTAGGAAGTAGGAAGGATGAAGGCGGAAATAGCTATCAAGTCTTTCGGGTTTATCTGGCCGGGCGAGGGGCTGGAGATGGTTTTGCGCGTGCTGGGAGGGCTGCGCGAGGGTTATCGTTTTCGTTATTACCTGGTGGGCACATCGAATAATTGGTCCAGTGTGGGCGAGTTGGTGCGGCGTTATGGATTGACGGAACGGGTGACGATTGAAGAGAACGCTTCGCGCGAAGTGGTCCAACGACATCTCTCAACGACGGACATCGCGCTCTGTTTGCATGAAGCCGCGATAGGCCCGCCGTTGTTTCCGCATGACCCTTTGATGAACGCGGGCCATCCGTATCAAATCATGGCCGCCGGAGCGACCGCCATCGTCTTCGATAGAGACTGGCCCGCAGGCTTGCCGTCAGAGACTATCATCAAGATTGACGCGGATGGTTATGCGGAAAAACTGCTCAGGGCTTATCTCGAAAATTTGATGACGGACGCGGGATTGCGCCGGAGAATCGGCGCAAACGCTCGCGCTTACGTTGAGGCAAGGGTCGCGGCGGCTGGCGCGGGCTTGAATCATGGACCGGCGGCGGAATTGGTCCAACAATCGAACGGGCGTTTTCAAAAGATTGAGGGACTCGATTACAAGCGCGGCGCGATTCTGTATCCAGACAGGCTGGATGCGAGCAATCGTCATCACCTGTTGACGAAGCCCTTCTATAACCTGGCCCATAAAATTTCGCGTTGGGAAGGCGAAGGGATGGACGAGGACACGCGCCGCCAGTTCTGCGACTTCGCTAACATGGCGGTCGCGCTCGCGCTGCCAACCGCCTCGCGGATTCTGGATGTCGGCTGCGGCTCCGGCTGGCTCTCGGAATATTTCGCGCGGCTCGGCTACGATGTGACGGGCATTGACATCAGCCCCGCGCTCATAGAGATGGCGGGCGAGCGGCTGCGAAGCGTGCCCTACGGGGTGGACCGGGAAACGCCCCTGCGCTACCGTTTCCTGGCCCATGATATTGAGCGCGCGCCCCTCTTAGAAACCTTCGACGCCATTATCTGCTACGATGCCCTGCATCATTTCGAGGACGAGCGGGCCGTGCTTTCAAATTTGGCGGCGATGCTGGATGACGGGGGCACGCTCTTCGTGCTCGAAGGCGAGCGGCCACCCGCAGGCTCCGCGACCGAGAAGGAGTTGCGCGGGGTGATGCTGGAATACGAGACGCTCGAATCGCCCTTCAGCCGCGAGTACCTGCGCGCATTACTGGTCCAGCACGGCTTTGCCATCACCGGCGATTACGTGAGCGTGAGCGGTCTCTTCGAGCGCGAGATGATGAACGCGGAGCAGATGTTGATGGTCCAGCCCGCGATGGTCAATTACCTGCTCTGTAAAAAGGTGGGCACGCCGGAGCAGGCCGCGCGCATCTTCGACAGCCGCGCGCCGCATCTGCTCAACGCTCGCTGGTCCATTATTGGAGAATGGAGTGAGAGGGTTGCGCCGTCGTCAGAGCTTGAGCTTTCGTTTGAAGTGGAGAACGCGGGCGACACGCTCTGGCTGGTGAGCCGCTCGCCGCTCAAGGGCACTGTGCGTATGGGTTGGCGCGTTGTTGATGAGAGGGGAGCTATCGTGGAAGAGGTCCACGGCATGCCGCCGCTCGCGCGCGCGGTCGCGCCCGGGGAGCGAGCCTCGCTCAAGCTTAACTGGCAGGCTCCCGTTGAGCCTGGCCGTTACACGCTCAAACTCGATTTAGTGGACCAGGATATTTGCTGGTTCGAGCAGCGAGGCTCCGCGCCTCTCTCGCTTCCCTTTCACGTTGCATAGTTCACCTGGCTCTTATCTGTCATCCATGCCGGAAATCAAAGTTTTAAGTTTGAGAGACATGCTGTCTCGCCAGAAAGGCTCTTTCACGCGGCGATTCATCCATGCCGTGATAGGCATTTCGCTGCGACTTTTTTTTCGCCGGATAGAGACGAGCGGTGAGGAACTCGTGCCGATGGTTGGTCCAGTTATTTTCGTCCTCAATCATCCGAACGGGCTGATTGACCCCGCGCTCGTCTTTTGCGCGTTGCCGCGCCGCGTCTCTTTTCTAGCCAAGTCAACGCTCTTCGGTTTGCCCGTCCTGGGGCGTCTGATGCGGACGGTTGACGCGCTGCCCGTCTACAGGCACATAGACAAGGGCGCGGACGTGCGGCAGAACAAGAAGACCTTCGAGGCATGCCATGAACTCTTGCAGCGTGGCCGATGCATCGCGCTCTTTCCAGAAGGCGTGTCGCACAATTCGACCTTTCTCCTGCCGGTCAAGACGGGCGCGGCGCGCATCGCGCTCGGCGCGCTCTCCATCGGGAAGGATGCGGTGGAAGCTATCGAAGAACTCGGATTAAAGATTGTGCCGGTGGGCCTTTATTATACTTCCAAGACTTCGTTTCGCAGCGAAGCCCTGCTTCGTTTCGGAAACTATCTTGAGGTCGAGCCGGTGGAATTGGACCAGGAAGGCGAGCCGCCGCGCGAGCATGTCAGGCTGCTCTCTGCGCGCATCGAAGCGGCCTTGCGCGAAGTGACGCTCAACGTCGAGGACGACGCCGCGCTGGAAGAGGTGAAGAAGGCGGAGCAACTATTTTCCTCGCTCTACGAGAGCATCAACATCAAGCAGTCGCTCTCGGAAGAGTTCGATTTGCGCCGTCGCTTCGCGGAGGAGCGGCAGTTTTATCGCGCGCAGTCGCCGGAGATAATCAAGCGGTTGCGCGAACGCCTCTACAAGTATGATGAAGCGCTCGCTGGCCTCGGCATCACGACCGGGAGCCTCTCCGTCTTCTCACACACGCGCCTCTTCGTCCTGCGCCACTTCGTCCTCAATAGCATTCTTCTCATCATCGTTTCCCCACTGGCGATAGCGGGCGCGATAGTTCACTATCCGGCCTATCTCATCTGCGACCTGCTCTCCGGCAGATACAAGAAACACGGCGTTGACGACATCGTTTCGACCGTCAAGATTTTAGCGGCCATCGTGCTCATGCCTTTGACGTGGCTCATCGTGGCCGCGCTCGTTTACATCTACAGGGGTTGGCCCACGGCTGCGATGACGTTGCCGCTCGTCGTCCTGTGCGGCTATGTGGCGATGCGATTCTTCGAGGTCATACAGGACATGAAGGGATGGTATAAAGCCGTTCTGGTCCTGTTGGGCCAACGCCGCCTGTTCATACAACTGCTGAGAGAGAGACGCGCCCTCTATAATGAACTCAAGCGACTGGCGAGGAATGCTGGAAGTTAAAACTCAAGCTTAATAATGAGACAGGTTCAAACGCTCACACAAATTTCCGCCGGAGGCGTAGCCTTTCGCCGCGAGTCTTCGAGGATCGAAGTGGTCCTCATCTCGGTCGGCGAGGGCGCGCGCTGGCAGTTGCCCAAAGGGCTGGTTGACGAGGGCGAGGAGATTGAAGCGACCGCCCTGCGCGAAGTCCGCGAAGAGGCTGGCATCGTCACGGAAATAATTGGACCAATCGAAACGATAGAATACTGGTACTACTCTACCACGCGCGGCGAGCGTGTTCGCTTTCATAAATTCGTCCATTTCTACCTGCTCAGTTACCAGTCCGGCGATGTCCGCGACCACGACCACGAGGTCAACGAAGCGCGCTGGGTTGAGATTGACGAGGCGCG
>JAXDFO010000469.1:0-18191 GCA_034665545.1 Blastocatellia bacterium
GAGGTCTCAGAGTTCACGAGACTGCTCCGCGATGCTCCCATCTGCTCCCTTAAGGTGAGGAGCGAACCGGACGAGGGCCGGGGCTATGGTCGCTTCGCTTATAAGCCCGTCAATATCAACGGCGCATTTCACAATGGCCATCTCTATTACACCGTTCAATTATTGGTAGTGGTTCAATCGCGTGAGAGATAGTAAACTCCTACGCATGGTCAAACTTAACTGTTACCACTGCGGCTCAGACCGACTTGCCCGCAATGGTTTCACCCAGCATGGCAAACAACGCTATCTCTGCTCCGACTGCGGGCGTACCAGCCGTGAGCATCCGCAACCCAATGGCTACACCGAACAAGAGCGTGAGCGTATCTTGCGCGCCTCTCACGAGCGCCGCAGTTTGCGCGGCCTGTCTCGCACCTTCCGTGTTTCGCGTAACACGGTCACCAGTTGGCTCAAAAAAAGAGATGACGCTTCCTGAGTTGCGCGAGACACTGGTTGAGCCAGACCCGGCAGAGCCCGCCATGAGCGTTCTGGAATTGGATGAACTGTGGTCATTCGTCTTAAAACGCGCCAACAAACGCTGGATCTGGATGGCCTTGTCTCGTGCCACCCGGCAAGTCGTCGCCTATCTTGTTGGTGATAGAAGCGCCGCCACTTGTCGCACACTCTGGGAGCGGATTCCCGCCGCCTATGGTCGTGCCCATTGCTCCAGTGATGTTGGGGAAGCCTCCCAAGTGGTCATCCCTTCCGCGCCACATACGGCAGTGGGCAAAGAGAGTGGCTTAACGGCACATGTCGAACGATGGAACAATACCTTGCGGCAAAGGCTTGGCCGCTTCGTGAGAAAGAGCCGGTCATGCTCCAAGTCCGAGACGATGCACGAACTATGTTTGCGGCTTTTTCTGCATGAGTACAATTCATCACTTGCTCTCTCTTTAGATTGAGCCACTACCCGAAAATTTAGCTTTTAATTTTCGGTCATTTCCATTAAGGTTCGTGATGCTCTAGTTTAAGGACTTCCAGACCGCTCGCTCATTCGTCTCTTGGGAGCTAAGTCGTCGCGCATGTTCTTGGACATATCCGTAATCATGAACTGGTAGGGAAATGGGAGAACAAGTAGGCAGGCGGGTTGTCATTATGGGTGCTGGCCCGGCGGGTCTCACGGCAGCTTATGAGCTTTCTAAAGCCGGTGTTTCATCCGTCGTGCTCGAACAGGACGCGGTCGTGGGAGGGCTGGCAAAGACCATCAATCATAAAGATTTCAGGTTCGACATCGGCGGGCACAGGTTTTATACGAAGGTCAAAGCCGCCGCGAACATCTGGCGGGAGGTCTTGCCTGGCCCGGACTTCCTCAGACGCAAACGGCTCTCGCGTATCTATTACAACAAAAAATTCTTTCATTACCCTTTGCGCGCATCCTCCATGCTTTTCAATCTGGGTTTATGGAACGGATGTCGCATCATCCTCAGCTATCTTCGAGCGCGTCTGTTCCCTGAAAAGAACGAGCGGACCTTCGAGCAATGGGTGACGAACCGCTTCGGCAAGCGGCTCTACACCATCTTCTTCAAGTCTTACACGGAGAAGGTCTGGGGCATCCCTTGCAGCGAGATTACCGCAGAGTGGGCGACGCAGCGCATCCAGGGCTTGTCGCTCTCCGTCGTCTTGAAAGACATTTTCCGCAGGCACCTGAAGGACGACAAAGACGCGGTCGTGAAAAGCCTCATCAACGAATTCGACTATCCGAGGCTTGGACCAGGAATGATGTGGGAGGCTATGGCCGAACTCGTGCGAGAGAAAGGCGGCACGATTAAGCTCGGGACAAGTGTTGAGAAAATCTATTGGAGCGGCGACGCGATAGAGGCCATCGAAACCAGAACCTCAGAACGGGATGAGACGCTGCGCGGCACTCATTTCATCAGCAGCATGCCCGTACGCGAGTTGGTGCGCAAACTCACTCCGGAGCCTCCCGCGCGCATCCTGGCAGCCGCAGACAAACTACAATATAGAGACTTTCTGACGGTCGTTTTAATCGTCAATCGCAGAGACCTTTTCCCTGATAACTGGATTTACATACACGACCCGGAGGTGAGAGTCGGGCGCGTGCAGAATTTCAAGAACTGGAGCGCGGACATGGTCCCGAACCAGAACAAGACCTGCCTGGGCCTGGAATATTTTTGCTTTGAAGGCGACGGTCTGTGGAGCATGTCCGACGAGCAGTTAATCGAACTCGGAAAACGTGAGTTGGAAAAACTGGGCCTGGTCCAAGCGGCTGACGTTGAAGAGGGAACGGTCGTTCGTGTGCCGAAGGCTTATCCGGTTTACGATTCCACTTACAAGGATGCGCTCGAAACCTTGCGCAGGTTTTTCGATAGCTTCTCGAATCTTCAACTCGTGGGTCGCAACGGGATGCACAAGTATAACAATCAGGACCACTCTATGATGACCGCCGTGCTGGCCGTGAAAAATATTCTGGGAGCGAACTATGATCTCTGGGGGGTGAACACGGACCAGGAATATCAAGAAGAAGTCGGAGCCGGGGAGGGAGCAATCTCGGACCCCTTACTCGCTGGCTTGAGGGCCAGCCAACCCGCGATTCCAGAGCGCGTGTAAACGCGCGGGGAGCGTTCGCGCCCGCCATCTAAGACAGAGAGCTTAAGAGAGATAGTCTTGAAGACTGAGCCGACACTCACAGTCGTGGTCCCCGTGTATAACGGCGGCGCGCAACTGTTGCGATGCCTTGACGCGCTGCGCGCGTCGGATTTTTCAGCTTATGAAATCGTCGTCGTTGATGACGGCTCGACGGACGATAGCGCGTTGCTCGCTCGCTCGCGCGGCGTCTGTGTCCTTCAACTCGGTTCACGCTCAGGACCGGCTGCGGCGCGCAATCGCGGAGCGGGCCACGCGCGCGGCGAGATTATTCTTTTCGTGGACGCGGACGTTGTCGTGCGGCGCGACACGTTGAGTCGTATCGTCGCGCGTTTCAGCGCGCAGGGCGGCGTCGCGGCCATCTTCGGTTCATACGACGACGCGCCGTTGGCTGTTGGCTTCGTCTCTCAGTACAAGAATCTCCTGCACCACTTCGTCCACCAGCAATCTTCAACGAAGGCTGAGACCTTCTGGGCGGGCTGCGGGGCCATCCGCCGGAAGGCTTTCGAGGCGGTCGGCGGGTTCGATGAGAGGAAATACAGTAGACCTTCCATCGAAGACATAGAGCTTGGTTACAGGCTGCGCCGCGCAGGGCAGATGATTATTCTGGACCGGGAATTACAGGTCACGCATTTGAAGCGATGGACGTTGCGCTCGCTGCTTCGCACAGACATCTTCAATCGCGCGCTGCCGTGGTCGCGGTTGATACTCGAAAACGAGGGGATGATTGATGACCTCAACCTGCGCGTCGCGGATCGCGTCTGCGCGGGGCTGACGGGGCTGGCGGTCCTGTGCCTCATCCTCTCTTACTTCTCCATAGCATTCCTCTTAGGGACGACGGCGATGCTGGCCGTCGTCTTTCTTCTCAATTGCCGCTTCTACAACTTTCTCAAAGGTCTGCGCGGCCACTGGTTCGCGCTCAGGTCATTCTCGCTGTTGGCCCTCTACTATTTTTATAGCGGGACCGTGTTTGCGCTCTGTTACTGCGCGCATGTCGTAGGGAACGCTTTCGGGCTGACACGTTTGGGCCAACGCGCGGCCTCTGCGGGACGGGTCAAGGATGCGCGTTGAAGTTGAGAGGCAAGCTGGCGAAGATGTCCGTGCGTTTGAGCGTTCGTTAGCGCGTCAGGAACGCAAGGCTCTACTCTGTTGGACGCTGCTGGCGTTGTTGCTGAGGCTCTTGTTGATGTGGCGCGTCGAGGGGGTGATTTCGCCGGACGGGGTCGTGTACGTCACTCTCACGCGAAACTTGATGGCGGGCAATCTGCGCGAGGGGTTGAGCATCTACTCTTCGCCGCTCTATCCTCTGCTCATTGGTCTCGCGTCGCTCATTTTTCGAGACGCGGAATTCGCCGGGCGGTTCGTCTCCGTTGTCGCGGGCGGGCTCCTGGTCATCCCTTCGCATAAATTGATTCGCAACTGGTACGGCGAGCAGGTCGCGCTCATCGGCGCGGGCCTCGTCGCGCTGCACCCACTGCTCATCTACTATTCGACAACGCTCCTCACAGAATCAACCTACACGCTCATCTTGACCTCTGCGGTCCTCGCCGGATGGCGCGCGCTCAACGGCGGCAGGGCGCGTTCACACCTGCTCGCGGGCGTCGCGTTGGGCCTCTGTTATCTGCTCAAGCCGGAGGCCGCCGGGTTCATACTCTTGCTACTCATACTCTTGCTTGGCCGCAAGCTCTTTGTTAAATCATGCTCGCTCAAAGAGACTGCGCGCGACGCGCTCATGCTCTGCGCGGGCTTCATCCTACTGGCCGCGCCTTACATTATTTATCTGAGACGAGAGACGGGCGCGTGGACCATCAGCGGGAAGATCGCGGAGCACATGTGGCAGGGCGGCAGGCTCGCGGCGGGAGACATCGCGCCAGTTAGCATGCCTCTCATGCCCAACATGATGACCGCCCTCGCGCAACTGACGAAGGCTTTACGCTTCGAGTACGAGCTTTTCAATTTAATCTTTCCGCCCTTCTTCGTGCTGCTCGTAGGTGTCGGCCTGTTCCGAAAGAGATGGCCGAGCGGTCGGGCCTGGCGCGAGTTATATCTTCTCTCGTTCATCGCGGCGACGCTGGCGGGCTACGCCGTGACGCTGCCGAACATACGCTTCATAGCTCCCTTGCTGCCTTTACTCTTATGCTGGCTGGCGAAGGGCATCTACGAATTCGCGGAGTGGATGATAGAAACGCTCAACGGCTTTAACGGCGCGCGGAAGTTCACGCCCTATCTGAGCAAGCTTATCGTGCCCGTCGTCGCCGCATGTTTGCTAGCCTCTCTGCTGCCTCTCTTCATCTATCTGTTGAGAGGCGATAAGTGGGACGATTACCACGGGCAGAAGCGCGCGGGCGTCTGGATTAAAGAACAAGCTAGCTCGCGTGCGCCCGTCATTATGTCAACCGTGCCGGTCACTGCCTTCTACGCGGGCGGGCGGCACGTTCAACTCTTTAACGAAGACTATCAAGCACTCGTCGCGCGCGCGCGCAAGGAGGGCGTCGGCTACATCATCGTCAACGAGCGCGACTTCAGATATCTACCCCTGCGCGCGCTGCTTGATGATGAAAGCTTTCATCCGGGCCTGCGTGTGGTCCAAAAATTCGCTGAGTCTCCGGGCCATAGGATACTCGTGTATGCTGTGGATAAAGACGAGGCGAGCGGTGGTTTAGAGGATAAAGTCCGGTGACGTTGAAGGCGCGGGCGAAGATTCGTCTGGGAGTGATAGGGTGCGGGAGCGTGACGGAGCAACGCCACCTGCCCGCGCTCAAGAGCGTGCCGTTGTTTGAAGTCAGCGCGCTGGCGGACAATGACCACGCGAGGCTCGCGCGCGTCGCAAAGCGATTCGGCGTCGCGCGCTCTTACGATGACTATCAAGATTTGATTGAGAAGGGCGAGGTTGATGCGGTCGCGGTGTGCGTGCCTCCTGGGCTTCATGCGCCGTTGGCCCTGGCCGCGCTCGATGCTGGCAAGCACGTCATGATAGAGAAGCCGTTGGCCCTCAGCTTATCCGAATGCGACCTCTTACTTGAGAGAAGCGAGGCGCACGGCGCGCTCAAGGTCATGGTTGGCTTTAACCTGCGCTGGCATCGCCTGGTGCGCGAAGCTTGGGAAATCATCGGCAGTGGAGAACTGGGCGAGGTCAAGTTGGTTCGGACAGTCTTCACGAGCGGGGTGCGATTCAAAGCAGACTTTGCGGATTGGAGAAGGCGTAGAGAGTCGGGCGGCGGCGCGCTCTTTGAATTGGGCGTGCATCATTTCGACCTGGTGCGGTTTCTGCTCAATGATGAGCCTGCGGAGGTCTACGCATTGAGCGCGCAGACGGACGAGACGGCGACGGTCATGATGCGTATGGAAGGCGGCGCGCAGGTCGTCAACGCATTCTCCGAAGGCACGGGTGAGAATCATGCCATAGAGTTGTATGGAGAAAAGGGCTGGCTGCGTGTCCACTGTTACCGCGCGGACGGGTTGGAGCGATTCGGCGCGGCGCGTTATGCGGGCGCGCTGGCGACGCGCCTGCGCCAACTGACGGGGACACTGACGGACCTGCCCAGGATGGTCCGGCAATCTCTGCGTGGCGGCGACTACGTGGCGTCCTATGCGGACGAGTGGCGTCACTTCGCCGGAGCCATCGCGCATGATTCGTCGGTTGAATCAACACTCTATGACGGAAGGCGCGCACTGGAAATCGCGCTCGCCGCGATGGAGGCCGATTCCAAGAGGCATGCTATTGAGATTGATCAGAGAGAGCAGAAGAGCGCGGCGATGAGGATGAAGCGGGAAGGAGAAGAGTTTTGGAGACAGAGGGCAGGGAAGAGTTAAGGACGGCAGATGCGAAAGTGAAGCGCGCGCAAGCGAGTTCGCCCGCGATGTCTGTCGTGGTCATCACGCCGGATTCCTACGCGACGATTCGCAAGACGGTCAAGCATCTCAGGGCGCAGAATGTCTGCGGCAGTTTGGAAGTCTTGCTCGTCGCGCCTTCAGCCGCAAGGCTGGAACTTGACGAATCGGAGATGCTTGGTTTTCTTCGTCATAAGATTGTAGAAGTTGGACCAGTGAGTTCGACGGCGCGGGCCAGGGCGTTGGGAGTCCTGGAGGCTTCCGCGCCCGTCGTGGCGTTCGCAGAAGACCACGCGTATACGGCTCCCGGTTGGGCCGAAGCTCTCATCAAACGGCATCAGGAAAACTGGGCGGCGGTCGGGCCAATGATGGCTAATGCCAACCCGCGCAGCATCACTAGTTGGGCCAACCTGCTGATAGAGTACGCGCCGTGGTTGGAGCCTGCGTCGGGCGGCGAGCGCGAGCATTTGCCCGGTCACAACGGGTCGTACAAACGCGCGCTCCTGTTGGAATATGGCGAGCGGCTAGAAGCTATGATGGACGCGGAGAGCATCCTTCATTGGGACTTGCGCGCGAGAGGACACAAGCTCTACCTGGAAGCCGAAGCGCGCACCTTTCATCAAAACTTCTCCGCGAAAACGCCCTCGCTAACTTTGAGGTTCAACGGCGGGAGACTCTTCGCGGCGGCGCGTGCCAGGCATTGGCCCAAGTGGCGCAGGGCGCTCTTCGCCCTCGCCTCGCCGCTCATTCCGCCCTTGCGCTGCCTGCGTATCACGCGCGAACTTTTCAGGCCGGGTCGCCCCCTGCACCTGCTCCCGCGCGTGCTCCCGGCCCTCATCGTCGGACTCGTTTTCGACGGCGCGGGCGAGATGGCGGGTTACGTCTTTGGTCCGGGCGCGGCGATGGCGAAGCTGTCCGGAATGGAATTTCACCGCGAGCGTTATCTGGCCGGGCGTGACAGGCTGGAAGCTCGCGGCGAGTGAGAAACTGGTTATCATAAATCGTCCGGCGACAAAGTTCGTGGGCCAATAATTGATGAAGCAAGACTTGCCATTCTTTTCGGTCATCATCCCGACCTATGAGCGGCCCGCGCAGTTGGCCGTCTGCCTGCGCGCGCTCGCGCGGCAGGACTACCAGCGTGAGCGATTCGAGGTGGTCGTCGTGGATGACGGAAGCCATATCTCGCCCGTCCATATTCTGGACCAATTCGGCGAATCGCCGCGCCTGACATTGGACCTGAAATTATTAGAGCAACAGAACACAGGACCAGCCGGTGCGCGTAACTTCGGGGCGACGCACGCGCGCGGAGAGTTTCTGGCCTTCACGGATGATGACTGCGAGCCTGACGTTAATTGGTTAAGCTCGCTGGCCTCGCGCTTCGCTACGACGCCTGACCGGGTCATAGGCGGGCGCACGATTAACGCGCTGCCGCAGAATCCTTATTCGGCGACGAGCCAGGCTATCATCGAAGTGGTCTACGCGCATTTCAACGCGGACGCGGACGATGCGCGCTTCTTCGCCTCGAATAACTTCGCGGTCTCAGCCGAACGTTTCCGCTCGATGAACGGTTTTGACCAATCCTTCATCACGTCCGAGGACAGGGAGTTTTGTGCGCGATGGCGCGCGCGCGGCGGGGGGCTGGCCTACGCGCCGGAGGCGGTCGTCTATCACGCGCATCATCTGAACCTCTGCGCGCTCTGGCGACAGCACTTCGGCTACGGGCGGGGCGCGTTGCGCTTTCATCGCGCCCGCGCGTCGCAGGATGGCGCGCGCTTCAAACCCGATGTGGCTTTTTATTTGAAGCTGCTGCGCTCATGCACATCACAGGCGCGCAAAGCTCGCGCGGCGCAGTTGACGGCGTTGCTGCTCTGGTCGCAGTTGGCGAACGCGGCGGGTTTTTTCTACGAGAGATACCAGTCGGGGAGGGCGGTCGGGAGCCTCACTTCCGCGCCGTCATGAAATTGTTTTCGAGGATGTATGCGGCCAGCGATTCGCCTATCCTACGGTGGACCATCGCGGAAGGATGCGGGTCGAACTTGCTGGCCCGAAATTGGTCCTGCGTAAATTCGCCGCGCAAGTTTGAGAGGTCAACGAATGAGATGCCGTCCGCTTGAAGTTGAGAGGAAAGCTTTCCGAACCTGCTCAGCGCAGGCAGGAGCACTATGCTGTAACTGAATTTGCGTTGCTCCGCCGAGAGTTGTTCCGCAGTCTCTTTAAACTCTTTGAGGTATGAATATGACTCTGGCAGTTCGCCCGCAGAGAGAATGTCCTCGGCCCCTCTCGTCTGGTCCAGAAAAGGATAGACGATGTCTCTTATCAGGTATAGCAGATGTACTTTGCGGAGCAAGAGCCTGACGCGGGAGTTCTTCGGCATAAAGCCGGAAAGCTTGTAGTCTGTGAGATAGCCTAATGAGTCTACGGAAGGCGTTCGGGCCAGGTTGAAGTCCGCAGGGATAATCGCCATCAACACCAGGTCGGGTTCAACCTCCAGCATACGCTGGCGGAGCGTCGCCGTCATGACCCTCACGCTATAAGCGGACGCGCCGAAGTTAAAGACCTTGACCCGCAACGCGTCCTGCCTACGGTTGAGCGTGTCTTCCAACACCTGTGCGAACGTCTCTTCGTTCCGGCGCACGCCCTCGCCGAAAGTCACAGAATCGCCGACCAGCGCGATTCTGAATTCATTATCCTGATGCGGCCCATATTGCTCTCCCGCCGTCTTTGAACGCAGGCCCATGCTGTCCGTGTTAATGATGGCGAGACCGCGCGCCCTAGCATTAGATAGGTTCGGCTTGTGAACATATGGAATGTCCTGTGAGTTATTAAAAGGCATGTATATCGGATCGCAGATGTGACGCTCCGAATATCCCCACAGGCGAACGCAGGCTTCGAGCAGCGTCAATGTAACGATTGAGATATAGAGCAGGAAGAGCAGCTTTCGGGGCAATCTTCTAATCATACGAACGAGCGCGCGGGCGGGCCATTTTCATGAACGTCTACGCAACACAAGAACAGCCTCTCAAGTATAAACCCTGCCCGCCCGTTCACAACCTCCGCCCTCACGTCTTAAAGCGTCCGATAAGGTCCACGACTCTTGATGTTCTTCATTCAAATTTTCTGTTGATGTGATTGTGAGCATAACTATGTCGGGCCGATGTAATGTGGGCTTTGTTATCGGACTCCGCATAAATAAAGCACGGAGCGGAGACATACTCTTGATAAAATATGTCTCCGCTTCGGGGCTTACAATGCGGGGGATTTATTTTTGGGAGTTTAAGACTCGACCGAGGCGGGCGATGGCGTCTGTGATGCGTGCGGGTGTGGCGTTGGAGTAATTCAAGCGAAGGCAATTTGCGGCCAGGACGCGATCGTGTACGGAGAAGGCGCTGCCTGGAATGAAGGCTACTTGTTCGGTCTCAAGCGCGATTTTGAGAAGATGCGTTGCGTCCATCGCTTCCGGCAGTTCGACCCAGACGAAGAATCCGCAGGCCGGGCGATGCCAGCGCGCCTCCGCCGGGAAATTCTTTTCCAGGGCTTCGAGCATAGTGTCACGGCGAAGGCGGTATTCGCGGCGCAGGTTCAGCAGATGCGTGTCCAGGTTTTCCTCCGCCAGATAATTCGAGATGATGCGTTGAGAGAATGTCGTGGTGTCTATATCGCTCGATTCTTTGAGGACGGCCAGATGCCGGATAATCTCTTCAGGCACGACGAGCCAGCCCGCGCGCAATGCTGGCGCGAGTATTTTCGAGAACGAGCCGACGTGATAGACCCACGTCTCGCTGAACGAACGAAGGGGCTGGACCTGTGCCTCTTCATAGTATAGAAAGCCGTAAGGGTCATCCTCTATGATGGGGATGCGATAGCGTTCTGCTAATTGGACCAGCCGCTCGCGCTTCTCCACACTCATGCTGACGCCCAGAGGGTTATGACCGTTGGTCACTGTATAGATGAAAGCGGGCCTCTCTCCGCCTTTTAACAAGCCCTCGACCGCTTCGACATCCATTCCCGTCAAGAGGTCCGTCGGGACGGTCAGAACCTGCGGTTGGAAAGGTTGTAAGGCTTGCTGAAATCCCGTGTAGGTCAACTCCTCCGTCAACACTCGCCCGCCCGGATTGAGTAGAAGACGTGTGAGCAGGCTGATGCCCTGCTGCGCTCCTGCCGTGAGGAAAATCTGTTCTTCCCTGCACTTGACATCGCGCCGGGCCATTAATTCCACGACCTGTCGTTTCAAGCTTTGAAGCGGCGGCGAGTATTGCAGGGCGCGCTCCTCCTGCGCGAGGACGCGCGAGGCGGCGCGGCTCAGTTCAGTGGTGGGAAACAGTTCCGGGGCCGGAAGACCCAGCGCCAGAGAGAGTATGCCGGGGCGGGAGGCTTCCACCAGCATGTCTTGCAGGGCGGAGCGACGAATCGCCCCGGTCCAGTCAGCTAACGACGGTTTTTCAACGATTGAAGAGACGACTTCTGGCATGGCTCACCGCGCGCTTATCCAACCAACTCGAAATTAAGGTTAAGGAGCCTTAAGAATTTACGGCGGCCTCTTCCATCTTCTTTCTCAAACTGAGCGGCCTCATGTCCGTCCAGACTTCCTTGATATAAGCCAGGCACTCGGCTTTGCTGCCGCTCTTACCGGCATCCTTCCAGCCCAGCGCGTTCTCCCTGTCGGCGGGCCAAATGGAATATTGCTCTTCGTGGTTCAAGACCACTTTGTAGATGGTGTTATCTTCTCTCTCGTCTGTATTCATATTCTCTGCACGCTCCGAGTCGTCATATGTTCCGGTCACTGAAGAGACTGAACGCGCCCTTAGCGCGCCGATGCGACTAAATCCCTGTCAACAACTATGTTGGCCTGATAGCTGATGGTCGTCAGCAGGATTCTGACACGATCCGTTCCCTTCAGCTTGTGTTCAAAGACTCCCTTAAAGCTCTTGAGCGGGCCGTCACGGATGACGACCTCATCACCGGGCTCGAACTCTTCGCCGATATGGACCAGCCCGTTCTCCATGCGAGACCTCATGGCCTCTATAATCTCGTCTTCGAGCGGGACCAATTTTCCGCTGAAGCTCACGATGCTCTGCACGCCCCTCGTGAAACTGACCTTTGGCCCAAGCTGCGAATGAAACCTGGCGAAAATATACCTGGGGAACAAAGGCTTGATAACATTAAAGGTCTTCCCCGTGAAACGATGATGGACACGCTCCGAGACCTTCGGCGCGAAGGTCTGAATCTTCCACGCATTGAGGTTTTGACAGGCCCGCTCCTCTTCTCTGGGCTTGGTATAAATAGCATACCAGTCGAGCGGTTGGCTGAGCATCTCTTCCACTTGGTTCTCCTTTCCTTCTTTCCGCGTCGCCGCAGACAGCAACGCGTCCCATGACTGGTCCAATAATACTCTGGTCCTGTCACAACAAACGAGATGATAAGCTTGCTATCTATCGGCTTTTATTGGGCCAATTCAAGCAACGCTGCGCCGAAGTTGTCGGGAGAGATTTTGTTTGAAGCACTAAGCCAGTGCACGATACACAAATGTAACAGATGAGAAGACGCCGTCCTGCCCCTTCTAAAAGGATACCCTGAACAATGCTTGTTTATTGGCTAACCTCAGGTTTTTATAGTCCCTGATCTTATAGCCGTCGGGAAGCTATGCAAGGAAGCCTCTCTTTCAAGGGCCGCGCCGGGATAGGTTGAAATCCTCGTTCGAGGCCATTAAATAACGGTCCCTTTCCTAGATTTCAAGGCGCGTAGGGGCCGCAATGGTCGGTTTTTTTAAGAACGCCAACTGTCATTACAACTCTATGATGGTGCTTTCACTGCGACGATACGGATCTGCGAAGCTTGTATTGAAGTCATTAAGAACGACACGAAACAGTAGCCGAACTCGATTCGCTCTGTCAACCAAAATCTTGCATGGCGAACGAATTTCTGGACCAGGAATTGGACCATCCATTGGTCCAATAATTGGACCATCCATTGGACCAGAAGTTGGCCCAACTTTGAGAGGCCGGTTCCCTTGCCGGATTTGATGAAAAAGCGCGTTTTTCGGCCTGAATCAAGAGATTTCACGAAGTACGTGCGCGGCCCTTGGCAGTTCGCAAATAAAAGGTTCTTAAAACGCGTCTAAAAGGGTGGTCAAGTATTTGTAACATGCAACGAAGGTTGTCTATTTATCTTGACACTTCACTGGCTTCACTTTACTATGCGCCCGCATTAGCTAAAAAGAGAATCCGGTAGCTTACCTCTCATCTTCTCTTCTTCCACAAGGACATTGGCCCGGATGTCCTATGAGATGAAACAACAGCTAAAGGGTTTTCTGCTCCTATCCGCCACTCTTGTCTTCAATTTGAAAAGGAATCTTCTATTATGCCTCGCCTTTCATTGCTCAGACGTGCTTCCCGTAGGAACTTCTCGATAGCGGCCTTGCTCTGCTCTCTGACAATTACAGTCAGCACGCACGCTTGGTTTGTATCTGCGAGCAGTTCTCATCAAGCATTCGCGCGGCCCGAACAATCCGCTCCGGCTAGTAGGCCCGTACAGGTCGCGGCCACGCCGGACAAACCGGACGAGAGGATAGAGGTCGAGATGATTACGGCCACGCCTCAGGGCTTTGAACCGACGCAGGTCACGCGCCCTCACGAACCCTTCGTTCTCGCCGTCCATAACAATAGCGGCGCGCCCGCGCTCGCTCTCCAATTGGACCGCGTGCAGGGCCAGCGCATACATGAGATGCGGATGCCTTTGGGCCAGCACAGGTCGCATCAACGTCTCAATCTCCCTCCCGGCGAGTACCTCCTTTCCGAGACGGGCCATCCCGCCTGGCGTTGTCTCATCACAATCACCAACTGAGAAATACAGGACCAGCAACAACCTCGATTTTACCCGTCGCCCGTCACCGTCAAGATGAGGATACCCATGAGCCTTACCAGGAGCCTTCGCAGACTCAAGACCACAACATCCGAGTTTCTCCTTAGACATCTGTTCGCCGCGCTGCTCTTGCTGCTCGCGCTGGCCTGCAACTGCGCGGCACAGAGCGCGACGGACGGCTCGACGCCCGTGGGTCTTGCCCCCGGCGCTCCGGTCGGTTCTTATTCGCTGGGCAACTTTGACAACATCAATCTCTTCAACGGCAATCTCAATTTCAGCATGCCGCTCATGCATATCACTGGGCGGGGCGCGGTGGCCGACGTTGTACAGTTAAGGCTGGACCGCAAATGGCACACGAGCAGGGGTCCATATTCCGCCTATCCGAACTACAACGGCTGGCAAAACACGCCGGTGGGTTACGGGGTCGGCGCGCTCGAAGGGCGCGTTGCCAACGGCATGGTCGAATGCGACCAGTCCATGGACACGCTGCTGCGTTTGACCTTCACTGCGCCGGACGGCACAGAGTGTGAGTTGCGCGATCAACTCACGAACGGGGCGATGGGTGTGATAACGAAAAGCCCGGATTGCGTGATGTCGGCCACTTCACGCGGGCGCGTCTTCAAGACGAGCGACGGCTCCGCCGCCACCTTCATCTCCGATGTAGAGATTACGGACGGCAATGGCGCGGGCATACATCCCTCAGGCTATCTGATGCTGCGCGACGGGACGCGCTACCGCATAGACGCGGGTAAGGTGACATGGCAGCGCGACCGCAACGGCAACCAGATGGACTTCGCCTACAATGCCAGCCTGCTGGTCACACAGGTTACGGACTCTGTGGGCCGTACGACCTCTTTCACCTACTATACTCAGCCCGCCGCGACGCCCGATAAAATCACCTACACGGGTTTTGGCGGCACGTCGCGCTCTATCAATATCTGGTACAGCTACCTGAATCAGGCATTACGCTCGGACTATGGCACGGCGGCCCAGAGCTATCATCAACTCTTTCCAGAATTGAGCGGCGCGAGCAGTTCGCCTTTCAACCCGCCCGTGATTTCATCGGTCGAGTTGCCCGACGGGCGGCGTTACTACTTCCACTATAACCTGTACGGAGAGTTGGCTCGGGTTGACCTGCCGACGGGAGGGGCTTTCGAGTACGACTACCAGGCGGGACTGGTCAACGGCGCGGCGAGCGGCGTGATGACGAATTGGGACAGCCAGATTTATCGCCGCTTGGTGGAAAGACGCGTCTACCCGGATGGCGGCGCGGGTAGCACATACGCCGTCAGGATGACAGTCAGCAGGCCCGAAGATGCGAGCGGCGGCAATACAGGCTCGGTGACGGTCGAGCAGAGGGACAATGCGGGCACGCTGCTGGCGAAGGACGTTCATTATTACTATGGCAGCCCGCGCGTCTCCTTTTCCCAACAGCCTCTCGAATACGCGAAATGGAAGGACGGCAAGGAGTGGAAAACAGAGGCTTATGCCAGCGATAGCTCGACCCTGCTCAGCCGCCTGGAGCAGACCTGGCAGCAGCCCCTGGCAGGGTCCACCTGGCCGCTCACACAGGCCGAGACTAACGATGGAGCCAAGCCGAACGACCCGCAAATTACGCAGACCATGACGACGCTGGCAGACACCAATCAGGTCAGCAAAGAGATTTTTGCTTACGACAAATATAGTAATCAGACGGATGTTTACCAGTATAACTATGGCACGGGCGCGGCTCCGGCTTACGCCATGCGCCACATGCACACGGACTTTACAACCTCGAACGTCATTGGTGGAGCGACCTATCAATACGACACGATTAACCCCAACCCGACCAACCCGGATAGCAGCGCGACGATTCACCTGCGCAGTCTACCGCAGGCGCAGCGAATCTACTCAGTCAACACGGTGACGGGCGCGGAGACGCTGGCGGCGCAGACTTCCATGAACTACGACGAGACGGGTTACCCGTTGCTGACTTATGGCGCGGTGACAGGCTGGAACGCGCCCGGCACGCCCGCGCGCGGCAACCTGACGAGCACGGGCCGTTGGCTAGATACTGCCGCAGGGGCTTATCTCTGGACGCACGCGCAGTTTGACCAATGCGGCAGCCTGAGAAACAGTTGGGACGCCAATGGCAAGCAATCACAGGCCGGTTATTCCAGCGCATACGCCTATGCCTATCCTACGACCATGACATCCGCCGTGCCCGACCCGACCGGCGGTCATGGCTCCAACGCCTCTCTGGTGATGACCAACGCCTATGACTTCTACTCAGGGTTAATGACGAGCACGACCGATGCCAACTTAAAACAGACGAGCTATGAGTATAACGACGCGCTCGATAGGTTGACGAAAGTCAACAGGCCGGACGGGGGCTGGACCAGTTATAGTTACGGCAACAACCTGTACGGCGATTACGTGCGCACGCAGGTGCTACAGAACTCCTCCGGGGCGGCGACGGATGGCTATCAATTCTTTGATAAGTTGGGACGCGCCTCTCGTTCCTTCCTGTACGTCAACGCGGACCCCAACAATCCCTGGCTGACAAGCGATACGCAGTACGATGCGCTGGGCAGGGCGTGGAAGGTCTCTAATCCTTACATGTCCACGGGTTCCAACAGTGCCCTCAATCCATCAGGCAACTGGACGCAGACGCTCTTTGACGCGCTCGGTCGGGTCAAGAGCATGACAACGCCGGACGGGGCCGTTATCAACACGACTTACAGTGGCAACACAGTGACGGTAACGGACCAGCAAGGAAAGGCGAAACAGGTCGTGACGGATGCCTTGAATCGCCCGTCACAGGTTACGGAAGACCCTGGCGCGACGGGCCACCTCAACTACCAGACCAGCTATACATACGATGCGCTCTCCAACCTCCGGCGGGTCCAGCAAGGGGCGCAGAATCGCTACTTCATGTACGACTCGCTCTCCAGGCTGATTCGTGCGCGCAATCCTGAGCAGAACGTCAATAGCAGTCTGCCGACGACCGACCCTCTGTCGGGCTACCTTTACACAGACAGCGTGACCGGCATCAGCCAGTGGTCCACGGCTTACACCTATGACGCGGGCAGCAATCTCTTGAGCCGAACCGATGCGCGCAACACGAAGACGACTTTCTCTTATGACGCGCTGAATCGCGTCACCATTAAGAGCTACGATGACGGCTTTACGCCGACCGCTAATTTCTTTTTTGACGGGGCGACGCTCGGCAAGGGACGCCTCTGGCAAACCACGACAGCCGGAACCAACAACAGTTATCTTGCGATTGACGGCTACGACGCGATGGGGCGCGTGCTCTCTCAGCGACAGCAGTTTCTCTCCGGCGGCGCGTGGAGCCAGAACTACTCCGTGCAGCGCACATACGACCTGGCGGGACATGTCAAGACTCAAAACTATCCTTCCAATCACACTGTCATCTACACCTACGACGCGGCGGGTCGTACGCAAAGCTTGACCGGCACCCTGGGCGAGGGCACATCCCGCGCCTACTCCACCAGCATCACCTATAACGAATGGAGCGCGCTCAATCACGAGCAGTACGGCACGCAGACGCCCGTTTATCATAATCGCCATTACAACCTGCGCGGCCAACTCTACGACGTGCGCGTAGGCTCCGGCGCAGATAACAGCAGCGAGTGGACCTGGAATCGCGGCTGCCTGCAATTCTATTACAGCAGCAACAACGCCTGGGGCGGCAGTGGCACGGATAACAACGGCAACATCTTAGATATCATCAACTACTTCCCGGCCAACGACTCGATTACTAGTTACAACACTCGCACAGGCAGCTACGGTTACGACGCACTCAACCGTTTATCCTGGATGAGTGAGTTTGACGGAACGACGCAGACCGGCTCGCAGCATTACGACTTTGACCAGTATGGGAACAGGACCATTAATGCCGGGACCACCTGGGGCACCGGCATTAACAAACAGCAGTTCACAGTTGATACGTTGACTAACAGGCTGGGCGTGCCGGGCGGGCAAGCCGGAGTGATGAGTTACGACGCGGCGGGCAATCTTTACAATGACACTTACACGGGAACGGGCGCGCGCACTTTCGACGCTGAGAATCGGATGGCTGCCGCCGCCGATAGCAGCTACTCGACGAGCTACTACACCTATGATGCGGATGGCAGGCGTGTGCGCCGACAGACAGGCGGAACAGAGGTCTGGCAAGTCTACGGGATAGACGGTGAACTCCTGAGCGAGTATGCAGCCACGGCCTCGCCCGCCACGCCGCAGAAAGAGTACGGCTATCGCAACGGCGAGTTGCTGGTCTCTGCAAGTAATGCCGCACCGGTTGACCTCGCTCTCAATAAGTCTGCCACACAGTCCAGCACCTTCTCCAACTTCCCCGCCTCGCTCGCCGTTGATAACAACACCAACGGCGATTTCAACGGCGTGCATACCAGTTCGGCGACCAACTACAGCTATCAGCCGTGGTGGCAGCTTGACCTGAGCAGCAGCCAGTTCATCAACAGCATCAAGCTCTACCCGCGCACGGATTGCTGCCCGGAGATGCTGGCTAGCGCATACCTGTTCGTCTCGGACCAGCCCTTCACCTCGACGGACCTCTCGACAACGCTGGCACAGGCGGGGGTCACAAGCTATGCCATCACAGGCAACGTGAGCGCGGCGACGAGTATCAACATCAACCGGACGGGGCGATACATCAGGGTGCAGCGCAGCGACACTCAATACCTGGTGCTGGCCGAGGCGCAGGTGTGGGGGCAGCAAAGCTCTGCGGCGGCGGATATGGAGTGGCTGGTCACAGACCAGGTGGGAACGCCGAGGATTATACTGGACCAGAGCGGCAGCCTGAGTGGAGTTAAGCGGCATGACTACTTGCCCTTTGGTGA
>JAXDFO010000470.1:0-11236 GCA_034665545.1 Blastocatellia bacterium
ATTCCAGGCTGGCGCGGCCAAGATTCATGGTGGGTGGAAGTTGCAGGATGAGATTAAAACCGGCCAGGGCGTTGAGCTTCACGCTCCCCTTTGTAAGCTCGTTTCCCTCCGTATCTTTTAAGATGTAATTGACGGTTTCGCCAGCAGTCGCAAACAGTTCCGTATCGCCGGTCGGCGTTAAATTAACTTTGCGAATCCAGCCTTTGATGTTCACCTCTTCGCCGGGACGATACAGCTTGCGGTCATCAAACACATACCAACTGAGCGACTCGCTCAAATCGGCGGGACGCCAGTTGCTGCCCTGCTTATCATTATCGTAAGACGGGTGAGAGGTTTGCGGCAGAATCGCCACATCATCGCCGCGACGTGCGACGAGCAAAGCCTCCTGCGTCTGCTTGTCTGTTTTTGTCGCGGCTTTGAAAGCGAGTCGAGCCAGCCCGTTCGCCCCGGTTGCGCTCGTCAAGTTGTCGGGCACGACCTTGATTTCAACCCCGGCCAGCGGCCTTCCGTCCTGAAGCGAGTTGGCCCAGGCCAGGAGGCCGCCTTTATCAACGAACGCATCAAGCCCTATGTCTGTCGCCTGCACCCAAGCCTCGATGCGCCCGTCAGGACGAGAGGCGTAAACACGCACCGGCGCATTCTTCTCCTCCACCGGCTCGACCTGCACGAACACTTGCCCGTAACCGTTCGTCAGGGCGGGCGACAGATCAATGAAAGTTTCAATGAGTTGGTCCGTCTCGCCTTTCAAGTCAATAACTTTGTCTAAGACGAGTCTGCCCGGCGGCGGCCCGGCGGCATGCTCTTTTTGATACCTGCGCGCGACTTGATAAAAGCGAAACTTTTGCCAGTCGTCGGGCGTCACCTTGTAAAGACGAACTTTCACTTGATGATAATTGACACTGTAAATATTGAACGTGCGCCTGACCGCCGGGTCGAGCACTGTCAATGCCTCGCTTGTGGCAAAGAGCCTGGGGTCTGCGGTCGTGACTTTGAAGGTGAGTTGGTTATCACCCGCGAGCGTCTGCCCGAATTTATCTTTCAGTGAGCGATCAAGCGTGATGGTGTAGGTCGTGTTGCTGCGCTTCGTGCCTTGTATATTAAGCGAGTTGCCGTACCCGCTAAGTTGCACGTCTTCAATCGGGGGCGTGATAGCGACTTTCGATGCGGGAATGGTTTCAAGGTCAATCTGGTTGCTGAACGTGATGCGAAACTGGTCGAAAGGCGAGCAGTGCTTATAGCCGTCGCACCCTGCCTCTGTGACGCGCAACGCGCCGAAGGTCTTGAAGGAAATATTCTGCTCTGTGAGCGTCGTGCGCGGTCCTTCAGCAGATGGCGTGCCAGGCGGGATCACGATTTTAATATCCGTATCAGGGGGTAGCGCGTCTTTCGTCGCGCCGTTTAAATCAACAGCGCGGAAGACGAGCCAGCGTCCTGCCGGTGACTCCTTGACGAGTTCCTTGATTGATTTGTCCGCAGCGATTTCTTCAGTGGAGGCAAGGCGCAAGCGCAAGCCCTTGACGGCGGGTTGAAACTTGATGCCTTCAAGCACGCGGGCAGCATTGATACGCTGGTCAAACTCCAAGAAGACCAGCGCATCGCGCGGCTGGCCTTCTGCGCCGGTGCTGTCAGTTCCGGGGTAACTACGTTGGAGTGTCGGCGGCGGCGTGGCGAAGGTGAAAGCTGCGGCTTTCCGCAGCGCGTTGCCGAGCGCGGATTTAGTTCCGGCGGGGATGGTGACGGTGTAGTAGGTCGCCATCGGCATCCTGCCGCCTTCCATCTCAGGCTGGAAAATAAGGGTCTGTGTGTCTAACCAACGCCACCTGCCCTCCGGTTGCGGGGTGAGGGTGACGGGGATGCGCGCAGCCGCTTCTTCTTGTGAAGCGATATCAATCATCGGTTGTGAGAAGGTCAAACTTAAAGCGGGAGCTAAAGCGACTTCGCCTTCCGGCGCGTATCGTAAGAGTTCGAGCGGGGCTGTTGTCTTTGGCAAAGCCGGAGGAGCGTCGGTCGCAGGGGGAGCGAACGCGGCTTGGATAGTTTCCCCTGCGCGCGGCGGCGGAAGTGAACGCTCACGGAATTTGAAATCCTGTGCGTCGCCCGCTTCCGGTTTAATGGCGGGCAGACGCCCCAGCAGTGTTTGTGTGTCACGTTCAGGTAAGGGCCGAGCGGGTGCGAGCGGGGCAGGCTTCGGCCTCTCGGTTTTCACGCTCCCTTCACTCAAACGAAAGCGCAATCCCTCTTCGGAAATATCATTGGCGGCCTCTTTATTATCCTGGCCTATAGCAATGTGTGCCGGTGTCGTTGGAAGGGTCGTCAGAATTATCGAGAGCGCCAACAAGCGTGAGAGCGCCTGTTTTAATTTCATAAAATTAGCCGCCTTCTTGATGATTGTTGGGCCATCCCAATAATCAAGTTGGATGCAGCAGATAATAATTAAATAGCCGCCGCGATGGATAAATGTTTCTTGACTCGCGGATGTTGTGGATACATTTCACCCGCCCCGGTCATGGCGGACGCGCCGCGCGCCCATCGGCGCAGGAGACTTGCTCTCGTGATGGTTGACGCGGCTGGCATCCTCCCGCCCTCGCGCGGCCTAGCAGGGCGACCGTTAAGCACGTTCGGCGGAAGCAGTCAGATGTTATAGATCATGCATCGTCGCGCCTCAACTGTGGTGTGATATGCGGTGAAACACTACGGGCGCGTGTGTGATACATTCCGAAACAGCCGAACCGGAATCGTAGATTCGCCGGACTCCGTAATCTCAACGGTTGAGGCTCGTCCCACCTCCCCTGCTAACACGGCACGAGGTTTGCCCCTCCCGGCCCTAGTACAACGTCTCTTCAAACTTTCGATGATGCCAAGACCGGGGGCTATGAAGTGGATGAAACCGGGCGGGTGGATGTAACTGGCGAGCGAGTGGCTTCACAGTCATGCTTTTACTGCATACGTATTCGACCTCATTTTAATAAACACACAAGCACAGATGAAAGGGCAACCATGAAGATTCAGACGATTGCAAGCAACCGGCGCAGGCTCAACAAAAAGTTCACGCGCGCGGCGGCGCTCTACCTGCTCGCCCTCCTGGCGGTGCTGTCACATTCGCCGCAGGCCAGGGCACAGTGGACTGCACCGGACGCGGCGGGGAACACCGCGACGACCGGCGCTGGCAGGGTCGGCATCGGCATCGCCACGCCGAGCAAGGGCAAGCTGCATGTGGCTTTGGACGAAGGCGTGGCGGCTGGCGAGCACGGGATCATTTACGCCAGCAGGCCCGATGCGAGCGGCGGCGTCTACATGGGCTACAGGTCGAACGGCACCGCCCCCACCGGCGGCTATCTGCGCTCCACGGCGGGCCTGCCTTTATTCGTCGGGACGAACGCCACGCCCGAAGCGATGGTCATCACCAACACCGGAGACGTTAGCATCGGTTCCGCTCCGACCAAGGGCAGCAAGTTCGAAGTGCATGCCGATCTCGGCGTAGCGGCTGGCGAACATGGGCTGATCTATGCCAGCAGGGCCGACTCGGGCACCGGCGGCGTTTACCTGGGGTACCGTGCGAACGGGACGGCCGCCACGGGCGGCTACCTGCGCGGCTTAGCTAACCTGCCCCTGTTCGTCGGCACGACGGCCACGCCCGAGGCCATGGTCGTCAGCGACAACGGCAGCATCGGCATCGGTACGACCACCCCGGCCTCGAAGCTCCACGTCGTCGGCGACATCACCGTGACGGGGAACATCAACGCCAAGTATCAGGACGTGGCCGAGTGGGTGCCTTCGACCCAGAAGCTCTCCATCGGCACCGTCGTCGTCGTGGACTCCGGGGCCACCAATCAGGTGCTCGCGTCGTCGTCGGCCTACGACACCGGCGTGGCGGGCGTCATCACGGGGCAGCCCGGCTTGCTCCTCGGCGAAGGCGGCGAGGGAAAGGTGAAGGTTGCGACGACGGGGCGCGTCAAGGTCAGGGTTGACGCGACGCGCGCGCCCGTGCGTGCCGGTGATCTGCTGGTGACGAGCGACGTGCCGGGCGTCGCGATGCGCTCCGAGCCGGTGTCGTTCGCGGGCGTCTCAATGCATCGCCCCGGCACCATCATCGGGAAGGCGCTGGAGCCTTTGGCGAAGGGCACGGGGGAGATTCTCGTCCTGCTGAGCCTTCAGTGAGCGGGCACCACCTACATCTACCGCGTACACGCCATAGGCTCGACAGGCCACCTCTCCACGTACAGCAACCATCAGGTCGTGCGCCGTCTGTTCTGTCTCAAGCCGCGCGGGTTAAGGGGCAGGATGTCATGGAGAATCGTTACCTGATTTAGGCTCAGGCTTCGATTAACTTGCTTCTTTATCCTCACGATTGCTCCGTAATCTTGTCAGGCGCGCTCATTCTTCTGTGTTGCTGTTCTGACGAAAATTGAGTCGCGTGCGCAGGTTGAATTTCGGCCAAAGAAATCCGTGTAGAATGTGTCGAGTTTGTAGCAGTCAGGATGTTGCGCCAAAAATTTACTGATGTCCTCCCGCTTCGTGATGCTGTCCTCCACCACCATGTGGTCGTCCTCTGCAATAAAGGGATGAAAGCGGCTGAGCACCTGATAGATATTGACGTGTGCGTCTTCGATAAAAAGCCAGGGATGAGGCGCGCTTCGCAAAAAATCATCTGTGAAGACTTTATTAATGGTCCAGCAGTTTCCTTGTATGAAGCTGACGTTTTCGTGTTTTACTTCTGGTTGTTTCAAGTCAACAGAATAGACGTGGCCTTGAAGTCCGAAGGTGTTCATCAAATCGGCCAACCAAACAGCGCTCGACCCGGTTCCGGAACCCAACTCTATGATGGTTCGGGGCTTTATATCCCAGAGCATCATGGTATAGATGCTGAAGTCGAAGGCGGTCTTGAAGAGGGGCATCCCCTTCCATTGCATACACTCGGCGACTCCCTGGCTCATAATAAACTCAAAGTAGCCGATCTCGGATTCGCTCTCTATGCCTTCAGTTGTAAGATGAAATCTTTTGTCGAAATCAACGAAGCGTCCCTCCCTGCGTCGGCTCAGGAAGCGCTGTAGGTATTTGAGCGCGGTCCTCAACTGTTCTCCCTGGCTGCCGCTCATCCGCCGGGCGCTCTCTTCCCAGGGAAGGGAGTCGTCGAGTTGATTCAATTGTCTTATTAAAGCCAGCAGCGTGTTGTCGCAAAAAGTGGGGACTCCGCGCTGAAGCTTTAATATTTTCGCGCGCGTCTCGACGACCAGAGTGTCGGCGGCCCGCTTCAATTCATCGCCGGTTAAGAGGGGCGGCGCATTGCCCGGCTCCGGCGTCTGACTGTTTCGGTCTTCCATACTCATTTCGGTTATCTTCTGCCTCCGCGCTTTATGATGATTCAGTCCGAGGCTACGCGTTTTGTGCTGCGAGGTCCACCATGACCATCCGAAGCTCGCTTGTATAACGTTCACCTGCTTTGTCCGTCAACCAAGTCTGCTCCGGTCCAGGAATCATCTCTGTGACGGTAATTCGCGGGTCGGATGTCCGGGTGAGCAGCGGGTCGGGCCTGATATTGGTGTCGGTACGGCGGACTATCCTGGCTAAGATGTCTATGTAAATCTGGCTCTCGAAATCAACGAAGAAGGGCTTGACCTCGACTGGCGTTTTGACGAACACGAAGCGAGGCATGGCGTGTGCGCGCATCCAACGACGGGCCGCCAGAAAGCGATCCGCAGCTTTCTTCTCGTAAGAGAATTCCATGCTGGCAGGGGTGAACGTCCATGACTCGCGCGAGACGATCAGGCGGTCGAAGGTGAGGCGCGGCGTGTGCGCGCACGAAGGCAAAATCTTGAAGCTGTTGACGAGCAGGCTTGAGAGAGCGCCGCTCAAAAATTCGACTATCTCGAAACGCAAACGGCCATCGCGGGTCCGCACCCACAAAGCCCCGCCCTCTTCTTCGACAACCATCTCACCGATTGGCAAAGCTTTCGAGGGTGTCACACCGGACGGCTCCATAGAGTATTCGAGAAAGTAATCTTTGGGCGAGACGAGGGCGAGGCTGGTGCGGACGGTCATGCCGGGCCAGTACTTGGGCGTCGCCAGCACGACGCGCGGTTCCGGCAGGTCGAGTTCGATGGCTTCAAGAAGCTCATGCGGAGAAGGATGCTGAGCGACGAAGGCCCAGTTGGACACGTTATTTCCCGCGAGATGAAGTTCACCGATGACGAACTGGTAAGCGCCAAGACGAATCGCCTCCGGGCTCGCGGCGGCAATCATCACATCCGGGCTATGGTAGCGCGCGTACTTCCAACCCGGTTGGCCCGCGCCGAACGCTGCCATCACGAGAGACCGCAACTCCTCGCTGCGAAACTTCACCTCTCGTTCAGCGAAAGGGAGGCGTAGAATATCGGACCAGCGCCGTTGAAACTCATCCTGGATGGCATGGACCAGGCTCGAACGATTGTCAAAGAGAAGCGGTCGCGCCCTGCCCCAAAAATTTGCAAGGTCAACAATTGTTGAATCGGAGTTTCTTGAGAGTTCATCATAAATCTGTTTGAAGGTTGCGCGGTAGGTGTCCGCCGCCGCGCAGGTAAACCAGCGCGCGCTCTGCAAGAGCAAGGAGAGCGACGGACCCAGGGCTTGAAGAAAAGCCGGGCCCATCTCAACCTCGACATCACGGCGGCAATCTTCATAAACCAGAGTCCGCGAGGCATACATTCGTCCGGCGGCCCTCGTCGAAGCGACGCCCGTCAATTGGGTAAAGGTGGCTTCCAGAGAGTGCAGGGCGTCATCCAGCCGTGCAGAGTCTCCCGACGCACGGGCCACGGCGTCGCGGGCCGCGTCAATAATCTTGAGCGCTTTGAGGGCTGGCCTGCGGAGGCGCACCTCACCGATGCGCTCGCACCAACGCCGCAGGGCTTGCTCCGGGTTCAATTGATAAGGAATGGCGACGGTCCAGGAAATATATCCCAGGGCTCGAAGCTCGTTCAGAAGATGATAGACCTCTTCTTCGTTTTTAAGTCCGAGGGCGTTGGCGCTTATTAAGTCTGCGGCGAGTTCCTGCGCCGTGCGTTCGCCATCGCAAGCGCGTAGCAGAAGCGCACTGTGCGGCGAGAGCCTGACGGGAGCCTCGGATGGAGAGTAGAGAACAATTCCGTCAAGGCGAGCAAAGGGCATAGCTCGTGGCACACAAAAAGGTTTCAGCGCCTTGCTTTTTGCCAGCGCCTCCGCGAGCGCATCAATGGCCCATCCTTCAAAATAGACCTGGCGCGATGCGAGAAGATTTGGTCCGGGCCGCACCGCGATGAGTTCACCTTCCTCGACTAACTTGGCCCAGCCGACTGGACCAAAAAAACCAATGGTATCGTTCTTGAGACAATAGCGTTGCAAGTAAGTGGCGACCAGTTCTTCGCGCTTGCGTCGTTCGGCTCCGCGAGTGTCAGCGAGCGACATGCGCCTTAAGGCGTCAATGCTGCCGTGAATCGCCAAACGATTTTGCCAGATAATCGCTTCACGAAATCTTTCGTCACCGGCAGTCTCTCGAATCGCTTGCGAGATGCGGGCCGCGTCCGCTTCGTAAGTCTGGCGAAAATTCAAGAAGGCTGTCTCGAAGTTTGAGAGAGCATGACTGGCAGCCTCGATTGCTGCCCTGGCCGAGCCGCAGACCTCCGGCGAGACCTTTGATTCTCCTTTCTTCAAACGTCTCACGGCCTGCAACAGCGACGCGCGTTGTTCGCGCGTCGCGGCCTCGTCAAGTTCGAGTTCGAGCGCGCTGAGCGCTTCGCTGCGCTTGATTCTGACTTCGTCTTCAGCCAGCAAAAGTTCATCGGCGGCAGTACAGCCCGGAGAGGAAAAGTTAAGAACCTGAGCGGCGGGAAAGCCTGCGCTTCGCAAGGCAACGCAACGCCATAATGCAAACTCACCGCCGGGCAAGCGCAGTAGGTGCGGCGGCAGCGCTGCTTCGCCTTCGCGGCCCGGAGCAACCCTCATCTCTGCTGTCAAAAAATTTCCCGCGTGATGTGCTTTCTCTTCCATGCAAAATTATTCCGAGCAGTTATAGGCTCTTTAATCCTCTGCTGTCAGCACGAGCGGTTGATGGTTCGCCGCGACCTGCTCCTGCTCATCACTGGTCGCCGGAGCAGGCTCTTGAATCACGTCCGGGAGTTCATCTTCGACCAACCGCAGGCGCGGATAGAGAAAGCCCGCGATGGTCATCATGGCTGTGATGAAGCCCATCGTAATGAACAACAGACCGATGCCGCGCCCTGGGCCAACTCCTATTAGCCTGCCGATACTGCCGTTCAGTTTTCCTCCCGGTGCGAGCAGAGGCTCGAAGAGACGGTCGGCCAGCGGACCCGCGCACAGATACGCGAGAGGCATAGCGGACCAGGCAATCATGCTCCTGATGGCAAAGACGCGGCCCTGCACGTCGGGCGCGACCTTGCTCTGCCAGATGGCCTGGCTCGAACCCAGACTGATTGGCAGGCCGAAAAAGAAGATGAAGGCGGCCACCGCGAGCAGCGAAGCGGAAGAACGCGCGCCCGCCAGCACCATGCACAGAGCGCTGAGCATCATGAAGCCTATGACGCCGTAAATGCGCCGCTTGGGTCCACCCCAGATGCTCATCAAGAGGCTTCCGACCAGCATGCCGCTTCCGCCGACCGAGAGCACAACGCCGAGGACGGCGGCAGAAGCGAAGGTCAGGACCAGCGGCGTCGCCAGCACCGTCACGACTCCGAGCAGAAAATTGCTGACAGCGAAGAAAATCAGCAGCCCCAGCAGACCGGGCCGCGCCTTCACATATTTCCATCCGTATGTCGCTTCGCTCAGGAGCGTGCCCTTTGCCGCAGCGCCCTCCTGGGATACGACGGGCCTCGGAATGGCAATCAACAGCAGCGTGACGAGCGAAAACAGAAAGGTCGCAAAGTCAATCAATATCACGCCGTGAATCTTAATCGTCACAACCAGTACTCCTGCCAGCACTGGCGAGACAAGACGCGAGATGGCTTGTACGGTCTGTACCATGCCGCTCGCGCGGCCCAGTTGTTTCTTCGAAACCAGCAAGCTGATGGCAGCCGAAAACGCGGGCCATTGAAAGGCCGTGCAGAGGGAAATCAACGTGTTGGCGATGTAAATGTGCCAGACTTCAAGCCGCTCGGCGTAGAGCAAGAGCGCGACTCCCAAGACGCAGAGGCCCGCCCCGGCATCGCTCAGAATGAGGGCCGTGCGCCGGTCCCAGCGGTCTACGAGCGCTCCGGCGAAGGGCGAAATCAGAATCGCTGGCAGCACTATGAACACGGAAATGAGCGCGAACTGCGTCACAGAGCCGGTTCGCTGAAAGACCCAGACGCCCAGCGCAAAGGTCGTCAGACCCGAACCTGTGAGCGATACGAGTTGCCCGATTAACATCAGGGTGAAGACAGTCATCCCGCCTGTTGCGATGCGTTTTGTCATCTCAATCTTTCCTTTGCGGCATGGCCCCGTCCGGGTCTCTGAAAATCGAGTGACCAGCTTGCAGACGAAGGGCATGAGCCAGATGCTCAATCGTCGCTTCCTGGAAGATAGCGGAGAGCTCGAACTCATGTCCGAACTGCTGTCGAATCCTGACCACCAGCCGCGCGACCATCAGGGAGTCGCCGCCGAGGCTGAAAAAATCATCCCTGATGCCGATTGGAGCGACATGCAGGATGTCTTCCCAGAGCTTTGCCAGGCGTTGCTCCAGCGCGTCGCGCGGGGCCACGAAGCCTCCAGTTTCCTGTAGAGGCTTCAGCCCGGTGGCTGCTCTTTCTCTCGTGGGCTGGCCGTCTACTTCAAGCTGTGCGGGCGTTCCCATGCGGATTAACGGTTCGCGCCAACTCTCCTCGTTGTCGGCCAGGCGTTTCAAGAGCAGAGCATATGCCTTCAACATCTCTTGCATGAGACCCGCGCTGAAGACTTCCTCTGCCGATTGCCATTTGCAGAGCAGCGACCCATCCTTCTCTTCGCTGACCGTGGGTATCAAGAGCACCTGCGGGAGATAGACGCTGCCATCCATCACTTCCAGCCCGTGCGGGTCGTCTGCCTCTGCGACGGCTTTCGCTTCTCCGCCATCCACGCGTCTGTAGCTCGGATGGCTGTACTCTACGACGCTATTGAAGAGAACGGGCATGGAGGCGTTCGGGCTTCCACCGCGTCTGCGATTCAACTCTCGCAGGACTCTCAGACCCGAAAAATAACGATGCTGAAGGTCCGTCAAAATCTGCCGCTGCACGCGCCTGGCGCGGTCTTCAAAAGTGTCTGGAGAAGTGTCCACCGCCAGCAGGTAGACTGTGTTGAAGTTGCCGATGATCTCTGTCATCTGCGCATGAATCGGAGGACGCAGGGCGCTCACGAGGCTGAAGGTAAACTGCTGTGACTTGCTCCAGTAAGCGAGAACTTCCGCGAAGGCGGAGACGACCAACCCGGAGGGCGTCAAACCCGCGTCAGCCGCACGGGTCTTTAAACGCGTCCAGGCATCCGGCTCAAGCAGCGTGAGAGTCCGGTTCTTGAAGAGTGAGGGCGTCAGAGGATTGATGTCCCGCGCTAGCGGCAGTTCAGGCGCGGGCGGCAAACTCTCAAGTCGGCCCAGCCAGTACGCTCTTGAACGGCGATACAAGGTGGTCTCTTCAATCGCAGACCATGCCAGCGCGTAATCCCTGTAGGAGAATTCAAGGGCGGGACGCGGAGCTAAAGGGTCCAGCATGAGCAGAGGTAGTTCCTTAAGCAGCGCGACCCGGCTCGCGCCGTCAATCAACAGCGCATCCAGCCTCGCGTGCAGCCTGATGCGTTCGTTGTCCAACTTGTGCGCCATAAATTCAAAGAGGGGCCAACGGTCAATCGCCGCCTGGCTCATACGCATCCTGGTCTGGACCTTTTGCAACTCGGCTGCGACCAGTTCCGGCCCATGCCCGCGCAGGTCCACGACCTCAATCGGATATTGCGGAACCTGCTGCAAAATCTGCGCGCGACCATCCGGCAGGATGATGAGTCTCAAAATGTCATGACGTGCGATCAAGCGTTCGAGGGCCAGGCCGAATCGCTCAAGCACCAATCCAGACTCGTCCGCAAATTCAAACTCCATGTAGACGTTCGCTCCGCAGGCGCTCAGGTCATACATCCCGCAACGGCCTATCCAGTAAGTCTGCTGAACATCCGTGAGCGGAAAAGGCTCATAGCGATGCCCTAAATCGGGCGCAATCTGCGGCAAAGCGGAAGTAGCCTGAGTCTCTCCCGGTTGCGACTCCTTCAGCCGTCG
>JAXDFO010000471.1:0-3803 GCA_034665545.1 Blastocatellia bacterium
CCAGTCCCAACGTCTCGCTTGGTTTGAAGGAAACGCCGCGAAGCCGTGAGTCGTCCCCATTTCAAAAGACGCTTTCTACTGCTCCTGATAGCCGCGACCATCTTAGCGTTGCTGCTCTATCTGACACGCATCTCCGAATACTGGCTCAAGACTATTTTTACGGGACGCATGGGCCTGCCCGAATTCGGACAGACGCTCATTAACGTGATAGAGATCGCGCTCCTGATGGGCCTCGCGGTCGTCTTCGTGCGCGCCATTGACGAGGCCGTCTTTCGTCTCAGTTTCCGCCTTCGCCGCAGGGCCGAAGCGCCGAGCCTCGTTCGCAACATCGTCTCCATCATCGCCAACGTCATTATCTTCGTCGTTATCTTCAAGCTCTTTTATCCGACCGTTGACCTCGGCGCGGTCTTCACCACCTCCGCCATCTTCGGCGTTATCATCGGTCTGGCCCTTCAGGACACGCTCGGCAATCTCTTCGCCGGACTCTCCCTCCAAGCCGACAATCCCTTTCAGGTCGGAGACGTGATAACGGTGGGCCAACAGAAATGGACAGGCGTTGTAGAGGGCATCTCATGGCGTGCCGTCAAGGTCAGGACTTTCTCCAATCACGTCCTCATCCTGAGCAACAGCAGCATCGCCAAAGAGGCCATCGAAGTCTGCCCGAAAGAGAACCTCAACGCGCGCCTCGTCTACTTCAGCACGCTCTATACGGACTCGCCCGCCAGGACCATACATGTCGTGCGCGAGGCCGTGCGTGAAGCTGATAATGTCTCGCAGATGATTCGCCCGAACGTCCGCATCAGGAACCTGGGCGAGAGCGGCGTGGATTATGAGGTCAAGTACTGGCTGGAAGACTACGCGAAGTATAACGACACGGACGCGCTCGTGCGCCAGCGCATCTGGTACGCCTTCCGCCGCGCCGGACTCTCCTTCGCCTTCCCCACACGCACGCTTCACGTTGAGCGCAAGGCCAGGGGCGACGGCACGCCCGTTGACGGCAGCGGATTCATCGAACGCCTCTCGGCGGTAGACATCTTCGCCCCGCTCTCGGTCGAAGAGATTAGCCGCCTCGCCAACGCTTCCATGAGCCACGTCTTCGCGCCCGGCGAGACCGTCATCCGCGCGGGCGACGAAGGCTCAAGCATGTTCGTCGTCCATAACGGTCGCGTACAGGTCCAGATAATGGATAACGGCAAGCCGCGCACCGTCGCCGTTCTTAACGAGGGAGACTTCTTCGGTGAGATGGCCCTCTTCACGGGCGAGCCGCGCACCGCCAACGTCATCGCCTCCGAAGAAACGGAAGTCCTGGAAATCGGCAAGCAGGCCATGAAACAACTCTTCGAGACCAACCCAGACCTCGTCGAATCCTTAAGCCACACCATCGCCGAACGCCGCACCGAACTCAAAGCCCAACACGAAAACGAGGAAACACACGAAGACGCCACCGCCGGCATCTTCGCCTCCATCAAACGCTTCTTCGGAATAAATTAGAGTGCAGGTTGGAAGTCAAAAAAGGATGAAAGATGAAAGTGTTGCTATTCGACTTGAATCATCAATCTCTCAGCCTTCATCGTTCCTACTTTCGACTCCCTCTTCGGCGCGGTCTTGACCAGGGCGACGCCGCCGAGGATGATCGCCATCGCCGCGCACACGCGCCAGCCCAGCCCTTCATTCAAGATTAACCATCCGAGCAGCACGGCGATGATAGGGTTGATGTAGGAGTACATCGTCACGAGCGAGAGCGGCAGTTTCTGTATAGCATAATTGTAAGAACCATACGCCACGATTGAGCCGAACACTATAAGATAGGCGATGGCCGACAAAGAACGCCCGCTAAAACTTATCACCTTCCACTCGCCTAACGCGCTTCCGAAAATCGTGAGCGCGGTTCCCGCGACCAACATCTGTATGCTTGCTCCCATCAAGGGCGCGAGCGGTGTCTGATGATGCTTCGCGTAAACAGAACCCGCCGACCATGAGGCGCAAGCGACCTGTAGCAAGACGACTCCCAACAAAAAGCCCTGGCCGTATGCCGTCCCGAAGAGGCCCGGCGCGACCAGCAGGATTAGTCCAATAAAGCCTACGACCATTCCCAGGATAGCGCGCCCGCTCGACCTCTCTCCCTCACGCCGCAGCCTCTCAAAGCCCGCTATCCAGAAGGGCGATGTCGCCACCAGGAGCGCGGCCAGCCCGCTCGGCACTGTCTTCTCCGCCCACACGACGAAGCCGTTGCCTATGCCCAGCAGCATCAACCCTACGATGCCCTGATGCAGCCACTCGCGCCCGACGGGAAGACGCGCCCCGCTCCACCCGCGCACGCCCGCCAGTAGAATTGAGCCCGCTATGAGAAAACGTATCCCCGCGAAGAGCATTGGCGGCAAAGTCTCCAGGCCGACCCGTATCGCCATGTAAGTCGTGCCCCAGAAAAAGCAGACGGCCAGCCATGAGCCGTAGGCCAACAGTTTTTCTCTTCCCTTCATCATTTGCCGTTGCCCTCCTTGCTCGCGCTCGTATTGCTCATGCTCGCGCTGCTATTAAGAGGCAGGCGGCCCGTCTCCTTGACCGTCTTGAGCACGATGGTCGTGCGCGTCGAGCGTATGGCCTTAAACTGCCCGAACTCTTCCTTGAGAATGCGATAAAGGTCGTCCGTATCGCGCGCACGCACCTTGACCAGAAAGCAGTCTTCGCCCGCCAGGTGATGTAGTTCCAGCACCGAAGGCAAGGCCGCCAGCATCTCAGCCGTCGTCTCCGCCATCCCCACTATATCGTTGAACTCGTCCACGCGCATGAAGATGAAAGCCAGTAACCCCAACTCAAGCGCGCCCGGTTCGAGCTCCGCCATGTATCCTTTAATAAGACCCCGCTCTTCCAGTTTGCGCACGCGCTCCAGGGTCGCTGACGGGGTCAGTTCGACGGCCCGCGCCAGTTCTACATTCGTCGTGCGCCCATCCCTCTGTAATAATTGGAGAATTCTGAGGTCTTTTTCGTCTATCATTCGTTTTAACCTTGCCTGTGGAGAATAAAATAGACTTGGCAGCAGCATTTGTCAAATAATATATTCTGAGACTGGCATTATCTTGAACAGTCTGTGGCGCAACGAAAGTAGCAATCGGGTAAAATTAAGGCTTGACAAAGATAGACTCAACCTTTATTATTACGTTGTGCTCATCAGCCGGAGAACTTCATCAAATGTACCGCGATTCCGGCTGTCCGAGCCGCTAAGTGGCTTAAAATAGATTTAGTTACTCATGAGGAGGTAGTTTTGCAATGAGCATCGTTCGTTACGATCCATTCCGTGATTTGCGTAGCCTTCAGGACGAGGTCAATCGTCTGTTCTCCACCAACCTGACGCGTAGCTTCGGCGACGAGGGCATCGCGCGCGGAGCCTGGAATCCGAGCGTTGATATCTTCGAGAACAAGGACCAGATAGTGCTTGAGGCCGAGTTGCCGGGCATGAATCGTGAGGACTTTGAACTGACGATTGAGAACAACGTCATCACCTTGCGCGGCGAGCGTCGCTTCGAGAAGAAGGACGAGAGCGACAACTATCACCGCGTCGAGCGTTCTTACGGTTCCTTCACGCGCTCCTTCACGCTGCCGCAGACCGTGACAGCCGAGAGCGCGAGTGCCGAGTATCGCAACGGCGTCCTGCGCGTCACCCTGCCCAAGCGTGAGGAGATTAAAGCGCGACGCATAGAGATAGGGGGCGAGAGCGGCGAGGCCAAAGGCCCGCGCACCATCGAGACGACCGCCGGTTCCAGTAATGAAACGGCGGAAGGCGGAACGAAGGCCAACAAGGCTGC
>JAXDFO010000472.1:0-5228 GCA_034665545.1 Blastocatellia bacterium
GGTCGGCGCGGACGGCAGCCTTTACTATCTGGCGAGGGGCGTCGGCTCGATTTATAAAGTGCAGTACACGGCGAGCCTCGCGCCGAGCATCACGACGCAGCCCGCCAGCCAGTCGGTTCTCAGTGGACAGTCCGTGACCTTCACGGTCGCCGCTTCCGGCAACCAGCCGCTCTCTTATCAATGGCAACGCAACAACGTCAACATCAACGGCGCGACGAGCGCGAGCTACACAATCTCTTCTGTCGCGCCCTCAGACAACGGCGCGCACTTTCGCGTCATCGTCACCAACAGTTTCGGCAGCACGACGAGCGACAATGCGATTCTCACTATCAAACTGAGCAGCCCGCCTACGGGGACCATCACCGCGCCTGCCAACGGTTCGTTCTATAACGCTGGCGACACCATCAATTATTCCGGGACGGCGACGGACCCGGACGAAGGCCCGTTGCCGCCGAGCGCGTTCACATGGCAGGTTGATTTTCATCACGACACGCACGTTCACCCGTTCATCCCCGCGACGAGCGGAGCCACGAGCGGTTCCTTCGTCATCCCCAGGTTGGGAGAGACTTCAACCAACGTCTGGTATCGCATCATCCTCACGGTGATGGATTCCGGCGGGCTGACGCACACTTCATTCGTGGACATCTTCCCGCGCGTCGCTACGATTACACTGGGAACAAATTTCTCCGGCCTCCTGCTCACGCTCGACGGTCAACCGCAGACCGCGCCCTTCTCAGTCTCAAGTGTCGTCGGCATGACGCGGTCTCTGGGAGCCATCTCGCCGCAAACCGTCAACGGCATCACTTACGAATTCGTATCATGGTCCGACGGCGGGGCGGCCACGCACGACATCAACACGCCCGCGACCGCCACGACCTACACGGCGACCTTCAACGTCAAGTCGGAGACGCCATCCAACACGATACAGTTCGCCGCGTCCAGCTATACCGTCAACGAGTCGGAGACGAGCGCGACCATCACGCTCACACGTTCGGGCGACATCGGACAGCCCGCGACGGTTGACTATGTCGCCAGCAACGGGACCGCGTCGGACCGCTCAGACTACACGACCGCCACGGGCACGCTCACCTTCGAGGCCGGGTTGACGAGCAAGACCTTCACGGTCCTGCTCACGGATGACCTCTACGTTGAGAACAACGAGACTATCAACCTGACCCTGAGCAACCCGACGGGCGGCGTCGCGCTCGGCAGCCAGAGCACGGCCCTCATTATCATCAACGACAACGACACGGCGCAGCCCACGACCAACCCTGCGGACGTGGCCCGGTTCTTCGTCCGCCAGCATTACCACGATTTTCTCAACCGCGAGCCGGACCCCGGCGGCCTCGATTACTGGACCTTCCAAATCACGAAATGCAACGGCGATGCGCTCTGCATTCACAACACGCGCATCAACGTCTCTGCGGCCTTCTTCGTCGAACAGGAATTTCAACAGACCGGCTATTTCGTCTATCGCATGTACAAGGCCGCGCTCGGTCGCCGCGTCGCTTACCTCGAATTCATGAAAGACCGCAGCCGCTTGCAGGTCAGTGGAAATCTGGAAACTGAGAAGCAAGCTTACGCGCTCGACTTCGTAGGGCGCGCGGAGTTCGTGACGAAGTATCAGGGCAAGACTACGGACGCGACATTCGTTGATGCCTTATTGCAGTCCGTGACGAGTTCGTCCGGCATTGACCTTTCGAGCAAGCGCGCAGATCTCATCGCGGAATACGACGCGGGCAGTGGACAGACTGATGCGCGCACGCGCGCGTTGCGCAAGCTGATAGAGTACCCGGACTATCAACAGGGCGAGTACAATCGCGCCTTCGTCCTGGCCCAATATTTCGGCTATCTGCGGCGCGACCCGGACGAGGGCGGCTACCTCTTCTGGCTCGACGTGCTCAATAACAAAGTGCCCGGCAACTATCGCAACATGGTCTGCGCCTTCATCACCAGCGCAGAATACCAGGACCGCTTCAGCCCCGTCAGAACCCACACCAACTCCGAATGTGGACCATAAGGACAGGAGCCAGGAGCCAGGAGCCAGAAGTAAGAGCAGAGCCTTGAGCATGAAGTGCATGCTATCGCTTTTCTTCTGGCTCCTGGCTCCTGCCTTTCAAGACATCGCGGTGCTGAAGTGGATGGCGAAGATGGCTGTCATGAGGGCGAGGAGAGTTAGGAATATCGCGCGGATGGTTTGGTCCAGGCGGGGGCGGCGTCCGGCGAGGGCCAGGATGATGAAGATGGGAAAGATGGTCAGGGCGTAGCGCGAGATTGATTGCAGGGCCAGGGCTGAGAGCGGCACGATGATGCAGAGAAGCGTGTAGAGGGAGAGCGACCATTGACGACGTTTGGCGAGTATGATGCCGCAGGCGAGGGTCGTCACCGCCGCCGCGAAGTTTAAAAGCCTGAAGTCCCAGCGCACGCTGATCTCAAGCGGGTTCGTCAAGTAATCGAAGAGCGGGCGCAGGAAAAAGCCCGCGCGGTGTCCCCACGCCGCCTGCACTTTCAAGAAGGCCAGCGCGTCGCCCGTTGTCTCTCGCAGGAAGAACATAAAGGCTAATAGTCCGAGCGGGACAGGCAAGAGCGCGAGCAGTTCTTTGCGCCAGAACTTTTCACCGCGATGAGTCTGCCAGTATTGGACCAGCAATCCTGGCATGATGAGTATGCCCGTCGGGCGCGTGGCGGTTGCCAGCGCGCCCAGGATTCCAGCCAGCCACCATCGGCCCCGTCGGGCCGCCAGAAAACATCCCACCGTTAATAACAGGAAGAGAGATTCCGTCACGGGCAGCGAGAAGAAATAGCTCGTGGGAAATGCCGCCATGTAAAAAATGGTCCGGTCAGCATCACTCTCATGATAGCCGAACGCGCGCACCGTCTGATGCGTGAGGACGAGCGCGAGCAGTAGAAAGATGTTCGAGAGAAACGAGCCGGTGAGGGCATACTCGCCTGTCAGCCTGGAGGCCGCGCGCAGCATCAACGGGTAGAGCGGAAAAAAGGCCCAGGTATGTTGCGCGCCCGCGTCGAAGGGCTGGCGTTCATAACCGTCGCGCGCGATGTTCGCGTACCACAGTCCGTCGGCGTAGAGCATCGCGCGTCCTAACTTTTGCGCCACCTCCTCTCGCGCCAGCGAGATGCGCGGCTCCTGCACTCCCGGACCAAAATCCCGCACCGGCTCGTCGAAAGAGAGATTGGTCGCCATGATGAGGATGAAGAAGATGATGAGACGCGTCAGCGCGAAGGCGAAGAGGGCCGAGCGCACGCATGGCCTCGACAGGATACGACGCCATGCTGGCGTGACTTTATCTTCTGTGGTTGACATCTACGGCTGTAATCCAACAGGCAACGTGACGGGCGAGTGGCCGCGCGCGGGAATCAGTCCGGCGATGACGCGAACCGCCGCCGCTTCCGATTCGACCGCCGATTCAAAGGTCAGGAGCGTCGTCGCGCGTGCGGGCATGTGCGGCAGGACGTAAGGGTTGCCGAAGATGGCCGCGATGGTCGGCATCCCGGATTGGTCCAACGCTTGAAGTATTCTCGCGTGGGCCTGCGCGAGCGCGATGCTGCCCTTGTACGCCGCGACGCGCGCACAGACCGCGACCAGCGCGACATCACAATCGCGCGCCGCTTCGAGCACAGGCTCTATGTCGTCGGCGTCCGCGCTCGATTCAACCAGCCGCGCGTTGAAATGTGCCGCCGCCTCTTTCGAGAAACGCGAGCCCGCAGGCTCTCTCAAGGCGTGCGCCCAGACGGGGACCGAATCCTTCAGGATAATCGCCACGACGCGTTTCTTTTCAAGAGGGAGAAGCGAGCGCGGGTCGCGTATGAGCGTCACGCCGCGCTCGAAGAGATGTCTCGCGGTTGAAGTGTGCGAAGGGCTGGCGACCACATCCCAAACTTTTTCAAGCGAGACCAGTCTCTCGTTTTGAAGACCGCACCAGGCTTTCGCGCTCAGGATGCGCCGCACGGATTGGTCCAACCGCTCAGTCGTGATGCGACCCTGCGCAACCGCATCGCAGAGCGCGGCGTGAGCGCGCGCCACGTCAACCGGAAAGAGCGCGATATCGCACCCGGCTTCAATCGCACGCACCGTAGCCTCGCCGGGCTCGTAACGCTTCGCCACCGCTCCCATGTCGAGCGCGTCCGAGAAGACTATGCCGTCAAAGCCGAACTCGCGGCGCAGGATGCCGTCAACGATAGCGGGCGAGAGCGTGGCGGGGCGCACTTCGTCTGCTTCCGTATCGAGCGAGGGGACGGCTATGTGCGCGGTCATGATGGCGCGCACGCCTCTCTGCACGGCATGGCGAAACGGCGGCCACTCGATGCGCTCGAACCTTTCGCGCGGCGCGTTCAAGGTCGGCAGCAGGATGTGCGAATCAAGTGAGGTGTCGCCATGGCCTGGGAAATGTTTGGCGGTCGCAATCTGCCCGGCGTCCTGCGCAGCGCGTATGAAGGCCGCGCCCCAGTTGGCGACCGTTTCCGGGTCGTCGCTGAAGGCGCGCGTGTTGATGATGGGATTCGCGGGGTTGTTGTTGACATCTAGGACCGGATAAAAGTTGACGTGAACTCCGATGGCGCGTCCCTCGCGGGCCGTGATGCGCGCGGCTTCGGCGGCTGACTCCGTATCGCCTGTCGCGGCGAGGGCCATCGCGCGCGGCAGGCGCGTGCCGCCTCGCAACTGCATCCCGACGCCGCCTTCAAAATCGGAAGCGAAGATGAGAGGAATGCTGGCGCGGACTTGTAGCCGGTTGGTGAGGGCGGCGGTCGTCAGCGCATCTCCGTTGTAGATGATAAAGCCGCCGACGCCGAGGCTCTCAATCGCGTGGACCAGCCGCGAATATTGCTCGCTCTCTTCATGCATCAGGACGCCGCTCGTCTCCGGCATCAAAAGTTGGCCCACGCGCTCTTCCAAAGTCATGCCGCGCAGAGTCTCTTCGACCCACACGGCGTTCACACTGTCCTCTGTTAGCAATTCTCTTATGCCCCTTTGAATCAAGCTGCGGGCATCTTAACACAGAGACGAGCGAGGAATGCTGCTCGACAGTTGGGAGAAGCCAGGTCTATAATTCATCTCAATGCGCCTGTCATGCTCGCCGGTCAAGTCAAGAATCCAACGCCCGTTCGCGGCGATGCTCGTGCTCTGGTTCGGCGGGCTGGGCTGCCTGCTCGGTTGCATCAATGATGCGAGGGCCGCTTCGTATGATGAGAGCGGCGCGGCTCAACAACAC
>JAXDFO010000473.1:0-20722 GCA_034665545.1 Blastocatellia bacterium
TGCCGCGTTGGGCCAGGATTACCAACCTTTCCTTTCGTGACGCGCAAAATGTCGAGGCCGTCTCCTTCTGTTCCGGCGAACCGCTCGGCGTGCGCATCGAGTACGAGGCCGTAGAGCCTGTGGCCGACGCCGTCTTCGAGGTCTTCTTTTACTCGCAGGACGGGCAGTTGCGTTGCCAGTTGACGACCGAGTTGAGCGGCGCGCGGATTGACCTTGAGAGAGGCGCGGGCGCAATCGAATTCTACTGCCCTGAGCTATCCCTGCTGCCGGGCGCGTACACGGTGGACCTGACCATCGTCAATCGCGGCGCGCTCGCGGGCACGGCCATTGATTGGCAGTTTCGCTGCGCCACCCTCTGCGTCGAGAAGGGCAAGATTGTGCGCGGAGATTTTTACATGCCGCATCAATGGCAAAATCAACCGCAGGGCCAGAGCGGCCCGGAGATGTTTTAAGAAGAGAGCTTGATGAAGATATTGCTCGCATACGAATGGTGCCTTATCGGCGGGGTCGAAGCCTTCATGGCTTCGCTCTCGTCCGTGCTGCGCGCAGAGGGGCATCAATGCGAGTTCTTCTTCTTCACGCGCGGGCCCATGGAGCGAGAGTTGCCGCCCGGCAGCGTCGTGCATTTCGGAGACCTCGCAGACTTGATGCGACTGGTCCGCGCGCGCAACTTCGACATCGTTCACGCCAACAGCAGCGACTGGAGAAACGGCATCACAGCCGTGCGCGAGGTCGGCGCGCGCCTCGTCATCACCGCTCACGGGATGGTCGTGCCCGGTTGGAATTCGACTAACTGCGATGCCTTCGTCTGCTGCTCCGACTGGCAGGCCAGAGAGCAGAAGACCTACACGGACCTCCCCATTCACACCGTCCTCAACGGCATAGACACAGAGCGATTCAAGCCGTCCGAGATAGCTCACCTCTCATCATCGTCATCATCTTTTACGCCTATCGTCGCCTGGGTCGGACGCGGGACCGACATGGTCCATAAAAGGATTGACAAGTTCGCGGCGGTCGCGCCCGCCCTCCATGATGCTGGCGTGAGAATCCGCATCGCTGACCCTTATGGACCAGATGAAGTCGAAAAGGTCGTCCCCGAAGCGGCGCGCACGCTTCGCTCCGTCGCGGAGTTCTGGGGCGCGGTCTCGAAGGATGCGTTGCCGACTTTCTTTCAAGAGGTCGCGGATAGCGGCGGCTGCGTGTTCTCGACTTCGATCAGCGAGGGCTTGCCGATGGCCCTGCTTGAAGCGCAGGCGTGCGGCTGTCCCGTCATCGGCACGGACGTGCGCGGCGTCAATGAAGTAGTGGACCAGGAATCCGGCGGCGTTCTCTACCCGTTCGAGACCGCGCCGGAAGAGTTGGCGTCTCTCGTGCTCGAAACCCTGCGCGATACGGAAGGGATGCGGGCGCGGCGTGAAGCTTGCGCGAGGCGTGCGCGCGAGAAGTTCAGCCTTGAACGGATGGCCGGAGATTATTTGCGAATCTATCAAGAGGCATTGAACTCGCGGCGTCAGCGTTCCTTTGGATTGCGTGCGAAGTTGTGGCTCGCGCCCTTGCTCGATTGGAGCGGCTACATAGAGCGGCGTTGGTCTGCGGGGAAATGTCATTATGAGGCTTCGCGCAAATTGTCCGATGAGGGCGAGGGCGAACTGGCTCGCGCGACCCTCAGGCTCTCTCTGGTGACCTGCCCTTCGCTCTACATGAGGCCGGAGCGGTTGGCCCACCTGCTCAAGACCTTCCTGCGCCCGGCCTCTCTTCCGAGAGGCCATGAGGTGACGAAATAAAAGAACTCCCGATGATGATGAGAGGGATGCTGTCAATCGCATGAACTTAACTTCGCAAACTTACTGGCAATCAACCTGGGAAGAGTCCGGGACCGCCGACGGCTTTGAGTTGTTCGATGATGTCGCAAAGCATCTGCCGCAAGAGAAGGGTCTGGACTTTTTCGAGATCGGTTGCGCGCCCGGCGGCATCAGCGCGGAGTTTTGCGCGCGGCTCGGCTACGTGGCGAACGGCATTGATTACGCGGCGGACCCGCGCGAGATAGAGAATCGCATTCGCTCCAAAGGGGCCGAGGTCGGCGAGATACACAGGGAGGATTTTTTGCAGTGGGAGTCCGAACGTCTTTATGACATCGTCGCTTCCTTCGGTTTCATAGAACATTTTGAGGAGCCGGAAGAAGTCGTTGACCGTCATTTCAAACTGGCGCGGCCCGGCGGCTTCGTCGTCATCACGGTTCCGAATTTCGCGCGCGGGCAGAAGGTTCTGCACTGGCTTTTTGACCGCGAGAATCTTCGTCTTCACAACACGAAATGTATGAACCTGCGTTTTCTCAAAGAGGCCGCGAGGAGAAACAAGGCGCAACTGATTGAGGCGCGCTACGCGGGCGGGCAGTATGATTTCTGGGTCGGCGGCAATCATCGGCTTTCATGGCTCAACATGCGTTTGATGTGGCGGACGACCGCGCTGCTCAGGCGCGTCGCCAAATCGCTGCCGGAGGGCGTCAACCCCTGGTTCTCGCCGTTCATCATCGCCGTTTACAGGACCGGTAAAGAGGTTGACTGAGAGTAGCAGGAGATTTTCAGATGCACATTCATTATGAACAACTGACGGATGTCGCCCGGTATATAGAGAACCACGCGCAGGTTGATTTTCAGGACCAGAAACCAACCATTGAGAACATCCTGAGAAACATACGAAAGTATAAAGAGATAACGCAGGCGACGCGCATTCTTGAGATAGGCGTCGGGAGCGGCTGGTTTCAAATCTACTGTCGCCAACAGGGCCTCGATATTCGCGGCCTTGAAATTAGCCCGCAACTGAAAGAGTTTGCGATGGAGGTCGGGCGCAAGTACGACACCGAACTCTCTCTCGAAGTCGGCAATATTGAAGAGACTGAAATCGGCGATTCCGTTTACGATTGCATCGTCGCCTCGTCCGTCTTCGAGCATGTGGAGGACTGGCAACGCGGCGTCAAGAAAATCTACGACGCTTTGAAGCCGGGCGGCCTCTTCTACTTCGACAGCACCAACAAGTTCAGCTTCACTTCCGGCGAATATGATTTTCCGCTCTACGGTTGGATGCCAGATAGCTGGCGTTTTCGCCTGCGCCGCGCGCGGCAGGGCGAAGACATCATGAAACTGGGCATAGACTTTCATCAATTCACCTACCCGCAGCTTCGCAGGTTCTTCAAGGACGTTGGGTTCAAGCAGGTCATGGACCTCGTTGATTTTAAGGAGGCCGACGGGATACGGACGGGCGGCCCTTTGAAGAAGGTCGTCTTCAGTTCGATGAAGAGAGCGAAGCCGCTCAAGCATCTGCTCCTGACCTTCGTTCCGGCGACCATCTTCATCTGTCTCAAGTAGGCCGCGAATAAATCTTCCATTCTCAAGGCGCATCTTTTTTGTGTTGAGGTAAAAAGTTCGATGTGTGGTATCGCCGGGCTGGCCGGAGAAAATGACGTGAGGCGCGCGGCGGAGTCCGTCTCCCTGATGGTCTGCGAACTCGCGCGCAGAGGGCCGGACGGCGAAGGCGTAGAAGCCTGGCCCCGCGCCGTGTTGGGCCACAGGCGACTCGCCATCTTCGACCTCAGCGACGCCGGAAGCCAGCCGATGATGTCGCCTGACCACAACGTCGGAGTTGTCTTCAATGGGGCCGTCTATAACTTTCTGGAACTGCGCGCGGACCTCGTTGCGAAGGGCTATCAATTCAAGAGCGGGACGGATACGGAAGTCCTCATACATGGCTACAGGGAATGGGGCATTGATGTGTTGGTCCAGAAAATCAAAGGCATGTTCGCCTTCGGTCTCTGGGATGAAGTTAATCAAAAGCTATTTCTGGTCCGGGACAGGTTGGGAGTCAAGCCGCTCGTCTATGCCTTGAAGAATAATCGCCTCGCCTTCGCTTCGACCGTGCGCGCGTTGCGCGGCGCAGGTTTCGTTGAAGAGCTTGACAGCGAAGCTATCACAGAATATCTGGAGTTCGGGTTCGTCACAGATGCTCGCTCGATTTATCGCGGGGCGATGAAGGTTCCTGCGGCTTCAATCGTCGAGTGGTCGGGCGGCTCAATCCGGAGCAGGGAGTATTGGAGACCGCCCGCAGTTGATAAAGTTAGCGCGCCGACATTTGAAGAGGCCGTCGAAGAGACCGAGCGGCTCTTTCTCAAAGCCGTCGAGATGCGGCTTCATGCTGATGTCCCGGTCGGCGCGCTCTTGAGCGGCGGTGTGGATTCGAGCCTCGTCTGCTGGGCCATCGCGCAACTCGGCGGCGATGTCACGGCCTACACCATAGGCACGCCCGGCGACCCTTTGGATGAAACGAACGATGCGCGCGCGACCGCCGCACAGCTTGGCATTCATCATCGCGTCCTTGAACTCAACGCCTCTGAGCCGCCCGACATCAGCGAGATGGTCACGGCCTACGCGGAGCCTTTCGCCTGCGCCTCCGCGCTCGGCATGCTGAGAGTCTCACGCGCCGTCGCCTCCGAAGCGACCGTGTTGCTGACGGGCGACGGTGGAGATGATCTCTTTCTAGGCTACCCAGAGCATCTTCATCTACTGATGGCCGAAAAATTCGCGCGTGCTATTCCTGGACCAGCCGCGCGCCTGTGGTCCGGCTGCCGCGCCTCTTTCCCGCGCAAGGGTTTGCTCAAGCGCGCCGCTTCCTTCATGGATTACAGCACGGGCGGGCTCGGCGCGGTGGCCTGCGCGCACGACGGGCTGCCTGTGTATGAGAGGCACGGATTGCTCGGTGAGAGATTGGAATCCGCAACGGTTGCGAGCCGCGCGATACCCTGGTCTTTGAAATCTGCGAGAAGCGTGCTGACTGAATTTTTGGAGTATGACCGCGAGACCAGATTCGTCGGCGAATATCTGACCAAAGTGGACGGCGCGACGATGCATTATGCGCTTGAGGCGCGCTCGCCATTCCTGGACCAGTCTCTCTGGGAGTTCGCCGCCGCGCTGCCCTTCGACTTGCGCCTGCGTCGCGGCCAACTCAAGGCCGTCTTGCGCGAACTGGCCCGCCGTAAAATCGGCGAGCGCGTAGCAAGCGGGCGCAAACGCGGTTTCGGCATACCTGTGCAACGCTGGATAGCGGGACAGTGGCGCGCATCGGTCGCGTTGATGCTCAACGATTCAATTCTTGAGCGTGAGGGCTGGATTCGCTCTCGGCCCGCGCTGGACCAATTAGAGAGGGCCGCGCGCGAAGGACATGCGCCGAATCAGTTGTGGTACATCTTCGTGCTGGAATCATGGCTGAGACATGAGCGGCGCGAGGCTCGCGTGCCGGAGCGCATCGTGGATGATAGAAGCACGGGCCTTGAGTGGGCCAATTCTGTAGTCGAAGGATGAGATGACGGCGAAGCGTAACATTTTGATTCTGGTCGGCAGCTTTGAGATGGGCGGCGCGGAGAGCCAGGCCGTGCTGCTCGCGCGTCTCTTGCTGGAACATGGCCGCTACGGTGTTCACCTGGCCTGTCTTCATCGTCGCGGCGTGCTGCTGGATGAAGCTTTGCATCTGGGCCTCGGCGAGATACAGGAATTTCCTCTGACCAGTTTCTATGATGGCAATATGCTGGTCCAGCTTCGCCGCTTCGCGCGTTTCGTCAAAGAGCGAGAGATAGCCGTCGCTCATTCGCAGGACTTCTACATGAACGTCTTCGGCATCATGGGAGCCGCGCTCGCTCGCGTCCCCGCACGCATAGCTTTCTGGGGAGAGACGGGCGAGGCTCGCACGGGCGCGCAGAGATTCTTACAGCGACGCGCGTTTCAACTCGCGCATGTCGTCCACGCCAATTCCGAGAGGGTCAGGAAATTTCTCATCGCTGATGGAGTGCCCGCGAAAAAGATTACGGTCATTTACAACGGGCTGGATTTGGCGCGCGTCACGACGCCGCCCGGATTCAATCGTGAAGAGTCACTCGCGTTGTTGGGCCTGCCGCGCGAGGCTCGCCGCTTCGTGACCATCGTGGCTAATCTGCGGAGCGACGTGAAGGACCATCAAATGTTTTTGCGCGCGGCGCGGCGCGTGCGCGATCAAGTGCCGGACGCGGCCTTCGTGCTCGCGGGCGAGGGTGAGCTTGTTGAACCGATGCGCGCGCTGGCCGCGCAACTCGATTTGAGTGAAGAGGTTTTTTTCATAGGCCGCTGTGAACATCTGGCGGAGTTGCTTGCGGTCTCGGATGTCTGCGCGCTGAGTTCAAAATCGGAAGGCTTCTCGAATGCGATTCTGGAATACATGGGCGCAGGCCGCGCGGTCGTCGTGACGGATGTGGGCGGCGCGAGCGAGGCTGTTTCTGAAGGCGAGACGGGCTATCTGGTAACGTCCGGCGATGATGAAGCGATGGCCGCGCGCATCGTCTCGTTGTTGCGTAACCCTGCGAGGGCGCGCGAGATGGGCGAGCGTGCTCGTCATGTTCTCGAACAGAGATTTTCGAGCCGGGCGCAGCTTGAAAATACTGTGAGCCTATATGATCGCCTGCTTGCTGGACCAACGACGCAGGGGTTGCAAGAGGCGGTCGGCGTGCGTCGTGAACAGGCTTAGGTAAATTGAGCGTAAGGAAAGATGAGAATTCACCACAGAGACACAGAGCACACAAAGGATGCACAGAGAGTTGATGCAAGCCTCTGTGTCCTCTGTGTCTGCGGTGGTGAATTGCTTTGTATGAGATGGAGTCTTGAGAGATGAGTTCACATGCGGAAGAGATTGCGAGCGGGCGGAGGTTCGAGTTCGGGCAGAATTGGAGCCAGTTCCTGGGCGTCCTGGATGAGACGCGCATTCGTGAGGCCGAGAGGTCGCTCAAAGAGATGCTTGAGTCGGATGATTTGAGCGGCAAGAAGTTTCTGGACATAGGCTCCGGTAGCGGCCTCTTCAGCCTCGCGGCCCGGCGGCTCGGCGCGTCCGTTCATTCTTTCGATTACGACCCGAAATCCGTGGCCTGCACGGCTGAACTGCGCCGTCGTTATTTCTCCGATGATGAAAGCTGGAAGGTAGAGGAAGGCTCCGCCCTCGATGCCGATTACATAAAAGCTCTGGGAGAGTTTGATGTCGTCTATTCATGGGGAGTGCTGCATCACACGGGCGCGATGTGGCGCGCGCTGGACAATGCGCGGCTGCCCGTGGCGCGCGGTGGCAGGCTCTTCATCGCCATCTATAACGACACGGGCCGCCAGGCCGTGCGGTGGAGAAAAATCAAGAAGATTTATAACGAACTGCCGCGCACATTAAAGCTGCCCTTCGCGCTCGGCATCGTCGGCGTGGGCCAGACGAAAGCCTTCGCCCGCGCGTTGTTGAGCTTCAAGCCCGGCGAGTTTATACGTTCATGGACCAGTTATGAACAGAACAGAGGGATGAGCCGTTGGCATGACCATCTGGATTGGATTGGCGGATACCCTTATGAAGTGGCGACGCCCGAAGAGATTTTCGACTTCTACAAGGCGCGCGGCTTCACCCTCGCTAAACTCAAATGCAGCGACCTCAATTATAAGCTCGGCTGTAACGAGTTCGTCTTTGAAAAAACTGAGTAGGGACCGAAGAGAGAGCAAAAGTTGAGCCGTCAAATTTCGCACAGAGAGAATCAACCGACGACACGGCAGGACGGGGCCGTGCGCTCCACCGTGCGCGATGAGAGGCGAGCTATCGCAGAGCCTTTGCGTGTGCTCATCGTCGCGCCGGGGCTTGAGATTCTGGGCGGGCAGGCCGTGCAGGCCGCGCGCCTGCTCTCGCGCCTTCGTGAAGAATCCTCTCTGCGAGTCTCCTTCCTGCCGATCAACCCGCGCCTGCCGGAGCCGCTCGGAAAGTTGCAGGAGATTAAGTACGTTCGCACGATTCTCACCTCGCTGCTTTACTGGACCAATTTACTCGCGCGCGTCCATCGCTATGACGTGATACACATCTTCTCTGCCTCCTATTTCTCCTTTCTGCTCGCGCCCGCACCGGCCATCCTCGTCGCCAAACTCTACGGCAAAAAGAGCGTCCTCAATTATCGGAGCGGCGAGGCGGAGGACCATTTGCGGCGTTGGCGGCGGACGGCGATTCCGCTAATCAGGATGGTTGATGAAACGGTCGTGCCCTCCGGTTATCTGGTGGATGTCTTCGCGCGCTTCAATCTTCGCGCGCGCTCCATCTTCAACTTCGTTGACACCGCGCGCTTTCGTTTTCGTGAACGCAAGCCCCTGCGCCCGGTCTTTCTCTCGAACCGTAATTTCGAGCCGCTCTACAACGTCGCGTGTACCCTGCGCGCCTTCGCCATCATCCAGAAACGTTTTCCCGAAGCGAGCCTGACCGTCGCGGGCGATGGCAGCCAGCGCGAGGAACTCTTGAGGCTCGCAAGTGAATTGGACCTGCGACGAACAGAGTTCATAGGGCGCGTCGCTCCCGCGCAGATGCACGAGTTGTACGACGCTGCGGACATTTACTTGAACAGCCCGGACATAGACAACATGCCCGGCTCCATCATCGAGGCATACGCGGCGGGCCTTCCAGTGGTGACGACGGACGCGGGCGGCATCCCTTACATCTTGACACATGGCGAGACCGGATTAATGGTCCAGCGCGGCGATTACGAGGCGATGGCCGCGTGCGCCGTTCGCTTGCTTGAGGATGACGGGCTCGCTCAAGAGCTTGCCTCGCGTGCGTATGCGGAGTGTTCTAAATATAGTTGGACCAGCGTCCGCGACCGGTGGCTTGAGCTTTATTTTGAAGTGGCGCAGAGGCCGGACGCCGGGCGAAGGCCATTGACGGCGGAGACGGAAAAGGTCGCGGAGGGCGAGAAGGTGCGCGAGCGGTCTCTTGATTCTGTGAGGATGCGTTGAGAGTCGAAGGTCTCAAAAAATTGGGGAAGCTGAAGGGGCGCAGCGTGGACGAACTGCGCACTCGCGGAGCGCAGGCGCTCAACGCTCAAGCCGAGAGTCACGGTCTCTCAAGATTAACGCGCGTTCCGTCGGATGCGGCATTCTTCAAACTGCTGGATGGCGCGCGCGTGGGCCAATCAAAGCTTTCGGCAGAGAGTCTGCTCGAACATTTTCGCGCGCGGACCTCTCCCTCTTTCTTCGCTTCGTTTGAGGATAGGGCGGAGACGCTTCGAGAGTTGCGGCGACGATTCGGCCCGCGTGCTGAAGACGAAGTGATTGAGAGCGCCTCTCGCATCATCGAAGGACGCTTCGATTTGCTGGGCCTGCATGATTTGAATTTTGGCGTTCCGGTGGACTGGCACCTGGAACCGGTGTCTGGCAAGAGAGCGCCGCGCCTGCATTGGAGCCGGATTAATTATCTGGATGCGTCGGTCGCGGGCGATAAAAAGATTATCTGGGAATTGAACCGTCATCAATACTTCGCCACGCTGGGGCGCGCTTACTGGTATACGGGCGATGAGATGTACGCGCAAGCCTTCGTCGCTCATCTCAAGAGTTGGATGGATGAGAACCCGCCGAAGGTGGGAATTAATTGGGCCAGCAGTCTGGAAGTCTCTTTCCGCGCCATCTCTTGGCTCTGGGCTCTGCACTTCTTCAAGGATTCGCCTTCTCTCGCGCCGCAGGTTTTCCTGCGTATGCTAAAGTCGCTCTATCTTCACGCGCGCCATCTTGAGACATATCTTTCGACTTACTTCAGCCCGAACACGCATTTGACGGGAGAGGCGCTCGGTCTCTTTTACCTGGGCCAATTATTGCCGGAGTTTCGTCGCTCCGATGCCTGGAAGTCTAAGGGGAAAGCTATTCTGCTGCGCGAACTCGCGCGCCACGTCAGGCCGGACGGCGTTTACTTCGAGCAGTCGAGTTACTATCACCGCTACACGACGGATTTCTACGCGCACCTGTTCATCCTCTCGCGCCTCAACGGTGAGGTGGTCGAAGATAAGCTCAAGGAGAGTTTGACAGCGTTGCTGGACCATTCGATGTACATCACCAGGCCGGACGGGACGACGCCTCTCTATGGCGATGATGATGGCGGCAGGCTCTTGATGATGGACTCGCGCGCGGGCAACGATTTTCGCGCCGCGCTTTCGACCGGCGCGGTTCTCTTCGAGCGCGGGGATTACAAGTTCGTCGCGGGCGAAGTCGCGTTAGAAACGCTCTGGCTGCTTGGGCCAAAGGGGTGCGCGGCCTTCGATAGTCTTGAAGCTCAGACGCCCGCCGAGACTTCGCGCGCTTTCGTTGACGGCGGCTATTACGTGATGCGCGATGGATGGTCGCGCGAGTCGAATTATCTCTTGATTGATGGCGGGCCGCACGGCTCTCTCAACTGCGCGCACGCGCACGCCGATGCGCTCGCCTTTGATTTAACCTCGCGCGGTCGCGCGCTGCTGGTTGACCCTGGCACTTACAACTACACTGGCGAGGGCGAGACGCGCGAACACTTTCGCGGTTCCGCCGCGCATAACACGCTGACCATTGACGGCCAATCTTCTTCAGTGCCCGCCGGGCCGTTTTCCTGGCAGCATGTCGCAAAGGTCTCAACGCACGCGTGGATGAGCCAGGAGCGGTTCGATTATTTTGAAGCTTCGCACGACGGGTACGAGCGTCTCGAATCGCCCGCGACGCACATGAGAAGCATGCTATTTATCAAGGGCGATTACTGGATGATGCTTGACCGCGTGGCCGCGACGGGCGCGCACCTCTGCGAGCTACATTTTCAATTCGCCGCGAACTCAAAATTGGTCCTGGAATCAGTTGACGATAAGAGCGGCGGTGTCAACGCCGTGCGCGTGCGAGAGTCGGACGTGGCGGGCCTGGATATTTTTCTTTTCGGAGAGGGCGGCGAGTGGCGAGAGGAGCCGGGCTGGGTCTCCGAGCGTTACAGGGAACGACAGGCCGCGCCGTCTCTCGTCTTCTCAAGAGAGGCGACGGGCGCGCAGGAGTTCGTCACGCTCCTCATCCCGCACGGCGCGCGGGAGAGTTTGAAAACGGGCGCGCGTGAAATTGAAGCGGAGGGCGGGCGCGCGTTTGAAGTGCGAGGCGCGGGTAAACGCGACGTGATTCTAGCGGGCGGGAGCGGGATGATGGAAGCGGCGCATCTCGCAACGGATGCGGCGTTGGCCTGGGCGCGTTTCTCAATCGAGACGGGCGCGTTGGAGGAAGTGTTGTTACTCGGCGGGCGCAGTTTCTCTCTGGACGGGCAGGAGATTTTTCGCAACGCGTCGCGGACAGAGTACATGTACGCGCGACGCGCGGGCGCGCGTCGAGACGAACGAAGAGAAGTACGAAGTGAGATTGACGTTTGATGATGTGGAGATGACGATTTGATGTTGAGATTCACCACAGAGACACAGGGAACACGGAGGACGCACAGAGGCTTGAATTTCTCTGTGACGCCTCCGTGTTCTCTGTGTCTCTGTGGTGAACGCCTCTTTCATACACCGAGCACCCTTTATGTGTGGAATTAACGGAATAGCTTTTTCGAGCCAGTCCGGTCGCACAGTTGATGTGCGCGTGCTTGAACGCATGCGCGATGTTATCAGGCATCGTGGGCCGGACGATGAGGGCATCTTCGTTGATGGCCGCGTCGGATTGGGCCATCGCCGCCTGAGCATCGTGGATGTCGCGGCGGGCCACCAGCCGATGACGAACGAGGACGGCTCGCTCCGTATCATCTACAACGGCGAGATTTATAATCACGCGGATTTCCGCGCCTCGCTCGAAGCACGCGGCCACGTCTACCGCACGCATTGCGATACGGAGACCATCCTTCATCTTTACGAAGAGGACGGCCCGCGCTCCGTCGAACACCTGCGCGGCATGTTCGCCTACGCCATCTGGGACAGCAAGAGCAGCGAACTCTTCATCGCGCGCGACCGTCTGGGCGTCAAGCCGCTCTACTACGTTCACACGGATGACGGCTCGCTCTACTTCGCCTCTGAAATAAAAGCCCTGCTGGCCGCGCGGGCCATCGCGCCTGAGATTAATTATCGCGCGCTGCCTGACTACCTGGCGAATCACGGCACGTCCGCCGATGAGACTCTCTTTCATGGCATCAAGAGATTACTGCCCGGCCACACGCTGCTCTGGCGCGACGGAGAGTTGAAGATTGAAAAATACTGGGACGTGCATTACAGGACCGGTAATGAAGACGGGCAGCAACGCCGCAGCGACGATGATTATGTAGAGGAATGGAGAGAGCTTTTCCGCGAGTCCGTGCGCTTGCGATTGATGGCGGACGTGCCGCTCGGAATGTTTCTGTCGGGCGGCATTGACTCTTCGGCCATCGCGGCGATGATGAGCGGGATGGTGAGCGACCCCATCAAGACCTTCTCCGTCGCCTTCAAGGAACGCGAGGCCAACGAGCTAGAGTATGCGCGTCTCGTCGCTAATCAATTCAAGACGGACCATCACGAAATACTGGTCAGCGCGGAAGACTTTTTCGCGGCCCTCCCGCAACTCGTCTGGCATGAGGACGAGCCGTTGGCCCACCCTTCCAGCGTCGCGCTCTACTTCGTCTCGCGCCTGGCTTCGGAGCACGTCAAGGTGGTCCTCACGGGCGAGGGCAGCGATGAGATGCTCGGCGGATACGAGCGTTACTACAAGACGATTTATAATCTCGCGCTCGGCCCGCGCTATCATCGGATGACTGGCGATAGCTTGCGCCGCATGGTGCGCGGTCGCATCCTGGGCCTGCCCGTCAATTCAAAGATTCGCCACAAGCTGACGCGCACGTTCCTCTGCTTAGAGCCGGATATCGAGACGCTCTACTTCGACAACTTCGCCGTCTTCACGCGAGCGATGCAGGGGGAGTTGCTCACGCCTGAGACGAAAGAGAGAGCGGGCGGGATTGAGCCTTACGCGGACATGCGCGGCTATTTCGAGAGTGCGGACGCGGACAGCCTGCTCAATCGCATGCTCTACGCGGATGTCAAGACCTACCTGCAAGAGCTTTTGATGAAGCAGGACCAGATGAGCATGGCCGCGTCCATCGAGAGCCGCGTGCCATTTCTGGACCATAAACTGGTCGAGTTGACGGCGCGGCTGCCGGAGCGTTTGAAAATACGGCGCGGTTGGACCACCAAGTACATCCTGCGCAGGAGCATGAAAGGATTGCTACCGGAGCCTATTCTGACGAGGCCCAAGATGGGCTTTCCGGTTCCCGTCGGCGCGTGGTTTCGCGGGCCGTTCCGGTCAGTCGTTGATGAATATGTCTTGAGCGAACGGGCGACGGCGCGCGGTCTCTTCGATGAGAGGTTCGTGCGCAGGCTGGTCCAGGAACACATGACCGGGGCGAACCATACGGAGCGGCTCTGGTCCTTAGTCAATATGGAAATCTGGCAGCGTCGTTTCATAGACTGTGAGGAGGGCAGCGAGCCGCAGTTGAACTTGTCGGAAGTCATCGCCGCGAGATGAGGGGCCGGGCCGTTCGGTCCTGGAGAGTTTTGCATGGGTGTCGTGGGTGGAACAATCGGGTATCGCTTGCTGCGCATGTGGTGTCATGACGGCGAGACGGGTTATTGCGATGGCAGCGTTTATCAAAACCGTAGCAAGATGGAGATACTGTTCGGAGAGCGGATATGGGATGAACTGGCGGGGAAAGTGGTCCTGGATTTCGGATGCGGCGCGGGCGAGCAGGCGATAGAGATGGCGCAGCATGGAGCGGCGCGCGTCATCGGTCTGGATGTCAGAGAGAGCGTGTTGGACCAGGCACGGCGAGCGGCGGAAAAGGCGGGCGTCGCTGACCGTTGCGTGTTCACGACCGAGGCGAAGGAGAAGGTTGACGTGGTTCTCTCGCTGGACGCCTTCGAGCATTTCGACGACCCTGCGGGAGTGCTGAGCGCGATGAGCAAGATGGTCAAACCCGAAGGCTGCGCGATGATAGAGTTTGGCCCGACGTGGTATCACCCTCTGGGCGGGCATCTCTTTTCGGTCTTCCCGTGGGCCCATCTCATCTTCACGGAGCGGGCGTTGATACGCTGGCGTTCCGATTTTAAGACGGACGGCGCGACGCGCTTCAACGAAGTCGAGGGCGGTCTCAACCAGATGACGATTCGCCGCTTTGAACAACTGGTGGCGGGCAGCGACTTTCAATTCGAGAGTTTCGAGACCGTCCCGATTCGCAAGCTCAAGCCTCTCGCCAACAAACTGACGCGCGAGTTCACGACGGCGGTCGTGCGTTGCCGTCTAGCTCCCAGAAAAAGCGTTTGAGATTTTGGCAGAGCGTCTCCTTTGACTCTTTTAACTCTCCTGGGAAACAGTGGATAGGTGATAACAGAGTGCGTATCCTTTGGCTCAAAACAGAATTGCTTCATCCGGTTGACAAGGGCGGGCGCATACGCACCTACCACATGCTCAAGGAGTTGAAGCGCGAGCATCACATCACGTACCTGACGCTTGACGACCGCACGGCTGCAACGGACGCGCGCGAACGCGCAAGCGAGTATAGCCACGCTCTCATCACCGTCCCGCATCACACGCGCGCCAAATTCACGCCCGGCTTCTACGCCGAACTCGCGCTCAATCTAGTCTCGCCCCTGCCCTACTTTCTCAAGAAGTATCAATCCGCGTTGATGCGCGCCGCGATTACGAACTCTCTGGACCAGGAACCCTACGATGTCGTCGTCTGTGATTTCCTGCATCCGAGCGTCAACCTGCCCGCGAGCGTCCCCTGCGCGACCGTCCTCTTCCAGCACAACGTAGAAGCCATGATCTGGAAGCGTCACGCGTCGGTCCAGCGCGACCCCTTGAAGAAAGCTTACCTGCGCGGGCAATGGCGCAAGACTTTCAATTACGAGCGCGCGGCCTGTCGTCGCTTCGACTCGGTCGTGGCCGTCTCGCGCGAAGACGCCGAGACGATGCGCAGCGATTACGCTATAGAAAAAGTTGCGGAGATTCCGACGGGCGTGGACACGGAATATTTTCGACCGAGCGGCGCGTTGGAAAGAGACGCGCACAACCTCGTCTTCACGGGTTCCATGGACTGGCTGCCGAACGAGGACGCGATTCGTTATTTCACCACTGAGATTATGCCTCGCATCAAACAGGCAGTGCCCTGTGTGACCCTCACGGTCGTCGGGCGCAATCCTTATCCGAGCCTGCTCGAACTCGCCAAGCGCGATTCATCCATCATCGTCACGGGACGCGTTGAAGACGTGCGGCCATACATGGAACGCGCCGCCGCCTACGTCGTGCCGCTACGCATAGGCGGCGGCACGCGCCTCAAAATCTACGAGGCGATGGCGATTGAAAGACCGATTATCTCAACTACCATCGGCGCGGAGGGTTTGCCCGTCCGTCATGAAGAGGAGTTGCTGCTGGCCGACGACCCTGAAGCCTTTGCGGCGGCGGTCGTGCGCGTTCTCAATGATAAAAATTTTGCTTCCGAATTGAGCGCGCGTGCGGCGCGAATGGTGCGCGAGAAATTCGGTTGGGCCAGGGTCGCTGAGAGCTTCGCTTTGATTTGCGAGAGCGTCGCTGCGGGTCAAAATCATTTTGATGAAGCGGGGCCGGTCCTGGATGAGGAGAATGTGAGAGCGGCTATCTGAAAGTTCGGTTGCGAGTGTTTTGAAGAATCATGACAGAGCAGCTATCCACAACATTGACGGTGAGCGATGAGCCGGGGGGCGCGAACGTTGCGGCTTTACAGGAGGAGCGCGCGCTGTCAGTCTCCGTCGTCATCCCTTGCTATAACGAGGAGCGTTTTATAGAGAAGGTGTTGGAGAACCTGGCGGGGCAGTATGATGGCAGTCTCTACGAGATTATCGTCGTTGATGGAAGGTCTACGGATCGCACGCGGGAGTTGGTCCAGAAATACATCGCGCGTCGGGGTGATGTGCAGGTGCGATTGGTTGACAATCCTTCAAGGGCCATTCCGGCGGCCCTCAACCTGGGCATCGCGGAGGCGCGCGGCGAGATTATCGTGCGGATGGATGCTCATTCGATTCCTTCGGATAACTACGTGCGGCGCGCTGTCGAACTCTTGCATGAGACGGGCGCGGCGGTCGTAGGGATGCCGTGGCGCATCAGCCCCGGCGCGGACGGCCCAACTGCGCGCGCTATCTCGCTAGCTGTCGCGCATCCGTTCGGCATAGGCGATGCGAAGTATCGTCTAGGTAGTGTAGAAGGAACGCAGGTCGTTGACACTGTGCCCTTCGGCGTCTTCCGCAAATCTTTGTGGCGCGAACTCGGAGGCTTCAACGAGGCATTGCTGGCGAATGAGGATTACGATTTTCATTATCGCGCGCGCCATCGCGGGGGGCGGATTCTGCTGGACACGGCGGGCCACTCGCTCTACTTCGCGCGGGCCACGATGAAAGAGTTGGCCGCGCAGTATGCGCGTTACGGAAGATGGAAGGCGCAGATGTTAAAGCTGCACCCGCGCTCGGTTCGCGTGCGTCAACTCGTCGCGCCCGCGTTCGTTTCGTCCATCATCATCCTCGGCGCGCTGGGCGGGTGGTGGCGGCCCGCCTGGTGGATGCTCGCGGCGGTGGTCGCGGCTTACTGCGCGCTGTCGCTCCTTTTCGCGGCGAGGCTCTCGCGCAAGGCGGGCGATTGGAAGTTGCTGCCCGTTATCTCGCTCGCGTTTTCGGTGGTCCATCTTGCGTGGGGCGGGAGCTTTCTTTTGGGCCTCGTGCGCGCGCCGCGTTAATCCTGGGCCAATATTAAATTGAGAAGAGGATTCGAGATGAAGTTGAGCGTTTTCGGTCTGGGTTATGTGGGGTGCGTTTCGGCAGCCTGCTTCGCGCAGGAGGGACACGAGGTTCTCGGCGTTGATGTCAACGCGACGAAGGTCGCAATCATCAACGAGGGCCGGAGTCCTATAGTAGAGGCGGGCGTCGGCGAACTCATCGCCGCGACCGTCAAGGCCGGGCGGTTGCGCGCGACGACCGATTCGTTTGACGCCGTGAGAGATTCGGAGCTTTCACTGGTCTGCGTCGGCACGCCCAGCAAGCCCAACGGCTCTCTGGACCTGGAATACGTTAAGCGAGTCTGCGAGGAGATAGGACAGGCGCTCGAAGCCAAACGCGAGCAGCACACCATCGTCATTCGCAGCACGATGCTGCCGGGCACGATTGAGAGCGTGGTCGTGCCCGCGCTCGAAGCCTCTTCGGGCAAGCGCGCGGGGCGGGATTTCGGCGTCTGCATCAACCCGGAATTTTTGCGCGAGGGCACGTCCATCAAAGATTTCTACGCGCCGCCCTTCACGCTCATCGGCGCGGATGATGAAGAGGTTGCGAACAGGCTGCGCAGGCTTTACGCGGGCATTGATGCGCCGGTCTTCGTCGTCCCGGTGAAGGCGGCTGAGATGGTCAAGTATGCGTGCAACTGTTTCCACGCGCTCAAGGTCTCCTTCGCCAACGAGATGGGCAACATCTGCAAGGCTCTCGGCATTGACAGCCATCAGGTGATGAACGTCTTTTGCCAGGACACCAAGCTCAACCTCTCGTCCTATTATTTGAAGCCGGGTTTCGCCTTCGGCGGCTCCTGCCTGCCGAAAGATTTAAGGGCCATTAATTACAAGGCCAAAGAGTTGGATGTTGAAGTGCCCGTCCTGAACTCCATCCTGCACAGCAACCGGCGACAGATAGAGAGCGCGACGGAGATGGTCCTCGCCACCGGAAAGAAACGCGTCGGCGTCCTCGGTTTCAGTTTCAAAGCAGGGACGGACGACCTGCGCGAATCGCCTATGGTCTCGCTCATCGAAACGCTCATCGGCAAGGGATTGGAACTCGCCATCTATGATAGAGATGTCTCGCTCGCGCGTCTCTTCGGCGCGAACAAGGAATATATAGAGCGCGAGATTCCACATATCTCAAGGCTCATGCGCGGCAGTGTCAAGGAAATTCTGGATGGCTCCGATGTCTTGATTATCGGTAACAAGGCCGGTGAGTTTCGTGAGATAGAATCTCAACTCCGAAGCGACCAGACGGTGATTGACCTGGTCCGCCTCTTCGATGAAGGCACGAGCGCGGGCGCGTACCAGGGCATCTGCTGGTAAGCTTTTCTCTCATGATGGCTCGCCGTCTTATTGTTGGCCCAGAAATTATGTTAGCGATGATTGCACATGCGCCTGCGAAGTTCCAAAAACGGTAATCATGGCGTCCGAAGATTCTTGCGCTTCATCGTGCTCGCGTTCATCGCCTGGTCCATCGTGGCCTGGGTCATGGCGCGTGCGCTGATGGTGCGCGCGGAGTTGGCCCACGCGGACGCCGTCGCGGTGCTGGCCGGGGCGGACGCTTACAGGGAACGCACGCGCGAGGCGGCGCAACTCTTCGCGGAGGGACGCGCGCCGAAAATCCTTTTGACTAACGATAACGGTATCGGCGGCTGGTCCACTGAGAAGCAACGGAATCCTTACTTCGTCGAGCGCGCCTTCGATGAACTGAGAAGCGCGGGCGTCCCAGCCGACAGCATAGAGGTCTTGCCGGAAGCCGTCTCTTCGACTCACGATGAGGCCGTGCGCTTGCGCGAGTACGCGGCGGCTCACAACCTGCGCTCGCTGCTGGTCGTGACTTCCGCTTATCATTCGCGCCGCGCATTGTGGACGCTTCGCAGAGTCTTTCGTGACGATGCTGTGCTGATAGGTCTGGACGCGGCTGCGACAGGCGAGCAGGTTCCTGGTCCGGCGACATGGTGGCTGCACGCGGGCGGCTGGCGGGTGGTCGCGCTGGAATATCCCAAATTCGTTTACTACTGGCTGAGGTACAATTGATGCGGAGCATGATAAAGGAATGCGCCGGAAGATAAGCATGAGAGTGTTGCTATTGATGCTCGGCGGGCTGCTGCTGGTCGGCGGTCTGGTCCTGGCCTTCGCGCAGAAGGAACGCCCACGCAGAGTCCAGCCAGCTTCCTCTTCATCTTCGACGATTCAAGTCAGGGCCGGAGACAATCTTCAGGCGGCCATCAACCGTGCGCGGCCCGGCGACACTATCATGTTGGAGGCCGGGGCCACCTTTACTGGTCCGGTTATTCTTCCTCCGAGATCAGACAAAGATTCCGGCTGGATTACCATTCGCACGGACGCACCCGATTCTTCATTCCCGGCGGAGGGCATGCGCGTCTCTCCATCGAACGCTGCGTTGATGCCCAAGATCGTCAGCCCCGGCAAGAACCTCCCCGCGCTCAGAACCGAGATGAACGCGCATCACTATCGCCTCATCGGTCTCGAAATGACCTTGCGCGACGCGGCTGCCGCCTCGCGCGAACTGGTCGCCCTCGGCTCCGCGCAGGATGAGATACAGAACATCAACACGCTCTCCTCCGTCCCGCATCATCTCGTCGTTGACCGTTGCTACATACATTCCTTTCCCTCCAATAGCGAGGTCGTGCGCGGCATCTCTCTCAACAGCGCTTCGACTGACATCGTCAACTCTTACATCTCTGAGATTCACGGGACCGCGACGGATTCGCAGGCCATCTTTTCCTGGAATGGTCCAGGCCCTTACAACATCATCAACAACTATCTCGAAGGCTCGTCGGAAAATCTGGCCTTCGGCAACGGCGAGGGCACTCATCTCGTGGCGAAGAATGTCGTCGTGAGGGGCAACTATATGTTCAAGCCTCTGAGTTGGCGCGGCAAGTGGCTGACCAAAAATCTCTTCGAGATTAAAGAGGCAGAGAGCATCGTCATCGAAGGCAACATCATGGAGAACTGCTGGCAGGATGGGCAGAACGGCAACGCCGTCGTCTTCACCATCAGATATGGGCCGGGCAATAACGTTGACTTCAAGAACAACATCATCCGCCACGCTGGCTCAGGCTTTGCCGTCACCAACTTCACCACTAACGCCGAGATGCACGACATCCGCATCACGAATAATTTGATCGAAGACATAGACACGGTGAAGTGGGGGGGGGCAGGGATTTTCATTCACATCTCAGGCGTGGCGAATGTGACGGTGGACCACAACACGGTATTTCATGACGGGACGATAGTGCAGGCGTATGACGACACAGGGCGAGGGACGCAGATACAGAATTTCGTCTATACGAACAACATCGCGGCGCATAACAAGTATGGAATATCCGGGGGCGGGTTCGGGCTGACCGCGATGAAGAACTTTTTTCCGCGCGGCACTATTCGGCGGAACATCATCGCGGCGGTCCCTGACTTTCTTGATGTGCCGACGACCTATCCGTCGGATAACTTTTATCCGGCTTCATTGGATGCGGTTGGCTTCACGGATCGCGCGGGCGGCAATTACAGGCTGTCCGCCAAGTCGCGTTACAGGGGGCGAGCGACGGACGGCAAGGATGTGGGCTGCGACTTCGACGCGCTCGAAGCGGCGACTTCGGGCGTGCGAGAGGGAACCGCGCGTTGATAATAATCTGGAATGTTTTGCGGCGGCTGATGACTCTTCATGCTTTTTAACAGCTATATTTTCTGGGCCTTTTTTTTAATCGTCTTCACGCTCTATCGCTTGTTGCGTGAGCATCGCTGGCAGAACTACATGCTGCTGGCGGCGAGCTATGTTTTTTACGCTTACTGGGATTGGCGTTTTCTCTTCGTCATGCTTTTCTCGACGGTGGTTGATTACTACGCGGCCATCTACATCGGTCGGAGCGAGTCGCAGCGCGCGCGCAAAGCTATTCTCGTCACCTCCATCACAATCCAACTGGCCCTGCTCGGCCTCTTCAAGTATTACGGTTTCTTCTCGCACGAGTTGGCGGGCCTCTTCTCATTCTTAGGGATTCCGGTTTTCTTTCCCGCGCTCGAATTCCTGCTGCCCGTCGGCATCTCCTTCTACACGTTCCAGACGATGAGCTATACGATTGACGTGTATCGCGGGAATTTCAAACCGGAAAAG
>JAXDFO010000474.1:0-6404 GCA_034665545.1 Blastocatellia bacterium
CCGTTTCAACAAACTGTGCAAATCAAGCCTACTTGGTCCAATTCAGGAAGAGCGCTTCAAATTCGTCAACACTTTCCCTTCATTATCATTGACACATGACGATGAGTTCTTCTGAGCCAGAGGATGAGCCGGGAGTCGCCGTCCGGCATGTGTTCATGAGCATGCGATGAGATGCCCTTCCACCTGAACTTGAAACCGGGGCTTGAAAAGCCCGAAGCCATAGCCCCTTAGAGGAGAGTAGCCCAGAAATGAAAAAGAATGCCGCTTGGATTCTCATCACACTTTTTGTTTTATCCTGTCTCTTACTGCTGCCGACCAGTCACGCCAGCCGGTCTGAAAGTAGCAATAATTCTTCCAACCGGGTTGCAGATTCGCCCTTGTCAGGCAGAGGCTTTGACTCAACCTTCAAATTAACGCCGCACAACTTACTGCAAACGCAGGACAGCACGTCGCAGTTGACGCCCGCCTCCGGGCAGGCAGTCGGCTTTGCCGTCTCTGAACCTCTCAGAGACCTGCCGGACGCGAAAGATAAGATGCGTAGCGATACCAACAGAGAGGGAGAAGAGGAAGGCAGCGCGCATGAGTATAATGAATTGAACGCGCGTGAGACGAAGATGGCTAACGCGTCTGCGAACAAGGCGGCCTCCATAGATAGAGCGTTACAGGGCGCGAAGCCCATCGAGTCCGAGACTCCCACAACTCCTTCGCTGACCTTCGACGGCATTAGCGCGGCGGATAATATCGCCACGCTCGGCGGCACGGGCGCTCCCTCAGACCAGAATCTGGATGTTGGCCCGAACGATGTCGTCCAGACCGTCAACACGCTCTTTCGCATCTGGGATAAGAACGGCAATCCTAAGATCCCGCTCAAGACCATCAGCAGCCTCTTCAGCAACCTGGGAGGCCTTTGCGCCTCGACCGATAGAGGCGACCCCGTAGTGCTCTACGACCGCATGGCCGACCGCTGGTTCATCACACAGTTTGCTTTTCTGGGAACGGGGCAGGCCGCGCCCTTCCACCAGTGCGTCGCTGTCTCCAAGACGGGCGACCCTGCCGGTGTTTACTTTACATATGACTTCCTCACGCCGACCATGCTCAATGGAGGCGCGAGCGCGGACAATTTCCCCGATTACGGAAAGTTCGGCGTCTGGCCTGATGGCTACTACATGACCGTCAACCAGTTCTCTGAGCCTGGCGACCACGCCAACGGCGTCGGCGCGTATGCCCTTGACCGCAAGAAGATGCTGGCCGGAGACCCGACCGCCGCTTTCATCTATTTCGACCTCAACGGCACGGTCCACCCCGAATTCTTTAACTCCACTCTGCCCTCGGACCAGGACGGCTTGGAGGCTCCTCCCGCCGGTGCGCCCAACGTCTTCGCTTATCTCATCTCGGATGAATTCGAGAGTCCGCCCTTCAACAAGGACGCGCTCCGCCTCTTCGATTTTCACGCGGACTTCAACAATCCCGCAAACTCGACTTTTACAGAGCGAGCGGAAAGCCCGGTCCTCGTCTCCGCCTTTGACCCGCGCAATCCTCCCGGCAGGAGCGAGGTCAAGCAGCCCGCACCGGCGGCGGGCACGGATTCTCTGGATTCGATTCCGTATCATTTGATGTATCGCCTGCAATATCGCAATCGCGGCGGAATCGAAACCTTGGTCTCCAGCGCGACCGTCAACGTCAGCGGAGTCAATCCGACCAACCGGAATCTTTATCAAGCGGGCGTCCGTTACTTTCAACTGCAAAAAAGCTCGCCGGGCGGCGCATACCTGCTCTATGACAACGCCTCGTTTTCGCCCGACGCGGGGAACCCTGCGACCGGGGTCAATCGCTGGCTGCCGAGCGCGGCCATAGACCACATGGGTAATCTGGCTGTCAGCTACAGCGCTTCCAGCACGAGCGTCTTTCCTTCGATCTGGTACGCGGGCAGAGACTTCAATGCCTTCGGCGGTCTGACCGGCGAACAGCATCTCTTCGATGGAACGGCGGTCCAACTGGGGAGCAGCAATCGCTGGGGCGATTATCAATCTCTACAGGTTGACCCGTCGGACGATTGCACCTTCTGGACTACCAACCAGTATTACAACGTCAACAGTTCATTCAATTGGAGGACCAGGATCGGGAGATTCAAGTTCCCGACCTGCCAGGCTCCGGCGCAAGGGACGATTAGCGGAACCATCACGGCCTGCGATTCGGGCGCACCGATTTCAGGCGCGATGGTCCAACTCTCCAACGGCTTCTCCGGCACGACGAAGGCCGACGGAACTTACTCCATCACGGTCGAGCCTGGAACCTATGCCGTGACGGTCCTGAACGGCCTGCGCAACTGCACTCCGTCTGCCTCCACTTCGCTCTCTGTCACCGACGGGGGCACGACCACCTTCAACACCTGCGTGAGCGGCATCGCCAATCCCGTTTATGATGCGACGCTTCCCAATGCGGCGGTCGTCTCAGGCGGCAACGGCAACGCCATCATAGACGCAGACGAGTGTAATGATTTGACGGTCAAGCTGGAGAATCTGGGTTGCGCTCCGGCCAGAAACATCACGGCGCACTTGAGCACCTCGACGCCCGGCGTGACCATCACCCAATCCAACTCGCCCTACGCTGACATCCCGATTGACGCCAACGGCACGAACCTAGTGCCCTTCTCCATCAGCACATCTTCGAGTTTCGTCTGCGGGACGACCATCAATTTCACCATCACGGCGACCTTCACGGGCGGCAGCAGCACGAGCACTTTCAGCCTCCCAACCTGTACGGAGACGCTGCCACCTGTCACGGTCAACGGAAGCATTGACCCGACCGACGCCAAGTCAACAGCCGGTCGCATCGGTCGCAACGGCGTCAAAAGCGACTGCGGTGTTCCGAAGGCATGTCCGGGCGCGCTCGGCAGTGGCGGCAGGTCTTTCGACCAGTACTCGTTCACCAATCAAGGCTCGCAAACGGCCTGCGCCAGCATCACGCTCTCTTCAGCCGGTGGTGTTAACCTGATAGGCTCCACTTACTCAGGAAGCTACGACCCGACCGACACCACTTTCTGCGTCAACTACCTGGGCGACCCCGGCGGCAGCAACAACGGAGACGTGAACTGGCGTGTAGACGTTGCGCCCGGCGCGACCATCGTCGTCGTCGTCATGGAGGTCAACGCGGGGACAGCCTCCACGCCATACAGCCTGACGGTTTCCGGCCTGCGCGCGACTCCCGTTGACGGCGGCGGCGTCTGCCAGACCTGCGCGATTACGGCTCCCGCAAACATCAACGTCAACAATGATGCGAACCAATGCGGAGCGGTCGTTACTTTCCCGGCTCCGACCGTCTCCGGCACATGCGGCATCGTCAGCGTGAGTCCGGCTTCCGGCTCCTTCTTCCCTGTCGGCACGACCACTGTGCATGTCACTTCCACCGCAGGGACCACCGCCAGCTTCACCGTCAAGGTCAACGACACGCAACCGCCAGCCATCACTTGTCCGGCGAACATCACGGCGACGACTGCGCCGAATGCCACTTCCAGAACGGTCACGTACGCGGCCACGGCCAGCGATAATTGTCCTGGGACAAACATCACTTATAATCCGCCGTCCGGTTCCAGCTTTAACCTGGGCACGACGCCCGTCACGGCCACCGCGACGGATGCCGTGGGCAACACCGCTTCATGCAGCTTCAACGTTACTGTCAACCAACCGCAGACTTTCCAAATCAACTCGCCGACCTTCTCCATCAGCGAGACGGGCGGCGCGGTCAGCCTCAACGTCACACGCACGGGAGGCAGCGCGGGCACGGCGACCGTTGATTACGCCACGCAGGATAATTCGGCTACACAAAAGGGCGATTACATCATCGAGCGTGGGACGCTCAAATTCGCCGACGGCGAGACGAGCAAGAACATACAGATTCCCATCATTGACGATGTCTATGTGGAGGGCGACGAGACCTTCACGCTCAACCTGAGCAACCCGGCGGGCGGCGGCGCATCCCTCGGCGGCAACTCCTCCACGATCATCACCATCGTGGACAACGACCTGACGACACCGACGGGCAATCCGATAGACGATGCGCAGTTCTTCGTCCGACAGCAGTATCTGGACTTCCTGAACCGCCAGCCGGATGCGGGCGGTCTGGCCTTCTGGACCAGCCAGATTACGGCTTGCGGCTCGAATGCAGCCTGCATCAACCAGAAGCGTGTGGATGTCTCAGCCGCGTTCTTCCTCTCCAACGAGTTCCAGAACAGAGGCTTCTTCATCTATCGCATCTTCAACACACTGGCGGGCAACAGGCCCACTTATCTTGAGTACATGGCGGACCTCAATCGTTTGCCCGGAGTCAATCTGGACCAGGAGAAGCAGGCTTACGTCGAAGACTTCCTGCTGAGGCCGATTGTTCTGTCAACCTTCCCGTTAAGCCAGAACAGGGACCAGTTTATAGACGCGCTCCTGGCCCGTTTGCAGAGCGCGGGCATCAACCTCTCAAGCAAGAGGAGCGAACTTGTCGCCGAGTATGATGCCGGGACCAGCCAACTCAACAGCCGCGCCCGCGCGGTCATCAAGCTCATAGGCTACACGGAGTACTCGCAGACGCAGTTCAACGCGGCCTTCGTCCTCTCTCAGTACTTCGATTATTTGCGGCGTGAGCCGGACGCCGGAGGCTATCAATTCTGGCTCAACGTGCTCAATCACAACGGCGGTAATTTCCGTGGAATGGTCTGCGCCTTCCTGACTTCGCAGGAATATCAGGAACGCTTCAGCCCTGTCCGCACTCGCACGGATAGCGTCTGTGGCAGCATCACGCCATAGGGCATCCTTAACCGCTCAATCACCGGTCCTATAGAAAATGCTGGCAAGCCTCTGCCGGGGCTTGCCAGTATTTTTTCTAACCCTCAATTCCCAGCATCTACATGAAGACCCCTTGCACTCTCTTGTCCCTCAAAAAATTCCATTCATTCAAAAGAGTCGGCCTCTTTCTTGTGGCGTTACTGGCTGCTGCAATAATTACAAGCTTCTATCTGAATCAACGCGCAAAGGCAGCGGCATCGAGTATCACGACGATTCTTTCGCGGCGGACGCTGATAACGCTACGGTTTCTAACCCTCCGGCTACAACCTCAAAGACCGTTCCGCTTTACGGACAGGGACTCGGCATTGATGATTTCTCTGTGACCGTCCCTGCTTCAACACTAAAGTTTCGCAGCGCAGCCACCGGAACCTGGAACTCAAACGCTACCTGGGAAATGTCAACGGACGGGACAACGTGGGTTGCCGCAACGCAAACTCCGACATCTGCTAATGACACCATCACAGTCCGCAGCCCGCACGTCGTCACCGTTGCCGCGAGTGTTGATGCGGACCAGTTGACCGTTGACGGCGGCGGCAAAATCTCCGTCAACAACGGGACGTTCACGCCCAACAACCGCGCCGTCTTCTTCACGGGCGGCAACACGCAGACCGCCAGCGACGCTAGCGGCGCGCTGACCATGCCTTACGTCCGCATCAACAAGAGCGGCGGCACTCTTCAGTTAAACTCTAACCTCACGACGCTCGGCCCCAACGGCGGAGACTCCATACAGTTCACGGGCGCGACCAGCACGCTCACGCTCAACGGCAAGACGCTGATGCTCGGCTCGACCATCGGCAGCATCTCCACTGGCTCCGGCTTTATCGGCAGCAACAGTTCCGGCATGTCTCTGCAAGACGGCGGCGCGGCGGGCGCGATGGGCACGCTCGTCTTCGTCGGCGGCAGCGAGTCTTTACAAAACTTAACGATGAATCGCACGGGCGGCGCGGGTTCCGTCACGCTCGGCTCGCCGCTCACCATCAATGGCGCGCTCACCCTCAAGAGCGGCATCATCAACATGGGCAGCAACACCCTCACGCTCACAAACACGGCCACCGCCGCTAGGACCGCCGGATACGTCACGGGCAATTATAAAAAGATTTACTCTGCGACGGGCAACTTCACCTATGACGTGGGGACGGCCAACGGCTATTCTCCCCTGACGGCCAACGTTACTAACCTGAACGGCACGTCAGACTTGACAGTCAAGCCCACACAGACGGCGCAACCGCAGCTTCAAACTCCTGCTAAAACCTTGCAGCGATACTGGACGCTGACCGAAGGAGGCGACCTGACGGCTGACTTGACCTTCAGCTATCTGGACCCGCCGGATGTGCCGGGCACAGCTAACGAAACGGCCTTCATCGTCTTTAAGTACGACGGCTCGAACTTCACGACCCCGACGGGCGTAGTGGATTTCATCAACAACAAGTTCACCGTGCCGGGCGTCAGTTCCTTCTCAGACTGGACCCTGGCGGAGGCCATCGTGCCGACCGCCGTCAAACTCTTCGACTTCAAAGCGACGAGCAACAACGGTCTCGTCCGCGTTGACTGGAACACAGGATACGAGGCGCG
>JAXDFO010000475.1:0-12072 GCA_034665545.1 Blastocatellia bacterium
CGTTGACTATACCGGGCGCTAGCGCGAAGGCTTCTTGTACTGTACTGGGCCAATATAACGAGTGGGCCCTGCAGAGGTCAATGAGGGAGATTTATCATCTGCTAATGCAACCTCTCTTCAGTGACGATTCGCTGTGGGAGTTCTTTGCGTTGTTCATCGTCTTCGTCCTAGTTCCGCTCCTGGTCTTCTCCCTGGATAGAGAACAGAAACACTAGCTGGAGGCGATTGATGAAAACGCTGATTCGTAATGGCCGCGTCGTGACGGCGGTTGATGATTACAGGGCTGACATCTTGATTGAAGATGAACTGGTCTCCGTCATCGGCGCGAGGCTTGAGATGGAGACGGACCTTGTGATTGATGCGGCGGGAAAGCTTGTCATCCCCGGCGGGATAGACCCGCACACGCACATGGAGTTGCCGTTCGGCGGCACGCAGGCGTCAGATGATTTTCGCACGGGGACCATCGCGGCGGCGTTCGGCGGGACGACGACCATCATAGATTTCGCGGTCCAGTATAAGGGGCAGACTCTGACGGAGGGGCTCGATAACTGGCACGCGAAGGCAGAGGGCAAGGCGGCGATTGATTACGGCTTTCATCTCATCACGACCGACCTCGAAGACGACCGCATCCCCGAAATGCATCGCGTGATGGAAGAGGGCGTGACCAGCTTCAAACTCTTCATGGCTTATCCGGGCGTCTTTCTGGTTGACGATGCGACCATCTTTCGCGCGATGTCTGCTGCGGGCGAACGCGGCGGCCTCATCTGCATGCACGCGGAGAACGGCGTCGTCATCAACGAGATTATCAAACGCGCGTTGGCCCAGGGGAGGACCGCGCCGAAGTATCACGCGCTGACGAGGCCCACGATTGCCGAAGCCGAAGGCGTGCATCGCGCCATCGCCATCGCGGAGATGGCGGAGGCTCCCGTCTACATCGTGCATCTCTCCTGCGCGGACGCGCTCAAACAAATTCGTGAAGCGCGCGACCGTGGCCTTCCGGCCTTCGCGGAAACCTGCCCGCAATATCTCTTCCTCTCTTATGACAACTACGAAGAGCCCGGGTTTGAAGGCGCGAAGTACGTCATGACGCCGCCCCTTCGTGAGAAGTGGAACCAGTCGGAGTTATGGAAGGGTCTGAAGATGGACGACCTGCAAGTCATCTCCACAGACCACTGCCCCTTCTGCATGAAGGAGCAGAAGGAGTTGGGCCGCGACGATTTTTCCAAGATACCGAACGGCGCGCCCGGAGTGGAGCATCGCGTGCCTCTCATCTACAACGGCGGCGTCATTGAGAATCGCTTATCTCTCAACCGCTTCGTCGAACTCACCTCCACCGCCGCCGCCAAGATGTTCGGCCTCTTCCCCCAAAAAGGGACCATCGCCGTCGGCTCCGACGCAGACATCGTCATCTTCGACCCGGACAAAGAGCAGACCATCTCCGCCGCCACCCATCACATGAACGTTGACTATTCCGCCTACGAAGGCAAGACCATCAAGGGCGTCGTCGAAACTGTTCTCTCCAGAGGTCGCGTCGTCATAGAGCACGGTGAGTTCAAAGGCAAACCCGGCGACGGCCAATTCCTCAAACGCGGAACGTGCGTCGCAATGTGATAGTGCGCGGGGACGGGCAATCGGATTGCGTGCGATAACTTAAAAGTCAGGGAGGTCATCCGAGGTGAGCGTAATGGTTGACGATGAAGTTATACAACACGCGGACGGGCGCGTAGAGTTAAGAGATTACGCGACCATTAATCTAAGCCCGCTCTATAACGAAGACCTCGCGCCGGTCCCCGTGGCGAAGCGAGATTGGACCACTTATAATTACGCCGCGCTGTGGATCAGCATGGCCCACTGTATCCCTACCTACATGCTCTCGTCCGGCCTTATCAGCGCGGGGATGAACTGGTGGCAGGCGCTTCTCACCATCCTCCTGGGCAATACCATCGTGCTCGCGCCTATACTGCTCAACTCGCATCCGGGCACGAAGTACGGAATCCCCTTCCCTGTGCTGGCGCGTGCCAGCTATGGGACCATCGGGTCGAACCTTCCGGCGTTGATGAGGGCGCTGGTGGCGTGCGGTTGGTTCGGCATTCAGGCATGGATCGGCGGCGAGGCGGTGAACACTTTTTTCCGGGCCATTATTCCGGGTTGGACCAATTTTCTGGGTGGTCCAATTGGCGGGCACGCGCCGACCGAGTGGCTCTCGTTCCTGCTCTTCTGGGGCTTGAACATTTACATTATCTATCGCGGGATGAACTTGCTGCGCGCGGTGGAAAATTGGGCCGCGCCGTTCGTGCTGGTGATGACGGCTTTGCTATTGGGCTGGGCTTTATGGCGGGCGCACGGCCTCGGCTATCTGTTGAAGCAGACGGGCAGCTATCATAGCTGGAAGGAGTTCGCGCCGGTCTTTATTCCGAGCCTGACGGGGATGATAGGCTACTGGGCCACGCTCTCTCTCAACATGCCGGACTTTACGCGCTTCGGTCGCAGCCAGCGCGAGCAGATGTTGGGCCAGGTGGTCGCGCTGCCGACGACGATGACGCTCTTCGCGGCGATGGGCGTGATGATTACTTCAGCCGCGATGGCTATCTACCCGAACATGAAGATGGATGAGTTGTGGGATCCCGTGAAATTAGTGGGCCAATTCAGCCAGGTCTGGGTCATCGCCATCTCGATGTTCACGGTCGTGGTGGCGACGCTCGCTGTCAACATCGCGGCCAACGTCGTCTCGCCCGCGAACGACTTCGCCAACGCCTTTCCGAAGCTCATCTCTTTCAGGCTCGGCGGTCTTATCACGGGCATCATAGGTTTGCTCATGCAGCCCTGGCGATTGCTCGCCGACCCTTCCGGTTATATCTTCAAGTGGCTGGTCGGCTATTCGGGCGGACTGGGTTCCATCGCCGGAGTGATGATCGCGGACTACTGGCTGGTGCGAAAGCAAAGGCTCAAGCTTGGCGATTTGTACCGGACGCAGGGCGTCTACACTTACGCGAGCGGGTGGAACTGGCGCGCGGTCGCGGCGACGCTCGCAGGTTGCGCTCTGGCCTGGATCGGCCTGGTAGTTCCCGCGCTGAGACCGTTGTATGATTACGCCTGGTTCGTAGGCTTCGGCGCATCCGCCGTCACTCATCTGGTATTAATGAAACTATCTCCGCCTTCTCAACTTCTGGAAGCGGCGGAGGTTGAAGCGTAAGCGAAATAAGAAACTTAACAGACAAAGGATTAACCAATGGCTCGAATAGTTAAATGCGGCCTCATACAGGCCACCAACGCCGCGCCGACAGACGCGCCTATCGAAGAGATTAAACGCGCCAACATCGAAAAGCACCTGCGCATGATTGAGGACGCGGCCAAACAGGGCGTGCAGATTCTCTGCATGCAGGAGGTCTTCACGACGCCTTACTTCTGCGCGGAACAGCAGACGCGCTGGTACGAAGCGGTCGAGAAAATTCCGGATGGGCCCACCGTCAAACTCATGCAGGAAGTGGCACGCCAGCACGGCATGGTCATCATCGTCCCGATTTATGAAGAAGAGATGACGGGCATGTACTACAACACCGCCGCCGTCATTGATGCGGACGGCAAGTACCTCGGCAAGTATCGCAAGAACCACATCCCTCAAGTTGACCCTGGCTTCTGGGAAAAGTTTTATTTCAAACCGGGCAACCTGGGTTATCCTACTTTCGAGACGGCCTACGCGCGCATCGGCGTTTACATCTGTTACGACCGCCACTTCCCCGAAGGCGCGCGCATCCTCGGCCTCAACGGAGCGGAGATAGTTTTCAATCCATCCGCGACCGTCGCTGGCCTCTCCGAATATTTGTGGCGATTGGAGCAACCCGCCCATGCCGTCGCCAACGGCTACTTCGTCGGCGCGATTAATCGCGTCGGCCATGAACAGCCCTGGGACATCGGCGAATTTTACGGCCAGAGCTATTTCTGCGACCCGCGCGGCCAATTCGTCGCCGAAGCCCCGCGCGACCAGGATGCCCTCGTCGTCGCGGACCTCGACCTGGACATGATTCGACAGGTCCGCAACACCTGGCAATTCTTCCGCGACCGCAGACCGGAGAGTTACGAGGAAATCGTCGCGGAATAAACGAGAGGTCACTGGTCCGTGACGTGATGACCTTAATAATATTTATGGTCCAGACGAAAGAACAGGTTTTAGGCTTGTTGCGGCAGCACCAGAGGCGACTCAAAGGTTTCGGCGTTAAGCGTTGCGGCCTGTTCGGCTCGTTCTTAAGCGGGCATCCGCGCCCCGATAGCGATGTTGACCTGCTCATCGAATTTGAGCCGGACCAGAAAACATTTGACAACTTCATGCACCTGGCCTTCTTTCTTGAAGAGACCTTCGGCAGAAGAGTGGACCTGCTGACGCCCGAATCCTTGAGCAAGCACATCGGCCCGAATATTCTGCGCGAGGTTGAGTATGCAGCCATCGGTGCGTGAATATCTGAGGCACATTCTGGATAAGGCGCGCTATCTTAGCTTCACTGTGCAAGAGGCATCTCTTGAGAAATTCATGCAAGACGAAACTCTCAAGCGAGCTTTCGTCCGCAGCATTGAGATTATCGGCGAAGCGGTGAAGCGGATTCCAGATGGACTGCTTGAGCAGTATCCGCAAATCGACAGTCATTCAAGCCATGCTTGAGCGCGAGGACATTTGAATAACGGAGCCAGAGCATTTTGCCCGACCGAGTACTCTTTATCTCAACGTCTGGATAATCAATCGGATTGCAAACACTATGTCAACTACTCTCAATCCTTCTATTCCCATTGAAGAGGTCGAACGTAATTTCCGCGAGATCGCGCCGCCGTTGACGGAGGCCGAGGCGGTCTTTGAGGCGAACCGTTGCGTTTATTGTTATGACGCGCCGTGCACGCGCGCCTGCCCGACGCACATAGACGTGCCCGGCTTTATCAAGAAGATTGCGAGCGGCAATCTGCTCGGCTCTGCGCGCGTCATCTTCGACGCCAACCCGATTGGCGCGACGTGCGCGCGCGTGTGTCCGGTTGATGTGCTGTGCGAGGGCGCGTGTGTGGAGAAGACGCTGATGGACAAGCCCATAGAGATTGGTCGTCTTCAGCGATACGCGACCGACGACTTGATGAGCAAGGGGCGCGAGGTCTTGCAGGCGGGCGCGCCGAACGGCAGGAGCGTCGGCGTCATAGGCTCTGGACCGGCGGGCCTCTCGTGCGCGACATACCTGGCGAGGCTCGGTTACGCCGTCACCGTTTACGACCGCAAAACTCTGGCGGGCGGGCTGGATACCTACGGGATGGCCGAATATAAGATGACGCAGCGTGTCTCGACCGAAGAGGCGGCGATGGTCTCGCGTCTCGGCGTCGAGTTCAAGATGAATACGTTGATTACGGTCAACGGCGACCGGAGTTCAGAATTACAGGTCCAGAATCTCGATACAATCTCGCTCGCCGAGTTGGAAGCCAAGCACGACGCTATTTTTATAGGCATCGGTCTGGGCGCGACGACGCGCTTGAATATTCCCGGGGAGGATTTGCAGGGCGTTTACGATGCGCTGGATTTTATAGAGCGTATCAAGACGCGCGAGTGGTCCAGTGTGCCCATCGGGCGCAACGTGGCCGTGATAGGCGCGGGCAATACGGCGATTGATGCCGTGACGCAGGCTCGGAGGCTCGGCGCGGAGCGCGTGCTGCTGGTCTACCGGCGCAGCCAGAAAGAGATGCCAGCATACGAATACGAGTATGAACTGGCGAAGAAGGATGCCGTGGAATTTTGGTGGCAGACCGCGCCGGTTGAGGTTCTCTCTACGGAAGACGGAGGGGGCGTGGCCGCGTTGCGCTGCGTGCGTATGGAGTTGGGCGAGCCGGATAGTTCGGGTCGCCGCTCCGCGCGCGCCGTTGAAGGCTCGGAGTTCGACATCCCTGTGGACATGGTCATCAAGGCTCTGGGCCAACAAAAGATGCGCGACTTTTTAGGCGCGATTGATGGAGTCAAGCTGGACGAAGCGGGCCGCATCGCCGTTGATAAAGCGACGGGGAGGACGGGCAATCCGAAGTTCTTCGCGGGCGGCGATTGCGTCAACGGCGGGCGCGAGGCCGTTGACGCTTCGCAAGCCGGAAAGCTCGCCGCGCAAGGGATACACGAAAGTTTGACTGGCGAGCATGTGGAGTTTGCCGGAACGCGACTGCCTCTTTTAGAAGAGACTCACGAAATAAAGGCCCATTAAAGATTGGAGACGGAATATGGCAGATTTGAGAGTTAATTTCGCGGGCATCGAATCACCAAACCCTTTCTGGCTGGCCTCCGCGCCGCCGACCAACATGGGTTCGATGGTCGAGCGCGCCTTCGATGCGGGCTGGGGCGGCGCGGTCTGGAAGACCCTCGGCGAGCCGATAGTCAACGTTTGTTCGCGGCTCGCTGCGATTGATAGTGGGCCCAACAGGATGATCGGTCTCAACAACATCGAACTCATCACGGACCGCCCGCTCGATGTCAACCTCAAGGAGATACGCGCGTGCAAGAGAAAGTATCCGAAGCACGCGCTCATCATCTCGCTGATGGTCGAGTCGAAGCGGGAAGCCTGGCACGAGATTGCCAGGCAGGTTGAGGACACGGGCGCGGACGGCCTAGAGCTTAACTTCGGTTGCCCGCACGGGATGAGCGAGCGCGGGATGGGAGCCGCGATGGGCCAAGTCCCGGAATATACCTGCATGGTCACGGAATGGGTCAAGGAGGCGACGAGCCTTCCCGTTATCGTCAAGCTGACGCCGAACGTGACGAGCATCACGCCTCCCGCGCGGGCCGCCGTGAAGGGCGGCGCGGACGCGCTCTCTCTCATCAACACCATCAACTCGCTGATGGGCGTTGACCTCGACACGATGATTCCGCACCCGAACGTCAACGGGATGGCCGCGCACGGCGGCTATTGTGGTCCAGCCGTCAAGCCTATCGCCCTCAACATGGTCTCGGAACTTGCGCGTGATGCGGAGGTGAATGTTCCCATCAGCGGCATCGGCGGCATCGGGACATGGCGCGACGCTGCGGAATTTCTCCTGCTCGGCTCGACGACCGTGCAGGTCTGCACAGCCGTCATGCATTACGGCTATCGCATCGTTGAAGACATGATAGACGGCCTCTCGAATTACCTTGACGAGAAGGGCTTCCAGAGCGTCACGGAGATTATTGGCCGCAGCGCGCCGCGCGTCACGGACTGGGGCAGCCTGGACCTGCATTACAAGACGGTCGCGCATATTGACCACAGCAAATGTATCCAGTGCAACCTCTGCCACATCGCCTGCGAAGACGGCGCGCACCAGTGCATCCCCTTCACGGAGATTGACGGCAAACGCTTTCCCATTATTGACAAACAGGAATGCGTCGGCTGCAACCTCTGCTATCTGGTCTGCCCCTCGCCCGGCTGCATTTCTATGGTCCGCGTGGACGACGGCAGTCAACCAGTCTCCTGGCGCGAACTATCCAGCCGCCAGCCTGAGACCATGACGGCTGATTAAGGAGAGGAGTTATGACCTCCGTTAATGGAAAGGATTCTTATGTTGCTGAATTACATTAACGCCGCTATGCATCAGGCGAAGTATGAAGTCCTTCCCGACGACGCCACTTTCTACGGAGAGATTCCGGGCTTCAACGGTGTCTATGCCAACGCTGACACTCTAGAAGCTTGCAGGGACGAATTAGCGGAGACTTTGGAAGAATGGATTTTGTTTCGCGTTTCCAGAAATCTCTCTTTACCCGTGATTGATGGGATTGAACTGAGTATTAAGGAAGTCGCCTGATGCCCCGCTTTGGGCCCATCAAACGCCAGGACTTGATTCGTTTATTGAAGCAGGTCGGCTTTGCAGGCCCGTATTCGGGTGGGCGGCATCAATTCATGGTTAAGGGTAATATTACTCTTCGCATTCCTAACCCACATCAAAGCGACATTGGGAAAGATTTGTTGATGAGAATATTGCGTCAGGCCGGGATTGATAAAAATGATTGGGAGAAGCTTTAACTTGCCTCTCATGATGCCCGGTCTGCCTGAGACCATGACGGCTGATTAAACTAACTCGCTGGGAGTTCATCGGAAGGGAAACCAAGCGCGTGAAATCAAAGTGGTGTTTTCGCATCGTTGTTTGTGTGGCCTTGCTTTTATGTTGCGCGCTTCTGGACGGTGTGGAATTAAAGGTCCAGGCGGCGCAGAAGATAAGGGCGAGTGTGGCTGCCGGTCGTGGCGGTGCGAACAAGTCTTGGTTCTTCGCCGTCTCAGGCGATTCGCGTGATTGCGGCGACCTCATCATGCCGAAGATAGCATGGTCCATAGAGCGTGACCGCTCGACGACGCCCGTAGATTTTTACTGGCATCTGGGCGACCTGCGCGGCATGTACAGGATTGACTGCGATTACTTGAAACGCAAATATCCTGATTATGATTGCAAGGCGCGACCGCCGGGCACGCTCACTTCAGACGACACGAACGACTATCTCAAGTTCGCCTGGGATGATTTTATAGAGCATCAGATTTCACCGTTCAAAGTTCCCTTCTATCCGGGCATCGGCAATCACGAGTTAATCAATCGCACGCGCGAAGACTTCCAGTGCCGTTTCAAGAAGTGGCTGACGCAAGCCCCTTTATTGGACCAGGTCAGGACGGACACCAGACGCGGCATCAACTCTCTGGCGGATAACACCTACTATCACTTCATCAAGAACGGCGCGGATTTTATCTACTTGGACAATGCCGGAAACGACGCTTCGTTCAGCCCTGAGCAACTCGCATGGCTGGCGCAAGTGTTGGCCCAGGACGCCCGCAACGATTCCGTCAAGACCATCATCGCGGGGATGCACGCCGCGCTCCCGCAGAGCAGCGAGCGCGGGCACGCGATGGACGCCACCTGCGCGGGCTTCTGTTCAGGCTTACAGGCTTATGACATGCTTTACAACGCGCAGGCTCTTACTGGTCCAGTAAATAAGCGCAAGCACGTTTACGTCTTCGCCAGCCACTCGCATTTCTTCAAAGAGAATATCTACGATACGCCGGAGCACAAGGGGAAAGTCTTGCCCGGCTGGATTATCGGCACGGGCGGGGCCGAGCAGTATCGCAGCGTGGCGACGGACCCGATTCAGTATGGCTACATGCAGGTTGAGCTATTGCCCACAGGCGATATTGCGACCAGGTTCAGAGAGGTCGGGCGCGAGACGCCGCCGCTCGCCACGGGGGCGGGCGCGGCGCAGTTGACGAGCTTCTGCTTCGAGCAGAACAGGAGCGTGCCCAGAGATAATCATAAGACCGACTGCATTTGCGGCGCGGTTAAATAAATCTGTTTGAGGGGCGATGAGAATGGAAGTATTTCAAGAACTCGGGTTGCTGGTGGAAAATCTCTGGCGAGAGAAAAACTATGATGAGGAAACGTTTCCAGACATCGCCGCGCGCGCGCTCTCGGAGGCAGGGTTGAATTCGCGGGTCAACGCGTGGGAGATTCTGCGTTGGCTGCACACGACCGCGCAGCTTCCTTTACAGCAGGACGCGGACGGCAGGTTCGGAGACCCGCCGCTCACGCTCTTTAATGGTCCAAGATTCTACATAGACATCTATTTCTGGCTCTACGGCACGACGGACATTCATCAACATTCTTTCGCGGGCGCGTTCCAAGTCCTGCTCGGCTCAAGCATTCACAGCCACTACAGTTTCGAGGAAGCCGAGGAAGTCAACTCTCATTTTCTCACCGGGCGCACCGTCCTCAACAGCGTGCGCTTGTTGAATGAAGGCGACATACAACAGATACGCTCTGGCAATCAATACATACATTCGCTCTTTCATCTGGACAAACCCTCCGCCACCATCACCATCAGGACTTACGCCATCCCCAGCCGGATGCCGCAGTACAGCTATCTCAAGCCGCATCTCGCCTACGACCCTTTCTTCAAAGAACAGACCATCATCAAGAAGGCGCAGAGCGTCTCGCTGCTGCTCAGCATGCAGCACCCGCAGGCCGACGAGTTAATCTCGGAACTCATCAACCACGCGGATTTTCAGACGACCTTTCACGTCCTTGAGACCGCCTTCAAGCATCTCTGCGCTAACGAACTTGAGAACGTCTTTCAACTCTCGACCGGCAGGCAACGCTTCGACGCGCTGCTCGACAACGCGCGCCGCAAACACGGGCCGCTCGTTGACCTACTACCGCCCGTCTTCGATGAGCAGCAACGCCAGGGCAATATCATCAATCGCCGAACCGTCATCACCGCGCCCGAGCACAGATTTTTTCTCGCGCTCCTCTTGAACGTTCCCGATAGGGAGATGATGCTGGACCTGGTCCGGCAACGCCATCCTGAGAACGACCCGGTCGAGACGGTGCTCGACTGGGTTGACGAACTGGCGCGCACGAAAGTCTTCGGTTCTCTAGAATCTAATATTCTGGGCATCGCGGATTTCGACGACCTGCACCTCTTCGCCCTGCAAGGCTTGCTGGAAGGCCGTTCCGCGCCTCACATCAAAGAGGCTCTGGCGGCTGAGTATCCGGCGGACCAGGCGAACAGCCTTGAGGGCCGCATCGAAAAGGTCTGCGCGGACTTGCTCGATTCCATCCTTTTCAAATCCCTCTTCAGCGCAACGCCTTCTTTGAGCGAGGCCGCCGCCGTCAAGTGAAACGCACAGCGAGATGCTCTGCGCCTGCTTGATAACTGGTCCGGGTTTTTATATTGACTCGCCACAACATTTGGAATAGAACGCATCCGTTTTATCTATCTACCCCGGAGGAATCTCCTATGAAGCGAATGCTCGAAGGAGATGGAGGTGCGGTGACGAGCGTGGCATGTTCGCCTGACGGAGATCGTCTGACATTATGAGACATCTACACCTCTTTTTCATCTTCGGCTTGAGTATGCAACTTACTTGTGCGGGCGGCATCGTCGCGCAGAAGAAAGAAAAGACGCCCTCTCATCAAGCCGCGCGGCAAGCCTTCGCGGAGAGAGACAGGGAGATTGCCGCGCGCTTCGCCCCCGTCTTCTACCAGGGCCTCGGCGAGAAGCGGCGAAGCGATTACATCACCAACTTCGATTTCGACGGCGACTGGCGCGGCGATAATAATTGGGCCAATTCGCAGAACACGCGCTTTCACCTGAAGGCTTACATCTACTACGCCGTCAGCGAAACGCAGACGCACTTCTTCATCCATTACGCCGTCTTTCATCCGCAGGATTACAAGGGCGGCGAAAAGAACGGGGCCATGCTCAGCGAGATAATGCGCAGGAGCGTCAGGCGTGGAGCCAAGTACGACCCGACGGGCCTCCTGGATGAAGCAGTGTTCGCCCACGAGAACGACATGGAAGGCTGTCTCGTCGTCGTCCTCAAGGCGGGCGATGACCTCGAACGGGCCAGGACCATTTATGTCGAGACCCTTTCGCACAATCGCTTTCTCAAATATATAACTGAGACTGCGACGCAAGAAGACTCGCATCGCGGCTTTGACCCCGTTAGCCTGGAAGGCGCGCGCCCGCAGTTATACGTCGAACCCAAAGGCCACGGCATCCTCGCTTACACGGGCGGAGAGAAGCAGACGCCGCGACGCGGTCTCCTGACCTACACCTTCAAGGGTCACGCGGACGACCCTGAGAGCGTGCGCTCCGATGAGGTCGGCTACGAATTGATTTCCCTCTACGAGACACTCTGGCCCCTCGCGCACAAAGGCGTCAACGCGACGTTCGGCGCGGATGAAAAATACACGCCGCTCAACGTCGGCTTCCTGCAAACGCAGGGACAACCCGTCAAGCGCGAGGTCAATCCGGGCACGCTGGGCGCGGCATTTTTGGGGAAAGTCGGCGCGCCCAACATGGCGCGGCCACCCTGGGCATGGTTTGATAGAACCGAATCGGACCAACCTCTCGGCGGATGGTTCTTCGACCCCGCGACCGTTGTCAAACGTCACTTCAACGCGGGAGAAGAATTTTCCATAGTCTACCTGCACGCGCCATTCCTGGGCCTCTTTCGCAAGAACTAATCAGCCAGGCGAAGAGTTAATCCAGACCGGCCTGGCGTTGCAGCCGGAACCGTCGCTGCGCCATCTGGGACAGGACCAGAAATAGTTACC
>JAXDFO010000476.1:0-11515 GCA_034665545.1 Blastocatellia bacterium
GCGCGCAATGCTGTCGTCTGTTCATCCGTCAACTCAAGCTCTTCTCTATCGGGGAGCGTGGCGTTCGCTAAGGGGTCGCGGCGCACGTCGCGTACGAAGACCCCGACCAGCCCGCGTTTTTCCAGAGCTTGAATCGTGGACGCGCTCGCGTCCGCCGCTTCGAGCAGTGAAGCGAAACTCATCTCGCCGCCAGCCTGGATGAGCCTCTCTATAATTCTCTGTTGACCGGCGGTGAGAGAGCGGGCGGGCGAAGGCCCGGCGTGTTCAACCGGCGGCAGCAGGCGCACGGCCTTGCGCCTTTTAACTTTGGCGAGCACGGAGCGCGCGCGATGCGAGAGCTTGACCCAACCAGCGCGTTCAAGCTCTCGCGCGATGGCGGACGTGCGTGCATCGCCTATGTGTTGCGCGATGGTGCGAAGGCTGACTTCTCCTTCGTCAGCGACGATGCGAAGCGTGCGCGCCTTCGCCGTCGCGGTGCGATTGATGGGCAGGCGCGCGAGTTCGTCGCGTCCCTCCGGGGTGATGGAGAGAATCTGTTCGACGGTCGCGTTCAAGCCTGCGGGCAGGGCAGCCTTCAAGACTTCGCCCCACGGCGCGGCGTAATACTCCGCGACCCAGCGCGTGATGTCCAGTATCTCCGGCGTCAGCAGAGGCTCGGCGTCGAGCAGTTCCTCCGCGTCCTTCACATCCTCTTCGGAGACATCCGCGCCCTCGTCCAACTCCGATAGCAAGGCCACTATGTAACCCGTGATGCGTTTGCGCCCGAAGGGAACCAGCACGCGCGCGCCAAGCTTCGCATCGCTCTGCAAGGCGAGCGGCAGGCGATAGGTGAAGGTCTGCGCGACGCGAAGCGGCACGGCGACCTCCGCGTACTGCCGCGCTCCTGTGGGCGCGACCTCGCGTGGCTCGTTCGTCGCGGAAAGTTTTGAGAGGGCTGCTGTGTCTCTTTGCACTGGAAATAAAATGACAGCTATGAGGTCGTTTGTAAAAGAGCGCGAACGCGTTTCATGTCTTCCCAGACCTCTCGCTTCTTGGAAGGGTCGCGCAGGAGGTAGGCCGGATTGAAAGTCGGCATCAACTGCATGCCGTGGTAATCCTGAAACTCGCCGCGCATCTGCGAGATGGGTTTTTTGGTCCTGAGAAGGGCGCGCGTCGGTGTGTTGCCGAAGGCGATGATGGCGCGCGGGCGCACGACGGCGAGTTCGCGGTGTAAGTAGGGGGTGAAGAACGAGAGAACGTCGGGCGTTATCTCGTCGCCGCTACTGATATATTTGACGGTGTTGGTGAGATAGCACTCATCGCGTTTGAGATTGATGCTGGCGAGGATGCGTTCGAGCATCTGTCCCGCCGGGCCCATGAAGGGCCGCCCGCTATCTATGTCTGGCGGGCCGGGCGATTCGCCGACCACAGCGACGCGCGCGCCCACCTGTCCCTCGCCGAAAATAAAGACGCGGCCCGCGTACTGCGGCAAAGCCTTCGCGCGCTGCAAGAGTTCCGCGTTGACCTCTTCAAGCGTCTCCGAAGATTCTTCCGAGGGCGTCTCATCAAACAGGGATGACTGCATAAGAATAGTGATAGATGGCAAGCTAGAGTTGATGAGAGAATAGCTGTTCTCTCATCAACTCTAGCTCGTTACTCTTTAATCTTTCCGTCCAGAAAATCGCGCACCTTCTTCATGTCCTCCCAGGCTTCGCGTTTCTTGGAAGGGTCGCGCAGGAGGTAGGCGGGGTGAAACGTCGGCATCACCTTGATGCCTTTGTAGTCTTGAAATTTCCCGCGCACTTTCGTGATGCCCTCTTTGGTGTCGAGCAGGTTTTTCATCGCCGTGTTGCCGAGAACGACTATCACTGCGGGCCTCACGATGGCGATTTCGCGCAGTAGAAAAGGCTTGCAGGTGTGCGCCTCTGGCAGCGTCGGCGTGCGATTCTGCGGCGGGCGGCAACGATTGACGTTGCCTATAAAGACATCGTCGCGCTTGAAGCCGATGGCTTCGATAATCTTGTTGAGCAGTTGGCCAGCGCGCCCGACGAAGGGACGACCCGAAGCATCTTCATCCGCGCCCGGAGCCTCGCCTATGAACATCAGGCGGGCCTGGCGATTGCCCTCGCTGTTGACGACGCGCGTGCGGCTCTCAGACAAAGGACAGCGCATGCAGATGCCTATATCGGTCCAGATATCTTCGAGCGTTTCATTCGCGCTCGGCAGGCTCTCATCGTCTTGCGGCGTGATTTCGCCGAAGAGTGTTTCCATCGCCGGAGGCGGCACTGCGTCCGGGTATTTTTTCGTCTTTCGTGTAGCCATGTCCGTGTGACCCTGTGAAGTTTGCTCGTCAGCCTTGTCCGGGGGGCGTTGTAAGTCAGAGCGCAAATCAACGGGCGTTGGAGGAGCAGGAGCAGTAGCCCGCGCCGCCGCCGATGCGTTGCGCTCAAGCGCGGCACGCTGCGCCGCCGTCGGTGTTGCGCGCGTCTCAGCCCGCTTCATTTCCGGCTCGGTCGTGACCAACGACGCCGCGCGCGCCGATGATGATGCGCCCTGCGCGAACTCTACGCCCGTCACGCCGAGTTCGCGCAGGTAAGCGACGTACTCGCCTGCATCCTGTACGAGCGCGCGTAGAGAGTCTGCCGGATTTTCCTCTGTTGCCATCTGGTTCGCTTCGCAATTATTTCACATGACGCACGGGTTGCGGAAGGCTTGCGACGTGTGAAAGAGATTCGTGTTCGGGTTGCGCGCCTCTGTTGCTTGCGCGCAAGCGCGCGAGTTCGTCAAGGATGCGATGCGCGACTTCGCGCTTGGACATGAGTGGCACTTCGACCGCGTTCTCGCGCGTGAGAATCGTGACGATGTTAGTCTCCGTGTCAAAGCCCGCGCCCGCGCGCGTCACGTCGTTGGCGACGATAGCATCGAGTCCCTTGCGTTCGAGCTTGAGACGAGCCTGAGCGAGCACGTCAAACGTCTCTGCGGCGAAGCCTACGACGAGCAGGCGGTCGTGCCTTGAGGCGGCAACGGTGGCGAGTATGTCCGGCGTCGGCTCAAGCTTAAGCGTCAACTGCGATTGCGACTTCTTAATCTTGTGCGCGGCCTGTTCCACAGGGCGATAGTCCGAGACGGCGGCGGCGGCGATGAAAATGGTCGTGTCCGAGACTTCCTTCATCACCGCTTCGAGCATCGCCTCCGCAGAAAGAGCGCGCACCAGCCGCACATCCCCTTGCGCGGGAGGCGTCGCTGTCGTCGCGCCCGCCACGATGGTCACGGACGCGCCGCGCGCCCGCGCCGCTTCCGCCAGCGAGAAGCCCATCCGGCCCGAAGAGTTGTTTGAGAGAAATCGTACCGGGTCAAGCTGTTCGCGCGTCGCGCCCGTCGTTATCAGCACGCGCTCGCCGTTGAGATCCTGCGTAGCGATTCTCTCTCTCTCTTTCAACATCTCCAGCGCGGCGGCGACTATCAATTCCGGCTCGCTCAAGCGTCCTGGTCCAACCGTGCCGCAGGCCATCTCGCCCGTGTCGGGTTCGATGATTCGCACGCCGTCGGCGCGCAGTCGGTCCAGGTTGCGCTGCGTCGCCGGATGGTTCCACATGGAAGTGTTCATCGCGGGGGCAATGAGGACCGGAGCGTTGCAGGCTAGATAAGTTGAGGTCAGAAAATCATCGGCGACGCCGTTCGCCAGTTTGGCGATGATGTTGGCGGTGGCGGGGGCTATCAGAAAAAGGTCAACGGTCTGTGAGAAGGTGATGTGCGCGATGGGGTCAGGGTTGTCGGGCGCGTAATCGTCAACGATGACGTGCGAGCCTGAGAGAGCGCGAAAGGTGAGCGGCGTGATGAATTCACAGGCCCGCTCCGTCATCGCCACACGCACGCTGCAACCGGCGCGTTGCAGCCCGCGCAGCACTTCCGCAGCCTTGTAAGCCGCGATGCCGCCGCTAATGCCGAGAGCGACCCGTGGGCCCATCTCTTCCTTTGAATTTATAGTCAACTCTTTTTTGACTCCACTTCCGAACTGCTGAACTCTAGACACAGTGAAATGTAGCACCGCCGGTTGAGGGCGCGCAACGTGCCCTCGCAACATCTTTGTGAGATTGTCGCTGGCACGAATGGCGGGCCGTGTGTGGTAAACTTCAAGGCGTCGGTGCGCGTTGCCCCCAAATACCTTTGGCGCACATTCCGGGGTCGTAAAAAGTTTATGAGACGAGGAAGAGGTGCTTTTCGCTTCGCCATGATGCTCATGGTCTGCCTGGCTGCGGGCCTGGCCTGTGCGGGCGCGGTCGCGGCGCAGGGCGCGCGTTCTGAATCTGATGAAGAGTTTGGCCCGGTCGTGCGCGCATACCTGGGCTATCTGCGCAACGAGCAGGAGGTCGTGGACGACCGCAACAGCCGCCGCGAGATTAAGCAGTCCTATTACCTGCGCAACACGAATCGCATACGCGCCCTGCGCCAGATGGCTATACGCATCGCGCGCGAGACGAAGAACGATTACCTGCCCGAATTCGAGGCCGTGACGCGCGACGAGTTCGGCAATCTCTTCGAGACGCCGCCGAGGCCGGAAAGCCTCTCCGAAGGCGTTGTGCTCAACAACACTTTCAGATTTCTGGGCGTCGTGCGCTCGCGCGAACTCTTCTACATCTTCGCGCGGCTGGACCCTTACGAGCAGGCCGAGTTGATTAAAAAGGAGGGGACGAAGAGCGCGCCAATCGCAGGCTCTACGGCATCGCAGCCGCAAACGTCTCCCGCGACGGCTGGGCCTGCGCAAGCGGTCCCGGCGAATCACGAAGTCACGAGCCGCCCGCGAAGAGTCGCCGCGCCCTGAAACTATTTCGCGCCGCAAATTATTTTTGGACCAGGACCAGGCAGAGCGTTGCCACAGAGAAGCACATGCGCCAGCCGACACTTTTCGAGAAACAGACAACCGGGCCGGAAGTTGACGCGAGGCAGTTGACGCTTTACGCGCTCGGAGAATTTCAGGCGCGCGGGAAGGCGCTGGCCGAACGCGACCTGCCGCTTGACCGCCTGCGCGGCGCGTTCAAACGCGCCTGCGAACTCTTCGGCATCGAAGAGTTGTCGGACGAACGCTCGGTCGCCGCCCTCGAATCAATCGGCGCACACATACGCCGCGTGCCGCCCTTCGTCGCCAAACATCCCTTCCGCGTCATCGTCCCCCAAGACTTGGCCCAACGCGCCCTCGCGCATTATCAAGAGCAAGTCATAAGTCGAAAGGCGGAAGGATGAGAGAAAAACTATTCAAGATGAATAGCTCATCTCTCATCCTTCATCCTTCCGCTTTACTACTCGCTCTTACATTCATCGCTGCAAAATAATTTGTCGGATACGATGTCCAGCAAGGTTAGCCTGGTTCGCGGCTTGAGTCTCATCGCGGCGGTCTCGATTGTCGTGGGGAACGTCATCGGGACGGGGATTTTTCTCAAGACGCGGGTGATGACGTGCAACGTCGGGACGCCGTGGATGGTGATGACGGTGTGGGTCGCGGCGGGGCTGCTGTCGCTGGCGGGCGCGCTGACCTACGCGGAGTTGTCCGCGATGATGCCGCGCGCCGGGGGCGAGTACGTTTTTCTGCGCGAGGCTTACGGCCCGCCCGTCGGGTTTCTTTACGGCTGGATGCAATTCTTCATCGCGCGGGCGGGCGGCCTGGCCGCGATGAGCGTCAGCTTCGCCATCTTCCTCAACATCTTGATGGGAGGCAAACTGGACGGCGATTACTTCAGCGCGAGTCTCTTCGGACACACTTTCCACTTCGGCAATTTGCAGGCGGTCTCATTACTGGTCCTGGCAGTCGTCACTTTAATCAACTGCGCGGCGGTCATCGTGAGCGGAAGAATCGCCGCTATTCTCACCGCCATCAAGATTGCGTTGGTCTTGGGCATCGGCGTCGGCGCGTTCGCGTTTGCGAGCGGCGATTGGTCGCACATGGCGTTGGCCCAGGCGGGCGGCGCGTGCGAGGGTGTGGGGGATGCCGCGCGCGCAGGGATGACGGGTTTCGGCGCGGCGATGCTCGGAGCTTTGTGGGCCTATAACGGTTGGAACGACCTCACGCTCGTCGCGGGTGAAGTGAGGAACCCGCAACGCAATCTCCCGCTCGCGCTCATCGGCGGGATGATGCTCGTGGCCGTCCTGTACATCTTCGCCAACCTCGCTTACTTCTACGTGCTAACCCCGACCGAGATAGCAAACATTTCGAGCACGTCATCTGTGGCGACGGAAGTGGCGCGAAGATTTCTGGGCGCGTTGGCCGTCAGTTTAATCTCGCTGGCATTGATGGCTTCCACCTTCGGGACGCTGCATGTGGGCGTGCTGGTCGGCGCGCGAGTGCCTTACGCGATGGCGCGCGACCGTCTCTTCTTTCAGAATCTGGCGAAGCTCTCGAAGGGCACGCGCGTGCCCGTGGGCGCGCTCATCTTGCAGGCCATCTGGGCCGGAGTGCTCGCGCTCTCAGGCTCTTTCGACACGCTGACGGACTACTCTATCTTCGGGCTGTGGATTTTCTACGGGCTGACGACGGCGACCGTCTTCATCTTTCGCAAGCGCATGCCGGATGCAGAGAGACCTTATCGCACATGGGGCTATCCGGTCGTGCCCGTGCTGTTTTTGCTGGTGACGGCATGGCTGCTCCTGAACACCATATGGGCCACCCCGCGTAGCTCCTTGACGGGCCTCCTGCTCATCGCGCTCGGCCTCCCCGTCTACTGGTACTGGTCGCATCACAATCGCAAGCAAGTCGGAAGTCCGAATGATGAAGGATGAGAGTGTGCCTATATCAAGGTGAATAGTATTTCTTTCATCCTTCATTCCTCTGACTTACCGTTTGCTTTTTGTGTTATGCTTTTGAGCGGCTTTCCCACGTTTTCAAATTCCTATTACTCTTCGAGCGGAGGCAAGCATCGTGCGCGCCAGTATCATCTGTCTGTTGGCTTCAATCGCCATCACCGTCATCGTGTGCCTGGCTTGTTCAGCCGGAGCGCAGGATAAAACTTTGAACCAAATGGCCGGACAAGCGGGAGCGGGCGAGGCTGCCTTTAAGACGAGCGGCCCCGGCAAATCGAAAATCGCATTCGTCATACACGGCGGCGCGGGCACCATCGAGCGCAGCAAGATGTCTGCGGAGCGCGAAAAGCAGTACAAGGAGAAGTTGGAGGAGGCGGTCAGGGCCGGTTATAAAATCTTGAGCGACGGCGGGACGAGCCTGGATGCGGTCGAGGCCGCCATCAGAATCATGGAGGACTCGCCGCTCTTCAACGCGGGGAAGGGAGCCGTCTTCACCAACGCGGGCACGAACGAATTGGACTCCTCCATCATGGATGGCAAGACGCTCAAGGCGGGCGCGGTCGCTTCGCTCAAGCACATCAAGAATCCTATCAGCCTCGCGCGCATGGTGATGGAAAAGTCCAAGCACGTCATGATGGTCGGTGAGGGGGCGGAAGCCTTCGCCGTCCAGCAGGGCGTCCAACTCGTGGACCAGAAATATTTCTACACGGAGGAACGCTGGAAGGCTCTCCAGCGCGAGAAAGAGGCCGAGCAGAAACAGGCCGCTCCGGCGGGCGGCGGCGGTAAGCGCGTGCCCTCGGACGATGACAAGCACGGCACGGTCGGCGCGGTCGCTTTGGACCAGGATGGAAATCTTGCTGCCGGGACTTCTACGGGCGGGATGAGCAACAAAAAGTTCGGGCGCGTCGGGGATTCTCCGATTATAGGCGCGGGAACTTATGCCAATAATCGCACCTGCGGCGTTTCGGCGACGGGCGATGGTGAGTTTTTTATAAGAGCGGTCGTCGCCCACGACATCTCCGCGTTGATGGAATATCGCGGCCTCTCCGTCAAGGAGGCTGCCAGCACGGTCCTGGAAAAGGTGGGCCAACTCGGCGGCGGCGGCGGCCTCATAGCGATGGACAAGGATGGCAATATCACTACTCCTTTCAACACTTCGGGCATGTACAGGGCATTTATTGATACGAACGGGAAGATGGTCATAGAGATTTACAGGGATTAACCTGCGCCCTTGCGCCTGCGGTTTAAGGGGCCACAAGAGGGACGGATGCGTTGGTCCATGACGGTTTTTCGGGGGGCGTTGAAATAAGGTCTGGACTAGAGAAGGGCGTGCGTGCTATTTTGCTTTAGCAAAGAATCCAAGATATTAACGTCTGTTATTGCGAATTCGACGTAAATGTTTGTTGACACAGGGCTAGGATTCGTGTAAAAAGACCAGGATGTGATTGCCCTCGATGGCTTTTCATGCCTGCTTTTTTAAGGGTTGTTTTGCGCGAGCGGATATAATTCGGATGGGTCTGGCGAGACAGAAACACACACTCCATCCGCTCAACTCTGACGAGGTTCGTGGCGCGCTTTCAAATTTTTTCACTTTACGGGAGGAGAATTAATGTACAGCAGAATTTGGAGCCGTAAGTCCATATCGTTATTGCTGGCAGTCGCCGTCTTGAGTGTATCCTCGATGGTCGCGCTGGCAACTCCGGGACAACAAGGCCAAACTGGGCCGTCAGGCGAACTGTCAGTTTCAGGGCAAGTCACCGTCAACGGCCAGAGCGCAATTAGCGGGGCGACTGTCTTCTCGGACAGCACCGTTGCCACGGCGCAGAACTCCAGCGCCGTCGTCAGTCTCGGCAAACTCGGTCGTGTTGAGCTTCTGCCGAGTTCCAGCATGAGGCTCAGCTTTACCGAGACCGGCATCAACGCGACACTCGAATCAGGGCGCGCGCGCGTCTCAACTCCGGCTGGCGTCTCCGCCAGCATCAACACCAAAGACGGCGCGGCTGTCGCTGATAGCACACAGGCGACCGCTTTCACCGTTGACACCGAATGCGGCAACACGGTCGTCGCCACCCAGACTGGCCGCGTCGAACTCCGCGCGGGCAGCAAGGTCGCGCAGATAGCTGCCGGTTCACAGGACACCGCCGGGACGGCTCAGCCGGGCACTCGCTGCACGCGTCTGACCAGACCCGACACCTTCGGCAAACTCGGCGGCGGCGCGCTGGCGGCTCTCTTGCTGGCGGCTGGCGGCGCAGTGGCGGCGGCTCTCTTCGCCGCTCGTCACAACAACGACCTGAATTTCGGCGGCACGGTCATCGAAATCAGCCCGACGAAATAGCTTAACTTAATCGGCCACTCGACACCTGCGCGCTCTCAAATAAAGACCGCGCACTTGTAAAGCGACTGTCACCTTGCGGGTCACGTGATATTCTTTTCGCGCGTGGCCCGCAAGGTTTTGCTTGTCTGATGAAATTCTTTTAGCGGGTATTTTTAAGAATGCACATTGCCGTTATCGGGACGGGTTACGTGGGGTTGGTCACGGGCGCATGCTTCGCGGAGTTTGGCGTTGACGTGACCTGCGTTGACATAGATGCGGAGAAGATTACGCGGCTCGCTAAGGGCGAGATCCCGATTTATGAGCCGGGCCTTGAGCAGTTGGTCGAGAAGAATTCGCACGCCGGACGCTTGAGCTTTACCACGGACCTCAAGAGCGCGGTCGAACAGGCGCTCGTCATTTTCCTAGCGGTCGGGACGCCTTCAAAGGAAGACGGCTCGGCTGATTTGAGTTACATAGAGGCCGCCGCGCGCTCCGTCGCCGAGCACATGAACGGCTATAAAGTCATCGTCACGAAGTCCACCGTTCCCATCGGCACAGGCGAGTACTTACGCAAGCTGATACGCGAGCACCAGAAGACCAAGACCAATTTCGGCATCGTCTCCAACCCCGAATTCTTGCGTGAAGGCGCGGCCATCAACGACTTCATGCGACCGGATCGCGTCGTCATCGGCAGCAACGACGAAGAGGCCATCGCCATCATGCGCGACCTCTATCGCCCGCTCTACTTGATAGAAGCGCCCTTCGTCATCACTTCTCTGGAAGCGGCTGAGTTATCCAAGTACGCGGCCAACGCTTTTCTCGCCACCAAAATCTCCTTCATCAATGAGATTGCCAACCTCTGCGACCGCATCGGCTGCGACGTGCATGATGTCGCCAGGGCGATGGGCATGGACCGTCGCATCGGCAGCAAATTTCTGCATCCGGGTCCGGGCTTCGGCGGCTCATGTTTCCCCAAAGACACCAGCGCGCTGGCGACGGTCGCTCGCCAGTTCAATGGCGAATCTCTCATCGTTGACGCCGTCATAGAAGTCAACCGCCGACAACGCGCTGCGATGCTTCCGAAGATAGAGAAACTGACGGGCGCGCTCGCGGGCAAGACCATCGCCGTCCTCGGTCTCGCCTTCAAACCTGAGACCGACGACATGCGCGAAGCCCCCGCCATAGATATTATTCGCGGCCTTCTCGAACGCGGCGCAACGGTGCGCGCCTACGACCCTGTGGCGATGCCGGAGGCGGCCAAGATTCTGCCCGGCATCACCTACACGGAAGACGAATACACCGCCGTCACGGAAGCGGACGCGCTCGTCTTCATCACCGAATGGAATCAATTCCGCGCGCTCGACATGAAGCGCATACGCGAACTGATGCGCAGCGCGAGAATCGCAGACCTGCGCAATATCTACGAACCATCGGCAATGCGCGAACTCGGCTTCGACTATGTCGGAGTAGGAAGGTAGAACAGGAGCCAGGAGTCAGGAGCCGGAATTCAGAATAAAAGCATTGAACGTTTTATTCCTTCTGGCTCCTGGCTCCTGACTCCTGGCTTCTGAATTTATGCCTCTTTCTGGAATCGTACTAGTGACGGGCGGCGCGGGTTTTATCGGGTCGCATCTGGCTGCGAGGATGGCGGCTGACGGCGCGCGCGTGCGCGTGATTGACGATCTCTCGACGGGCCATCGTGAGAACCTTGAAGAGATCGGCGGCGACGTTGATTTCGTCGAAGCGAGTCTCGCTGATGAAGCGGCGACCAGGCGCGCGCTTGAAGATGTCGAGCTTGTCTTTCATGAGGCGGCGATTCCTTCCGTCCCGCGCTCGGTCGAGAATCCGCGCGAGACGCACAGGGCATGCGTCGAGGCGACCTTCTCCTTGCTGCTCAACGCGCGCGAGCGTGGGGTGCGTCGCGTGGTCTACGCGGCGTCGAGTTCCGCCTACGGCGACCAGCCGACGCTGCCGAAAACGGAAGAGATGCGACCCGAACCGCTCTCGCCCTATGCCGTGGCGAAGCTCGTCGGCGAGTATTACTGCCAGGTCTTTTCCAGGACGTATAACTTGGAGACGGTCTGCCTGCGCTACTTCAACGTCTTTGGACCAAGACAGGATCCGAGCTCTCAATACTCCGGCGTCATCTCTCGGTTCATCAGCGCGCTCTTGGGCAACAGCGGCCCGCCCGTCATCTTCGGCGACGGCGAGCAATCGCGCGACTTCACCTATATCTCAAACGTCGTTGACGCCAACCTCCGCGCCTCCGAAACAACGAAAGGCATCGGCCATGTTATCAACATCGCCAACGGCGACACGGCCAACAAGATAGGGACATACATGGTCGCCGTTCTCGCCAAACAACACGACATCCCGTTCTATGTCGCCGCGCCCGTCTCGACCCTAGACCTCTCTCTCGCTTCGGGCGAA
>JAXDFO010000477.1:0-5190 GCA_034665545.1 Blastocatellia bacterium
TCTTGTCCACGTACTCCGTGATGTTTCCCGCCCGGTCCTTGATGCGAACCCAGGGAATAATCTGGCGATGTTGGTCCGTTGAGATGTAAGTAATCTCGTTGGCGATATTCATGTGCCAGTGGATGCCGCTCACCTCGCTGGTCGCGGGGCTGCCGCCTCCGACATGGATAAGCATGCGAGTTTGTTGCTGAGTATTCTGCTCGTCGTATGCGTAATGATTGAAGACCTTCAGTTCATCGCCGTGGAACTTTTCAGGCCAGTGGCACTGCTCGCAAGTCTCACTCGCGGGGCGCATATTATGCACAGGAGTCGGAATCGGCCTTTCATACTTATTGAAGGCCAGAGCATAGAGTTGATATGCGCCGGTCACTTTCGAGCGCGCTTACCACTCCGCGCCAGACCCGACATGGCAATCAACGCAGCGCAGGCGCGCGTGCGGCGAAGCATGGAAAGCTACGAACTCAGGCTTCATCACCGTATGGCAGGCTTGACCGCAGAAGGCCACCGACTCCGTATATTCATAAGCACGATAGCTGCCGAAGGCGCTCATGAAGATAAAGATGAAGGCCAGTCCGAGAAAGGCGAAGAAGGCGCGGCGGCGGCGTGGATCGTTTAAATCCAACATCGGATAAGCGGCTATCTCGGCGGGTGAAAGCTTTCGCCGCCGTCGCCGCTCAAGGAGCATGCCGAGGAGAATGATTGCCAGACCGAAGATCGGGACGCCCGGAAAAATGATGAATGTGAAGATACCGAAGTACGGATTATTCATCGTCGCGCCGGTTATCTCAAGGAGAATGAGCAGCAGAATGCTGGCGAAGCTGGCGACGACGATGGCCGCGCCTGTCAAGCTCAGATAGTTACGAAAAAGCCCCGGCGCTTTTGGGACCGTTGGTTCTTCCGCTGAAGTTGTTTGTGCTTCCTCGCTCATCACATTTCTCCGCGACCTTTTTGCTCATCCCCGCGTCAATACCTCCCACGTCCGTGGGCAGCGCAAGCAAGCCACGGGCATAGGAGGTATCAAGCGTCTTGAACCGCGCACATCACGCCAGGCGTCTCGCGCGGCATTAAGTCTGAAGCATTACTGCTTCAAAGATTTCATGTGGGCGATAAGCGCTTTAGCCATCACAGCGTCCACGCCCTTCTCTGCATAAGCTGGCATGTTGGGCGGCTTCTCTGCCTTCTTGCCCTTCATAATAGCTTCGACCATCTCATCTTCCGGCTTGGACACGTCGAACAGTTTCTCCGCCTTCGCGCCGTGGCACATCTTACACTTGGCCGTGAAAAGGGCGGCAGCATCCATATCGTTGCTCGCCGCCGGAGTCTGACTCGCCGGAGCCTGACCCGACACAGAGTTCAGCAACAGGACCGCGAACAGGGGGAGAGCGAATAAAGCTATCGCCAGTTTCTTTAATGTCATTACTTTCATGATTCCATCTACCTTTCTGATTGAGCGAGCATCACAGGACCAGATTCAAATCTTCTACGTCCCTGCCGCACTATCAAGTAGTGCAACAGTTATGCCGGACTGACGGAGACGTAATACCGGTTTTTTTAGACGCAACAGCAAGATAACTCGCCCTCCAAACTCTCGATTGCGGGCTTTTACGCACCGCACTGGGAAACTTTCCTCAAGCGCGGTCAAGCCTCCGAAGACAAAGTTCAAAAATAGAAACGCGATCCCTGGTGACACCGCTTGCAATCCGCGAAGTTCTCGATGCCGAAGGCACGCTTATTGTTATGGCAACTCATGCAACTCTGCGCCCTCGCTGACGCGTGGTGCATCAAAGGTGTCGGCGCTGTGACCTGTCTGGACTGCGGCATCCCCGCCCTGATGTTGTGGCACGCGTTGCAACTCAATCCCTGTCCCGTGCCATGCCTGGCATGACTGAAACTGACCTTGTAAGCCACGGCTGACTCCGGCGTTCTGGAAAGGCGTCCGGGGCTGTGGCATGTGCTACACGAAGAGATGTCGTTTCCCGAAATGCTCCGGGCACTTGGCGCGTGGCATTGGTAGCAGGTAGCGTGCGCGTTCGACCTTGCTGGTATAGAAAGGGCGACGCCGCCTCTCTCCGGCCTGTGACAGGTGGCGCATCCGAATTTTGCACGCGCCTGATCGGAGATGTGCTGCGCGTGGTCGAACTTGACGCCGAAACTCTTGAGGGCCGGAAACGGTTTGACCTTTCCGGCCCCCACGTCCGTATGACAGATCGTGCAGAGAGGGCTGCCGGAATCATTGAACCTCTGTGTATGACAGCCTGCACACTGCATGTGCCCCGGCAGGGTCGGACGCGTTGAATTGTCCTCACGACGATGGCACAACAGGCACGGCAGCGCGGCGTGCGTCTCGTTCGTATGAGAGAATTTTGAGAAATCCTTGTTGGATTCCTGCACGAAGGACTCGCTCTGGCCCAAGCGAGAGAGTTGGTCTGGCGAGTCCAAAGCGAAAGCCTTGACGCGCGAGTTGTAGACATGCGCCAGCGGAAAGCCAAGGCCCACGAAGAGCAGGACCAGCAAGGCGGGCCAACGCCGCGCCGTCGTTTGCGTGCGCGCGCTTCGGGCTGTAGAGATATGCTGGTTTAGTTCTTCAAGCATCTTCGGTCAACGACGCCTTACTTCGCACTGGCCGCCCCGGCGACCGCCTCCAGATGAGATTGCGGGACCGGCTCCTTTCCGAAGCTCAGGTGACATTTCGTGCATTGAAAAGCAGGGTTCGCTTTTCTCTGGTCCAGTTCAAAATTAAGCGCGCCTCCGTCGTCTGTCGTCGCCGTGATGTGACACACGCCACAAGATTGAATCGGAACCCGGAGCGTTTTCTGGTCCAGCGTATTCATCGCCGCGACATGATGACAATCAGCGCAGCTTTGGTCCGGGTGCGCTCCTCCCTCGTGCCGGAAGGTGGCGGATGAATCACGCCTGCGCCACTTATTGAGCGTCGTCCGGTCTGTGATTCCCATGATGGCTGGCAGGCTCGGCTCGAAATCAAGGTGTGCCACTTGCGGCTGCGTTGCCGATGTTTGCTCCGGCATCGGGAGCTTGTGACAGGCGTTGCAGTCGGAGGGCGCAGGCGTGATTCCAGTTTCCTGCGAGTGGCAGGTGAAACAGGTCGCGTGATTGACGGGTGTAGTCTTGAAGGTTCCCTTCTTGAGCCAGAATGCGTCGCCTAAAGTTTTCGGCGGCTTCGTCACATATTCTTCTGGCGAGTCGCCCTGCGGCTGGTACGTCTGATGACAGACAGAGCAGTTCTCCTTCTTCTGAGGCGCGCTCTTCTGCTCTTGCGCGCTGCTTTCCCTGCTGAATGACGCGGGCGCGAAGCTCACACTCCGGTCCGTCTTGAAAACGGGCCGGTACGCTTCTATGACATCCATGTGCGTCTCGTGTGGAAAATTAACGGCGAAGTCCGAGGTGAAATCCTGCCCTCTCTTTGAAGCCTGAAAAGCCTCGTTGAGACTCGGGAAAGGATAAGGCGCGCTGTTGCGCGGAGCAACGCTCGTGTGGCAGACAGAACAAATTTTAGGGGCGGGTCTTTCCCTTGCGAAGAACTGCTGGTAATGACATTTGAGGCAGGAAGGGTGTTGCGGATACTCCGTGATGTCTGGGAACGCATCCTTTTCCTTACGCGCTTCCTTCCAATTTGGCGACGGAAATTTATGACATGAATCGCACGCCTGCTGGTGTTCTCGCGTGCGATGAGAGAATTTTGCATAATCAACACGCTGCGCTGCCCCGGCGGCCCTCGTCCCGCGCCGACCTTTCGTTTGAGGACGCTCCGGCGAGTCAGTTTCTACGCTCGATCCTGCGTTCATCGAAACCGGATGCGGAAAGACGAAGCCCAGCAGAGCAATCAGGATGAACACCGCCAGCGCCACGGCACTATATCTCATCATCATCTGCTTGAATGCCCTGCTTGCCATCGTCGGTATTAATGCTCGACGGTTAATAAATGGACCAATCTTGCCCGAGAGACTCCGGCCACCTGATCTCTGGTTCAGCATGTGGCCGGAGTCTCTGATGAGCGATACGCCTCAAGCATTTATGGAACGCGAGCTAACCTTTGCCGCGCCCGAAGTAGATACGCAGCGACGTGTAGGGCATGTGCGCATGATAGTTCTGCGGCCTCGGACTGATGAGAAAGCTTTCGTTGTAGTTGTAGTATTGATAACCCACGTTCCAATCTAGACTACGATTGAGCCGAACCGCGAGACGAGCTTCGGGGGATTGATAACTCATCGGGTACGACGTGACGAGCAGCGCGTCAGCCAGTGAGGCGCGGCGACTCCCCTGCCCTGTGTCCTTGTTGATTCGATAAGACGCGTAGAGCGACACGCGCGGGTGAAGCTGTGCGACTGTGTCGAAGAAGAAGTAGTTGTTCCTCATGTAGTACAGGCTGGTTCCGGTCCTCCTGACGTTACTGATGTAGAAGGCGATGTCGGCATTACTATTAACCCAGTTGAAATTGTAGCCAGTACCGAATGAGAGCCTGGAAGTTAGCGACCAATCAATTGACGAAGAGAAGACCCTCGTCCTGATGTTCACGCCGAAGTTTTGCAGGGACACGCCGTCTATCTCCGAAGGGTTGGAGTTGTTCCGCGCGATGACTGCGAGACTGAACGAGAGCTTGCGAGTCGGCGCGTAACGGCTGCGCGCGCGGATGTTCGTGTAGTTGTAATTCCCCACGCGCGTGAAGACGTTGTCTGCCGTGCCGTGCTCGGCGTCGAAGTAGACGGTCCAGTTCTTCACCGGACGAAGCTTGAAGCCGCCGAGAAACGCGTTGGTGTGGTTGGTCTCTTCGTCGAATCTCATGTCAGCCGTGACGAGCAACGGCTGGTTGGGCGCGAGATTGAAGCCATTGAGAAACTGCTCTATGTGCCGGGTTCCGTAACGATACCCGAAATGCACGGAGTAGTGATCGTTGAACTGGTAGTCTCCTTCGATGGTATTCTGAATCTTGCGATACTTCGTAATCTTGTAAGCATCAAAATTATTGAGGAGCACAGCGGGCACGGTCGTCCCGTTAGACCTGGAGAGGTAGAAGGCCGCGTTGTAGATCGCGCCGCCGTTAATCTGGAAAGTCTCGACACGAAACGTCTCGGAGATTCTCAGCTTGTCGGTCGCCTGATAGGTCGCGCCGAGATCACCGAGCGTGTTCGGTCGTGTGGCGTCGCCTGCGATGTTGAATGTGCCGAGGTTGAG
>JAXDFO010000478.1:0-5577 GCA_034665545.1 Blastocatellia bacterium
GGTGAGGATGAAGGCTGTGGAGAGGGCGGCTATTAGTGAGATGAGGAGGAGTAAAATGGACCAGCCTGCGTTGCTGAGACGACCTTTGATGTGAAAGCTTCCGGCGGCTTTGCGCGCGAAAGAGAGGTGCGCGAGCGAGAGACAGGCGATGGTAAGAGCAAGAAAGTAGATTCTATGCGTCACGAGGCGCGCATGATCGGCGAGAGGGTGCGTTAAATCGTTATAGGTCCAGAGTTGATAAAGCGCGGGATTGTAGAGCCAGTGGGTGTAGCCCTGACCGTAGATGTAATAGATGCCGACGCCGGTCGCAATGCTCACAGCATAGACCAGATATTTATCACGCAGCACGGCGTTCAGCATGATGGATGCGGCAGCTATAAAGGCTATGCTCGGAACGAGAATCCAAGAGTAGACCAGCAGTTAGGGCGCACTCTCAAACGGCACGTGGTCTTTATAAATTTGCAGGGCGAAGGCGGCCAGCGCGACCAGCGCGATTAATGAAAGCGCGAGCGAGAGTGTGGCGAAGAACTTGGAAAGCAGCAGGACGTAATTGGGGGCGGGCGTGCTCCATAAGACCGGCTCGATGCGCAATTCGCGGTCGCGGTGCATCGCTTCGCCAGTGTAAAAGACGGTCATGCCGAAGATGAAGAGCAGCAGGTTTTTCGCAGTGTTGCTCGCATAAGCGGCTGAGTATGAGACATCCTGAGCAACTTCATAAAAAGCAAGTTCGAGCGTGGAGAGAAATATAACGAGCGGCACAATCACGAGCAGACTTCGTTCAGCGCGAAGCAGTCGAAACTCTGTGCCTAAGGCCGCGAGTAATTTTTTGAGATTTGCGCGCCAGCCTTCGACCGCCGTGCCGACCTGGGGGAGCGTTACCCTGTCGTGCGCGGCGGCTTTTTCCAACAGGTCGTGTGATGATGGTTGAAAGCTTGCCGGGTCTTGATAAAGTCTTTCGACTCTGGTGTTGAGGTTGAGCGTTGCGAGGCGGCTCACATCATCAACATTGTTGGGCCGCCTGGCCTTGGCGAAGCGGGCGTAAAGAATCGTCAGGCAGGCGACGGTGATGAGAAGCATCAACGCGCGGTTCGCAAGCACGTCCGAGTCGTAAGCGAAGACGTGTTGGTTGAGCCAATCTGCGCTGCGCCCCTTGTTGATATCGGCGGGCCAGTTGAACAGCAGAGGGTCCAGTGCTATTCGCCAGCGTTGCGCGAATCCTTTTAAGAAGAGTTGAAAGGCGATGTAGAGCGGATAAAAAGAGAGGCCCAGCGCGTAGACGATTTTGACGTTGCGCGTGAGCGTCCCGACTGTAAAGTAGACGGCTGCCAGAACCAGGTGCGAGATAACGATGAGTATGAAGAAGTGTTGGAAATAAGCGAACACTCGCGCGTGCTGGACGACCATCTGCGCCGGGTGAAACGCTTGCAGCAAAAAGAGCGTCAGCGCGAAAGCCGCCTGGCAACAGACGAGCACGAAGAAGTTGCCGAAAAATTTTCCGAGCAGATATTCTGCGCGCCCGACGGGCTTGGAAAAGATGAGCGGGTCAACGCCCGCGCGAAAATCTCTAATCACGGGGTCGCCCATCATCAACGCGGTGAAGAGCGGCAGCGTCATGAAAGAGAAACCCCCGAAGCACCTCACGATGTAGAACTCGCTATTCGTCGCCCAACCGTAGTGACTGGCGGCCCCCCAACCCCACCACAGAACAGCATTCACGCTGAAGAGAGCCAACAACAGGTAAGGCGCGACGCGTTTCGAGTTGAGCAAGACTTCCGCTTGAAAGATTGCGCCGAACGGCGTCCGCGCGGGATTTCTCATCTCAATTCGATGCTCCCGCATGACTCACCAGATTGAGATAATAATCTTCCAGCGTCGGAGCGGCCTGGATAAACTCTTCGCCCGGACGCGCTCCCTTTGAGATAACACGCAGGCGGGTCCGCCCGTCGAAGAAATGTGAAGAGACTGTTTTGAAGCGCGACTTTAAGGGCGCAACCTTTTCGCGGGGCACGCTCGCTTCCCAGACAGAATCCTTCAGGTCATTGATAGCTTGCTGCGGCGTGCAGGAGGCAAGAATCTCGCCCTTGCGTATAATCGCCATCCGGCTGCACAAATTCGAGACATCCGAGACGATGTGAGTCGAGAGAATGACCACGGTGTTTTCGCTGGCGGCGTCGGAGAGCAGATTATGAAATCGAACTCGCTCTTCAGGGTCCAGGCCCGCCGTCGGTTCATCAACAATGATGAGTTCCGGTTGGCCTATGAGGGCTTGTGCGATTCCTAAACGCTGTCGCATCCCTCCCGAAAATCCGCCGACCCTCTGCTTGCGCGCCGACGAGAGGTTGACCCTTTCGAGCAGCGCGCCAATCAAAGCCCTCCTCTCTTGACCGTTCACGACGCCCTTGAGTTTGGCGAAGTAATCAAGCATCTGCTCCGCCGTGAGAGTCGGATAAAGGCCAAACTCCTGCGGCAAGTATCCGAGCATACGCCGCGCTCTGCCCTTGTCGCCGAGCAAGTCAACGCCGTCCATCTGGACCGCGCCCGCGTCCGCTTCGAGCAAGGTCGCCAGTATCTTCATCAAGGTCGTCTTGCCCGCGCCGTTGGGCCCAAGCAGCCCAAACATCCCCACGGGGACTTCCAAACTCACCCCCGCCAACGCACGCACGCCGCTCGAATAGCTTTTCTCCAACCCCTCTATAGCAAGCATCGCATCCTCTTCATATTCAATTGACCTGCTAGATAGACACCGGCCAGGAAAAATTGTTCAGAATTATTTGAAGCGTGACGCGCAGCCGCCATTGCTATGGCAACAACGCGAATCAGACCGCGCATGGCGATCTGATTCGCGTTGCGTGCGATGAGTAGCAATCGAGAGAGACTGCTTTTGTGCGTGACAGGGTCGCTTGAGTTACTGGGCCGCGCTCTGTTCGTCCCATTCGCTGATGGTCTCGAAGGCGCGGGAGAGGACGGGGCGTGGGCGCGCGCCGTCGGCCTGTCCGATGAAGCCTTCGCGTTCCATCATGTCTAGGATGGCGGCGGCGCGACCGTAGCCGATGCGCAAGCGTCTTTGGAGGACGGAGGTTGACGCGCGTTTCATCTCGACGCAGATGCGCAGGGCGTCCTCGAAGAGTTCGTCGCGTTCGCCGCCCGCGCCATCGAGGCCGAGCGCTTCGTCTTCGGTTTGCGTGATGCTCTCGTCGTAGGCGGGTTGGCCCTGCGCTTTGGTGTGCGCGACGATGCGACCTATCTCGGCTTCATCAACGTATGCGCCGTGGACTCGGACGAGCCTGGATGTTCCGGGCGGGAGAAAGAGCATGTCGCCGCGACCGAGCAGTTGCTCCGCGCCGTTGGCGTCAATGATGGTGCGCGAGTCAACCTTTGAAGAGACGCGATAAGAGATGCGCGAAGGAAAGTTGGCCTTGATTAATCCGGTGATGACATCAACGGAAGGGCGTTGCGTCGCCAGGACTAGATGTATACCGACGGCGCGGGCCATCTGCGCGAGGCGCGTGATGGACTCTTCGACTTCGTGGCCTGAGACCATCATGAGGTCCGCCAGTTCGTCTATGATGATGACGATGTAAGGCAAGGTCTGGTGCGGCTCGCCCGTCACTTCGTCGTAATCCTTGACGAGGTTGCGACGCGAGACTTCCGTGTTATAGCCGTCAATATTGCGCACGGCCCAACCGGCCAGTCGTTTGTAGCGGTCCTCCATCTCCTTCACCGCCCACTTGAGCGCGATGGAGGCGCGCTTCGGGTCCGTGATAATCGGCGTGGCGAGATGCGGGATGGCTGCGTAGAGACCAAGCTCAAGCCGCTTGGGGTCCACCATGATGAACTTCACTTCATCGGGCCGCGCTTTGTAAATAATGGAGACGATGAGCGAGTTGACGCCGACGGACTTGCCCGCGCCCGTCGAACCGGCAATGAGCAAGTGCGGCATCCTGGCGAGGTCCGCGACGTAGTTGAGGCCGTCTATGGTCTTGCCGAGCGCGATGGTCAGTTTCGAGTTCGATTCGCGGAACTGCCTGGACTCTATCACTTCGCGCAGGTGAATCGTCTCGCGTTGAGAGTTGGGCACTTCGATGCCGACGTGGGCCTTGCCGGGCACGCGGTCTATGCGTATGGACTCGGCCTTGAGCGCGAGGCAGAGGTCTTCGACGAGGCCCGTCACGCGCGAATACTTGACGCCAGGGTCGGGCTTAAACTCATACGTCGTGACTACCGGACCAGGACAGATGAATTCAATCTTGCCCGTGACATTAAACTCCCTGAACTTTTCCGCGACGAGGATAGCGAGCGCGCGCAACTCTTCGTCCGCCTGTTCGTTATGCGGCGGCGCGGCGTTGAGAAATCCAACTTCCGGTATCTCGTAATCGGTAATCGGCGAGGCCGCGACCGCCGTTGCCGTCGCCGCAGCAGACGTGCGTCGAGACTTTTCGACAGGCATCGTTGATGAGACGGACGCTATCTTCTCAAGCGCGTCCGCGTCAGTCCGCACGACTGAAACGGCGCTGACCATTTCTGCGATAGCAGAGCTCTCATCATCATCTATGTCGTCCGCGAGAGCGTTGGAAGCCGCGTCGCTTTTCGATGTTTTGGATTTAACGTTAGCCGGGACGAACTCAACAGTAGAACTCGTGCCGGGTGTCTTGGCGAGAACGACAGGCTCGCTCTCTTTCGTCAACGGTTGAGACGGTTGCAGGATGCTTTGAGTTGAGGCGGCTGTGCTGGAAGAGACGTTGGCCGAACGCTTGATGGCCGTCGCCGCGAGGCTCTGCTCCTCGTCCGCGTTCTCGTTCATGAACTGCGCGACGCGTTCCGCGCCCGTCAATTCGCGGGCCAACTCCTTCTCAGCCTCGCGCGCGGCTTCGCGTTCGGCCTGGGCCGCGCGACGCAACTCCATACGCTCCTGGGCCAACTCACGCCGGTGCTCGCGCCAAGCCTTGAACCTTTCAGGCATCGTGCGGAAAAAGACGAAGCGATTGCCAAAGGCATCCCTGAAGTTTTCGTAAGCATGTACGAAAGAGAAGTTGGTGGCGAGCAGCAGCCCTATGGCGGCGGCGGCGAAGAGGACGACGCCCGTCCCCACTTTATTGAGACCGCCTTCGAGCACGCCTTCGATAATCGCTCCGAGCAGCCCGCCCGGCGGGACGCTTTTATCGAATTGCGCGGGGAGACCGAACAGGACCAGTAATGCCGCGACCGCCAGGACCAGTATTATCGAACCGCCGATGCGAGAGATGGCCGCATCAATATGGCGTCTGCGAAAACGCTGCCACGCCGCGATGAATAACAGGCCCAGGACGAGGTAGGATGCGAGGCCGACGGTCTGGAAGAAAGCCGCTGCCACCCATGCGCCAATCGCTCCGGCCAGATTGTGCGTCTCGCTCGCGCCCTTCAAGTTCCACGAAGGGTCGTTGGGATAGAAGGCGGCGGAGACCAGGCACAACATCAGCAGCGCACCCAGCGCGAAGAGTGCGATGGCGATAATCTCATTGCGCCGGGTATTCTTGGGCGGATTCGCTTTCGCCCGCACGTCTGTTTGAGTAATTGCCATAATAAAAGTCCAGAGTCGTG